>JAJVHW010000094.1 GCA_022072415.1 Planctomycetota bacterium
TTCCCGCCCCAGCGCACATGGCAGAAGAGCGCCTCGACGGCCTCCGGCGGATGGTCCGGGCGGAGCGCGATCGCGAGGAGCACCCGCGCGGCGTGCTCGTCGCCGCAGTTGGCGAGTCCGCGGGCGGCGGCCGCCGCGTCGGCCCGGGTCGCGGTCGCGGCGTGCCGCTCGATCAGTCCGGCGGCCTTCGGCGAGCCCGTCACCCCCACCGCGAAGAACGCGGCGGCGCGGACCTCCGGGTCCGGGTCGGCGAAGAGGAGCGACGCCACGTCGGCGGCGAGGTCGGCGGACGGGCCCCCGTCCCCCCCGAGCCGTGCCAGCGCGCGGGCCGCCGCAAGCCGCTCGGCCGGGTCGGGCGAGCGGACGTCGCCGAGGAACCCTGTCGGATCCGCTCGCTCGGCGGCCCGGAGATCCGGATCGGGCAGGCGGTCGAGCATCCGCGGCCCGCCTGCGCAGGCTCCCGCGGCGAGGAGCAGGAGGGGAAGGGCGGCCGCGCGGAGCGCGGTGCGCCGGGCGATCCCGAGGGTGGCGCGTTTCTTGGCAGGGGTCATGGGGTGGGTATTCTCACCCGTTTCCCGCCCCCGGACGGCCCGGAACTCCGAGGGACACGTTCGAGGACCTGTTCGAGGACAACGCCATGGCTCGCACCTGTGACTACTGCGGCAAGCGCACCGAGGTGGGCAACCAGCTCTGCCGGCGCGGCATCGCGAAGAAGAAGGGCGGCATCGGCATCCGCATCACGAGCCGGGAGCGCCGGCACTTCAAGCCGAACATCCAGAACGTGAAGATCCGCGACACGGCCGGCCGCCCGGCCCGCGCGAAGGTCTGCACCCGCTGCCTCAAGGCGGGCCGCGTCACGAAGCGCTGAGCCCGGCGCCCGCTTCGTACCCAGCGGGACGCACCGGCATCCGCTTCGGGTCCACCCTCACCGGAAGCGGCGGCGGAAGCGGCGGCGGACGACCGGGAAGGGCGGAGGCTCCTTCCACGAGCCGTCGATGACCTCGGTGAGCTCGGCCACGAGTTCGGGCGGCGTCTGGTAGCGGTCTTCCGGGTCCTTCTCGAGGCACTTCTCGATCACGTGGGCGATGCCCTTCGGGCACTCGGCGCGCACGTCGCGGACGGGCACGAGTTCCTCGGTCAGGTGCTTCGCCATGATCACGGCGGGCGTCGCGCCCGTGAACGGCGGACGGCCGGTCACGCAGTGGTAGAAGGTCGCGCCGAGGGAGTAGATGTCGGTGCGGATGTCGATCGCGGCCTCGCCGCGCGCCTGCTCCGGCGAGATGTAGAACGGCGTCCCGAGCGCGCGCCCCTCGCCCGTCTGCGAGCCGCCCCCCTCCTCCACGATCTTCGCGAGCCCGAGGTCGCAGAGCTTCGGCACGCCGTTCTTCGCGGAGAGGAGGATGTTCGCCGGCTTCACGTCGCGGTGGACGAGCCCGTTCACGTGGGCGTGGTCGAGCGCCTTCGCCACGAGCTGGATCACCTTCGCGGACTTCACGGGATCGAGCTTCCCGTGCTCGTCGAGCACCTGCTGGAGGGTCTTCCCCTCCACGTACTCCATCACCAGGTAGTGGTGCCCCTTCGACTCGCCCACGTCGATCCCGGAGACGACGTTCGGGTGGTTCAGACGGGCGACGGACCGCGCCTCGCGGAGGAACCGCTTGAGGTAGCGCTCGTTCTTCGCGAGCCGCGGCGTGAGCACCTTCACGGCCACCGGGCGGTCGAGCGAGAGCTGGGTCGCGCGGAAGACGGCGCCCATCGCGCCCTCGCCGAGCCACTTGTCGAGCACGTAGCCGTCGATCAGATCCTTCGGCACGAAGATCGTCTGCCGCTGCGCGACGGGGATCGGCGCGGGCTCCGGCTCCGCGCTGGACGCGGGGACCGGGATGCGGATCGGCGCCATTTCGGGTTCGGAGTCGCTCATGTCCTTCTTCGGGGACGCGTTCGCGCGTTGCGTCCCGTTCCGGGAGAGGCTAACCGCTCCCCTCGCGGCCGGGCGCGTTCCTCCGGGCGAACCCCGGCGGTGGACGCGGCGCCCCCCCGCCACTCGATCGAGTTCTCCCAGCCGAGCGACGCGAGGATCTCCATCGTGCGGACGTGCATCCGCCGCGCGGCGCGGGGCGCGTGGTCGTCGTGGCCCATGAGATGCAGCGTTCCGTGGACGGCGTAGAGGACGAGTTCGGCGCGCGGATCGGCGCCGCGGAGGAGCGCCTCGCGCCTCGCGGTCCCCGCCGAGACGATCACCTCGCCGTGGAAGAGCCCCGGCGGCAGCGGCACTTCGGGCTCCGCCAGCGGGAAGGCGAGCACGTCCGTCGCCTCGTCCACGTCGTGGAAGTCGCGGTTCAGCCGGCGCATCTCCGGGTCGTCGACCACCGCAAGAGAGAGCCGCCCGGGGTGCCCCGCGGCCGTCACCGCGCGGACGAGGTCGGCGCGCATCCGCCGCGCCCACGCGGCGCGGGTGCGCATGGCGACCGCGATCCGCGGGTCACGCGCCGTAGGCATCGACGATCCGCTGGACGAGCGGGTGCCGCACGATGTCGCCGCGCCCGAGGTGGCTGATGCCGATCCCCGGAACGCCGTCGAGCCGCCGGAGCGCGTCCACGAGGCCGCTCTCGGTGCCGTGCGGCAGGTCGATCTGGGTCACGTCGCCCGTGACGACGATCTTCGACCGTCGTCCCATGCGCGTCAGGAACATCTGCATCTGCGCGCGGGTCGTGTTCTGGCTCTCGTCGAGGATGATGAACGCGTGGTCGAGGGTCCGGCCGCGCATGTACGCGAGCGGCGCCACCTCGATCACGTCGCGCTCCATGTAGCGGCGCACGTCGCCGAAGTCGATGAAGTCGCCGAGCGCGTCGTAGAGCGGACGGAGGTAGGGGCTCACCTTCGCCTGGAGGTCGCCGGGCAGGAACCCGAGCTTCTCCCCCGCCTCGACGGCGGGCCGCGCGAGCACGAGGCGGCGGAAGAGCCCGGCGCGCATCATGCGCACCGCGAGCGCCACGGCGAGGTACGTCTTCCCCGTGCCCGCGGGGCCCACGGCGAACACGAGGTCGTTCCGGAGCACCTGCTCGACGTACTGCTGCTGGCCGGGCGTGCGCGGCTTCACCGGAGAGTCGTCGATGGACCGCGTGACGCGGTCCGCGGGGCCGGCCGCGACCATCTCCTGGAGCGAGGGGCCATCGCCGCCGTCACCGCCGGTCTCGCCGCGACTCTCCCCGTGGCTCGCCCTCACTCCGCCCTCCCTCGGACCCAGTCCGCCGGTGTCCCCGCGCAGTTCGCCGCCGTTCCGTCCGTGGTTGCCGCGATGCCTCGCGGCGCGCCCGCCGCGGAGCTCCCAGAGATAGCCCTCCACCTGCTCGTCGGTGAGGTCGCCCTTCTCCCGCACCTTCGCGAGGAGCTCGCCGACCACGCGGATGCCGTCGCGGACGGCGTGCGCCTCGCCTTCGAGCGTGACGAGCCCGCGCCGGGCCATGATCTTCACCCCCAGCGCCTCGCGGAGCAGCCTGAGCGTGCGATCCTGACTCCCGAGGAGGGCGCGCTCCTCGTCGGCGTTCTGGAGCTGGATCGTTTCGTACACGCGGTCGGCGGCCTCCGGGTGCGGCGGGAACGAAAGGGGAGAGTTCGAAGCCTACCACGGGGGGTCCCCCGCGCATCCCCCGCGCGCCGGTCCCTCCAGCGCGCCCGCTGCGCCGGGAGGCGTCCCGGACGCGGCGTGACCGCACCCGGCCCATCTGGCACACTTCCCGTCCGCAGCTCGAACCTCCGCAAGGGAGATCCCCATGTCACTTCTCCGCACCTCCGTCCGCGCCGCCGTCGCGGGACTCGTCCTCGTGCTCGGCGCGGCCGTCGGCGGCGCCGCCGACGTGTCCGGCCAGCAGGGACTGCTCGTCTCGGACCTCCGCGCACGCGTGACGGCGATCGGCACGCCGCCCACGACGCCGGCGCTCGCCAAGGAGGCGAAGGCCCTCGGGAAGGCGGCGACGAAGCTCGAGGCGTTCGGCGGGTTCGTGGACTCCGTCACCGTGGCCGGGCTCGTGCCCGCGTTCAAGCAGATCGCGAAGTCGGGCACGGAGGACGCGGGACTCCGCGACTCCATCTCCGACTACGTGGCGACGGTGGTCGGGTGCCTCGGCGACGAGGGCGCGGCGGCCGCGCTCGGCGTGTCGCAGATCTACGTGATCGCGGACCGGCTGAAGGCGCAGCAGCGCCTCGACGATGCGCTCGAGGCATTCAACGCCGCGGTGGCGCTCTCGCAGGAGGATGCGGTCACGTCGTTCGACGAGATCGCCGCGGCGGCCGTCCCGCTCGCGAAGGCGATCCGCTTCATCGACAAGACGAGGACCCGCCTCTCGGAGCAGCTCCTCCCGCGCATGCAGGAGCCGCTCACGATCCAGAACGCGAACGGGAAGCCGTTCAAGGTCACGCAGATCATCTTCGACGTCTTCGTGACGCCGTCGGGCGGCGGCGACCCCGTGCGCGTGCGGAAGGACTGGAACAACGTGGTCACCGAGGCGTCGGGCCCGACGCTCCCGTACACGTTCACCGGCCAGTTCAGCGAGTTCGACCTCTACCCGACGTTCCTCGAAGCGCTCGCGACATCGGGCATCCCGAACCTGAACGGCGCCCACGCGGTCGGCTCGATGCGTTTCGTCTCCGTGCGGTTCGGCACGGTGGACGTTCCGATCGACCTCGTCGTGTTCGTCGACTGACGCGGGGCACACCGCTCGGCGCGGCGGCTCTACGCGGCGTCGCTGCGCATCCCGAGCGCGTCGCGGAGCCCCGGGTTCTCCGTGCCGCGGGTCCGCCAGATCCAGGCGTCGAGCACGTAGTGCACGGCCTGCGGCACGGCGAGAAGCGGGACGACGATGCCCATCGCCCATCCCGGCGTGTCGAGCGCGGCGATCGGGAAGAGCGAGCGGTGGTCGTGCCAGACCGCGGCGTCCCACGCGGCCTCCTCGATCCAGGCGACGAGCGCGACGAACCCGACCAGCGCGGGCAGGCTCCGCACGATCGCCGATGAGCGCGGCAGATCGTCCTCCGAGCGCGCCCACCGCTCGGCACCCCACCGGTGGACGAGCCACATGTACGGCACGCCGTGCGCGAGCACGTTCGACGCGGTGAACGCGACGTCGGAGTCGAGCAGCACGATCCCGCCGACCCACGTGAGCCACGTGGATCCGAGGACGAGCCACTTCGCGCGGTTCGCGCCGCGCCGAGCCGCGGCCAGGTGCGCCTGCCGGATCGCCCATGCCGCGAGCACCGCCCCGTGCGCCCACATCGCCGCATCGCCGCACCACGGGGGGAGTCCGGCCGCGAAGTCGCCGTCCACGAACCACCGGAACCTCCGCGGCAGGTTCGCGTGCCACCAGACGAGCGGCGCCACGGTGGCCGCGTAGATCGCGGCACGGTCGAGCCGCCGGTCGAGCGCGGACTCCTCCCCCGCTCGGCGTGCGGCGTACGCCATCCACCCGACCTGCTGGCGGACGAAGTGGAACGCCGCGAGGTACGCGAGGACGCGCCAGAAGAGGCGGCCTCCGTCGGCCTGCCAGAGCAGCGCGCCCGCGACGAAGCAGAGCACCGGCACGGCCGTGAGCATGCCGCCCCGCCGGCCGCGCTCGGCGGGATCGAGGTACGTGCGGAAGAGGGTCGCCCAGACGTGCCCCACGTCGCACGCGACGACGAGGAGCAGGAAGAGCCATGGCGGGAGCGCGTCGCCGGAGCCCCATCGTTCGTGTCCCCACGTGATCGCGGCGGCGGCCGCCACGGGCCCGCCGAACACGACGAGGTCCGCGCGGCGGGAGAAGACCCAGCCGTCGCGGAAACGCGTCACAGCCACGACTCGAACCGGTGCCCGAGCGCGGCCATCGCCTCCTCGGCGGCACGGACGCCCGCCCACTGCGCCTCCTCGAAGAGAGGGAGACCGCCCACGTCGGCTCCGGCGAACGAGATCGCGCCGCGTCGCTCGGCGGCCCCGCGGCGCGCCTCGCCCCACACGAACCCGGGCCCGGGACGGACCATCCCGTGACCCCAGCGGCGCACGTCGATCCGCGTGACGTACTCTTCGATGTCCGGATGCGCGGGCCGCAGGTCCGCGAGGACGCGGTCGCGCCACTCCTCCCACGAGGACCCCGAGAGACGCATGCGCACGGCCGCCGCGTCGGGCTCGGTGAAGGGCCGGTACCACGTCCACACGGTGTCGCGCTCGCGGCGGTCCGACTGGTGCGTGGCGACGACGTACCCGAGCGACGGGCTCCCGTGGATCACGTTGTCCCAGCAGGTCGCGAACCCGTGGCCCACCGGGTCCTCGCGGAGAGTCAGGTTCGCCACGACCCACGGCGCGTAGACGAAGCCCCCCGATTCGCCGGAGAGCGCGGGAACGATCCGGCGCGCGACGAACCGCGGCACGGCGCAGACGACGTGGCGCGCGTCGGTCCGGCGCCGGTCGCCGCTGCGGGCGTCGATCCACGTGACCGACGCCCCTCCGCGGTGCTCCACGACGGACAGGGCCACGGCGCCCGTGCGGACCGACGCGCCGCCCGCGGCGGCGGCCCGCTCCATTGCGCGCACGAGGAATGCGTTGCCCTCCGGCCAGGTCAGGACGGGCGCCGCGTCGCCGCCGCCCGGCGCGACGCGCGCCGCGTGGTAGTGGAGACCCGCCCAGGCCGACGTGCCGGCGAGCGACGCGCCGAAGTCGTCGCGGCAGCCGTACTCGGCGTACCAGAGGAGCCGCGGCGAGGTGAACCCCTCGCGGGCCAGCCAGTCGGAGAACGGGATGCGGTCGAGCGCCAGCAGGTCGGAGTCCTGCGACGACGACGCGACGGGGAGCGCGAACGCGCGGCGGCCGCGCGCGTCCCGCCGCGCCGCGAACGCCCCGCAGGTCTCGCGGAACCGCGCGAGCTGGGCGAGGTCGTCGTCGCTCGCACCGTCGTGCGGATAGAGGCCCTCGACCCACATCCCCGCGTGGAAGAGCCGCTCCTCGGGGTCGCGGCACAGATGGAGGTCGTCGGCCCGCGCCACGCCGGCGGCGTCGAATCCGCGGATCGCGCCGACGTCCGCAAGCAGTTCGCACAGCGCACGCTGCGACTGCGTCGGCACCGGAACATAGTGGGCGCCCCACGGGTGCGCCGACACGGAGTTCGCGCCCGACGCGGACGTGCCGCCGGTGCCGTCGTCGAGCTCGAGGACGACGACGTCGGAGACGCCGCACCGGGCGAGCCGCCACGCCGCGGACAGCCCGGCCGCGCCGCCGCCCACGACGACCACCCCGGCCCGCTCGACAGACGTCGGCTCGCCGCCGGGATCGCCGGTCCGGAGGAGGTGCCCGCGGTCCGCCGCGGGGTCCGCGAACCCGCCCGCCACCGGCGCGCGCCGCGGCGCGCCGCACCCCGCAAGCTCCAGCGCGGACAGGCCGAGCAGCCCCGACGCGCCCCGGAGCACCGAGCGGCGCGTCAGTTCCACCGCCGCCACTCCTCTTCGTAGTAGCGGACGAGCGACTGGTTGTCGAGGCGGTTGACCTCGACCTCGACGGGCCCGACGTCCGGCGGCAGCGCGAACATCGCGCGCATCGACGGGCCGTCGAGGTGCCGGAGACCCGCCGGGAGCGGTCCCTCCGGCGCCTCGAACGCGCGGCGCGACCCGAGGACGTACCCCCACTCGCCGAAGGAGGGCACGGCGGAACGGTACGGACGCACGTGCATCCCCGACGCCTCCATCGTCCGCGCGATGCACCAGAAGGCCTTCCGCGCGAAGAACGGCGACGTGGACTGCACCGCGACCGCCCCGTCCGGCGCAAGAGCCGCGAGAACGCGTTCGTACATGCGCGTCGTGTAGAGCTTTCCGAGGCCGAACGACCCGGGGTCGGGGAAGTCCGCGACGATCACGTCGTAGGGCCCGCGCCGCTCCGCGAGCCAGCGGAAGGCGTCGTCGTTCACGACCTCCACGCGGGGGTCGGAGAGCGCGCCGCCGTTCTGCCGGGCGAGCGGCGGGAAGTCCCGCGCGAGCGCCGTCATCTCCGGGTCGATGTCCACGAGCGTCACGCGCTCCACCTGCGGGTGACGCAGGACCTCGCGCACGGCGAGCCCGTCGCCGCCCCCGAGGACGAGCACCCGCCGCGCGTCGGGCACGATCGCCATCGCCGGGTGGACGAGCGACTCGTGGTAGCGGTGCTCGTCGGCCGACGCGAACTGGAGGCTCCCGTTCAGCCAGAGCTGGAACCCGGAGCGCCCCTGCGTCACGACGATGCGCTGGTAGGGCGTCGACTTCGCGAGGACGATCTCGTCGCCGTAGGTCCGGGTCTCGGTCAGGTCGGTCACCTTGTCGGCCGCGGCGAACCCGGCGGCCAGCGCCGCGCACACCGCGCCGGCCCGCAGCCGCGCGCCCGCCGGCGACTCGAGCCGCGCGCGGAAGATCCACGTGCTCCACAGCGCGACGAGCCCGTTCAGGAGCCCGAGCAGGAGCGCGGTCCGCACGAGCCCGAGCCGCGGCACGAAGAGGAGCGGGAACGCGAGCGACACCGCCAGGGAGCCGATGTAGTCGAAGGTGAGCACCTGCGCGACGAGGTCCTTGAACTCGAGTTCGTCCTTGAGCAGCCGGAGCAGGAGCGGGATCTCGAGCCCGACCAGCGTGCCGATCACGAGGATCTCCGTCCAGAGCACGACGTGGAACACGCCGCCGCGGGCGAACGACAGATAGAGCACCGCGGCGGACGTTCCGCCGAGCAGGGCGACCGCGCTCTCCACGTCCACGAAGGTCCGCGCCACGCGGTCCTTCACGAACTTGCTGAGCCACGCGCCGACGCCGAGCCCGGAGAGGTAGAGGCCGATGGCCGTGCTGAACTGCGTGACGGTGTCGCCGAGGAGGTACGAGGCGACGCTCCCCGCGACGAGCTCGTAGCCGAGCCCGCACGCGGCGATCACGAAGACGGTCAGGTACGCGAGGCGGAGGCTCACGCGCCGCCGTCAGCCGCGGATCGCGGACGCCACGATGATCGCGAGCCCGATCATCACCGAGCCCACGAGGATGGCGACCGCGCTGTTGTGGTCCTCCTCGATCTCCTTCCGGAGCGAGAACGGGATCACCTTCGTGGCGCACCAGAACGCCCCGAGGAAGAGGAGCACGCCGACGGTGCCGAAGACGGCCACCGCCGCGAGCTGCTGACCGACGTGGTTCCAGTCCATGACGTCACTTCCCTCCGCTGAATCCAGAGAACCAGCCGCCGGACGAGCCCGACGAGCCGGAAGGCGCGAACGTGCGAACCGAGGGTGCGGCGAGGCGCCGGGGCATCTGCACGGCGGTCGCCGTGAAAATGCCTGCGGCCCAGAAGACGACGACCGCGCCCCCGAGAAGCGCATAGGTCCAGGCGATCGGACGAAGCTTCACCGGCTCAACCTCCCCCCGGCGGATGGTCGCTGTCCTCCCAGCGGGCGTGCTCGAACGACTTCGAGGCGAGCGTCCCGAGCAGCGGCACGGCGAGGAGCAGGAGGAGCCACCCGAACGGGAACGGCACGTCGCGCCGCGACGTGTGGACACGCAACGAGGCCGGCGTCTCCCCGCGGGCGGTCCCGTCGCTGTTCTTCGCCTCCGTCGCGCACCGAAGCGTCCAGAGGCCGGGCGGGACCCCGGTGAGGCGCGCCTTGGCCCGTCCTCCGCCCTCGCCGTCGTTGGGCCCGCTTCCCTCCCACCGGTTCGCCTGGACGACGAACGGCACGGTGAGCCCCGTGACGGACTCGTGGAGCATGCCGTCGGCGGAGAACCATGCGCCGCCCGTGTCCAGGGAAAGGGTCACACACACGTCGGACTTCTCCGCGACGGAGAACCCGTCGGACACCGCTGCGCGACCGGAGAGGAGCCCGACTTGGGAGAGCGTCCGGTCCTCGCCCCCGCGGAGGACGAGAGCGAGGACGAGCATCAGCGCGGCGAGTACGCCGAAGACGGCCCAGAGCTGACGCTCGACCTGGATGCGCGGGTTCGGCTGGTTCGGCGCGACCCCGATCGGCGTGCGGGCCCGCACGTTGCCGAACCACATGAGCACGTGGTCCGGGTCCACGTACACCACGCGCGAGTAGACGTGCTCGCCGTCGCTCGCTTCGGCGCTCAGCATCGACACGGAGCCGTCGCCGCCGACGTGGATGTAGTCGTGCGTCATGACGCGCTCGCCGGCCTTCAGCTCCCAGTAGACCTCGCCCTGCACGTGTTCGACGACGGCGACACCCGACTGGAAGTGGCGGTGGCGCATCCCCTTCCACACGCGCACGCCGCGATCCAGCGCGCGCTGCGACGAGCCGGACCAGGCCACGACCGAGACGTCCGCCGCGTTCACGGACGAGGTGATCGACCAGTGTCCGCGCGAGTCCACGAGCCATCGGTACGAGCCGTCGGCGAGGCGGAGGAGGTACTCGCTCCACGGGTAGCGGACGCCGCCGACCGTGACCGACCGGACGAGGTACGCGATCACCGTGACCTCGGAACCGCCGATCGTCGCGGTGCTCCCGAGCGCGATCCGCGGCATCGACTCGAGCTTCCGCTGCTTCGCCAGCAGCACGAGCCGCTCGGAGTCCGGTTTCAGGATCGACGAGCACGCCTCGCAGACCACGCGGCACGCGCCGCCCGGGTCGCGCATGGAGATCGCCGCGCCGCACACGGGGCACGCGAACCGGTCGCCCTTCACGCGCCGGGGCGGCGGCGCCTGGACCGTCGTCGGGTCGATGTTCAGCGAGGCGAACGGCACGGTGGCGCCGACGAAGAGCACGCGCTTCGGGCCGTGCTGCGCGGCGGAGGCGAAGGTCCCGCCCGTCCCGCGGAGGTCCGCGTACGGGAACCGGTCCCAGGGGCGGAGCGCGAGATTCACCTCTCCTCGCACGGCGACGACCGTGGCCTTGCCGCACTCCGCGACGGTGAACGACTCGCCCGCGATCGACAGCCGACGCCCGGGGGCGAGCGTCGCGGGGTCAGGCACGCCGTCGGGCGAAGCGTCCCGCGACAGGTGGAACTCGCCCTGCGCCTCGGCGAGCCACGCGGTCGTCTGGTCGTCGAAGAGGAGGTGCCACTCGTTCCAGAGCCCGCGGCCGTGGTCGAACTGGGCCACGCCGATCACGCCGAACGGCGTCCCGCCGAACTTCCCGCGCGCGCCGATCGACAGCTTCGTCCCGATCTGCGCGAGCTCCGCCGCCTCGCCGAGCGTCTCGAGCTGCACGCCGGTCCGGTACGCGGGCACGCCGCACTGCGGGCATCCGACGACGAGCGTCGCGGCCGACCGCACCGGGATCGGGAACCCGCAGCTCGGGCAGGAGAGCTCCCGCGTCATGTCGCGTCCCCGACGGAGATTCGCGGGGCGAGCGCCGCGCCGCGGACGAACCGCCGGACCTCCACGCGGCCTGCCCCGAGCGCGCGGCGGAGCCCTTCCGCCCAGCCCCACTCCGCGTCGTCGCGGCAGCAGTGCAGGTCGAACGCCGCATAGGCGTGCTCGGGGTAGGTGTGGACCGCGAGGTGCGATTCGCTGAGGAGGACGTACCCCGTCACTCCGCCCTCGCCGGGGAACACCTCGAAGCGGGGCTCTCCGAGGGGATGGAGCCCGACGTCGCGGACGACGTCGTCGAACACGCGCGCGAGCTTCGCGACGGACCGGAGCGCGTCCGGGTCGCACCCGTACGCATCCACCACCCAGATCGTCGCCACCGACATGCCGCCGCCGAGGCTACGCCCGGGCGACGACGCGATACCAGCGCCGATTCCATCCTTGCTCACGGCCGATGGAACCGGAGGAACGCGGCTGCGGTTCGGTCACTCGCTCCGCGGGCGGTTCGTGCGGAGTTTGGGAAGGACGGTCTTCAGCGCGTCGTACGCGGCCGGTTCGATGTCCTCGCGGGTCGCGAGATCCCAGCCGGCTCCGGTGCGATACGTCTTGACCTCCCGGCAGCCGAAGCAGACGAGCGCGTGCCATGTGACCCCGTCCCCGGGGACCTCGACCGACCAGTCGGGGTGGAATCCGCCGCACTTCTTCTCACCCGACCAGGTCTCGTACGCGCCACGGTTCCCCAGGGTCTTGCGGAGAGCGGAGGCGTCCGCGTCGCCGAGCGGCACGGGGGCCGCGTAGAACGGATACCCGAACAGGTCCGTCACGGGCTTCGCCGCGCGCTCCGACGCAAGCAGGTGCGCCTCGAACCTCTGGTGCGGGAGCCCTTCGTGGAGCACGAGGGCGCCACCGCCGCGGATCGCCTCCGCGAATGATTCGGGCCGCGTCGCAGCGCCCGGGCCTCCGCCGCACGCCGCCAACGCAAGCGCGGACCACGCCGCCGACATCCGCATCCAATGCACGCTCCGCCTCCTCGCGATCGCTGCGCCCGCCGGTCGGATGATACCGGGGACTGCCGCCGCCGTCTCACCGGCTCCGGCGCTCGTTGCACTCCAGGAGCAGGACCTGGAGCGCAACGTCGCGCTCCCGCCCGGAGAGCGACGTGTCTGCCCGGATCGACGCTTCGGCCGCGGACGCGGCAGCGCCGAGGCGGTCTCCGTCCGCGTCGCCGAGCATCGCGCGGATGCGCGGCTGCCAGGCGGCGGCGATGCGGCGGCGCTCGGCGCCCGCAGCGGCGCGCTGGGACGTGGACAACGGGCTCCACACCCGGATCGTCCCGTCGCCGGACGCCGAGACCAGCGTCTCGCCGTCGCGGGACCACGCGACGTCCTTCACGTAGTTCGCGTGGCCGTGGAGCGACGTCAGCTCCTCCCACGTCGCGGTGTCCCACAGGCGGACCTGTCCGTCGTGACCGCCGGTGGCGAGGATGCGCCCGTCCGGCGAGAACTCCCCGCAGAACGCGACGACTCCGTGCCCCTCGAGCGCCTTCAGCGGCTCCCCGGTGGCGGCGTTCCAGATGCGGACCGTGCCGTCGGCGGCACCGGTGACGAGGCGGGAACCGTCCGCGTCCGATCCTGCGAACCAGGGCGCCCCGGTGTGTCCGACGAGATCGAAGCGCTCGCCGAACGTCGCAGGGTCGAAGATCCGGATCGGCCCGACGCGTACCGCGCAGTCCGCGGCGATCGCCGTCTCGGCCGCGAACGACACCGCGAGATACTCCGTCGGCAGCTCCGGTCCCTCGACGAGCGTCGCGCCGGTCTCCGGGTCTGCGATGCGGTACCGCCGGGCGGACCACGCACCGAAGTCCTCGCGCCCCGGACCGGCCGGAACGTCGCCGACGACCGCCCTGCGCTTCGACGGAGACAGCGACACGCTGCATCCGAAGCCCGGAGCGGCGCGGCGCACTGCGCCCGCGGAGAGGTCGACGCGCGACGCGCGGAGTCCCGCCGTCGGTCTGCGCGTGGACGAGCAGTTCGCGACCTCCCCGCGCCCAGGACAGCGCCATCGAGTACTCGTTCGCGTCCATCACCGCCGCGACGGGCGCGAACGTCACCGCGTCCCAGAGCCGCGCGGCCCCGGGACGCCCGGCGAAGCCGTCCCAGCCCGCCGATGCCAGCAGCGACCCGTCGGGAGAGAACTCGACGTCGTAGACGAACGCCGCGTGGCCGCGGACGATGCGCGCGTCGCCTTCGACCGCGGCGTCCCACACGGCGACGCCCCGCGATCCGCACGACGTCGAGATCTGCCTCCCGTCGGGCGAGAACGTGGCGGCGGCCGCCGCCGGGTCCGTCGA
Organism: Planctomycetota bacterium; assembly: GCA_022072415.1. Lineage (GTDB taxonomy): Bacteria > Planctomycetota > JAJSAM01 > JAJSAM01 > JAJVHW01 > JAJVHW01. The sequence continues at coordinate 13,638 of JAJVHW010000094.1, forward strand.
GCGCCCCTCGCTGCGGGAGGGCCCGTGCAGGACCTGGCGCTCCGCTCCGGTCGCTGCGTCGAGCAGGAGGAGCGTCCCGTCGAGCGGCGCGACGAAGACCGTGCTTCCGTCGGGGCTCACGGCCACGGCCACCGGGTCCTTCACGCGCGCGCCGCGGACCGTCCACAGCGGCGTGTCCGGAGCGTCCGGGTCCCACGCGCTCACGGAGTCGTCGATCGACGCGGTCACGACGCGCCCGGTGCGCGGACAGATCGCGCCGAACGACGATTCCGTGTGGCCGCGCAGGACGGCCCGCCGCTCCAGGGTGAGTGCGTCGCGCACCTCGACTGCGAAGTCGGCCCGGTGGACCAGGAACCACCCGTCGGGGCTTCGCTCCTCGCCGCTCGGGGCACCCTTCGCGACGCCGTCGGCCGCGCCGTCGATGACACGATCGACGACAACCGGCACCGTGAGGACCCAGGGAGCGGGTTCCTGCACCTCCGCGACATCGCGGCCGAGCTCGAGATCGTGGAGGCGGAGACGCCCGTCGTCCGCGTGGACGAGGACCCGCGGCCGCGAAGGATGGAAGACGATGCAGAACGCGGCCTCGACGCCGCCTCGCGCCGAGAGCACGGACGCGCCGTCGCGCGTGCGGACGACCCGGTAGCGGTCCGCAGCGGCCCGGGTCCCCGGCAGAAGATCCGTCACCGCGTGGGATCCGTCCGGGGACACGCAGATCACGCGCGCGGGGCGCGCATCGAGGACCACCCGTTCCTCCCCGCCCGGCGCGCGCTCGACGAGGACTCCGTCCATCCGGATCGCGCGCCTGCCGCCGTCCGGGAGGAACTGCATCCACGTCGCCGGGACGAACTCCCGCGTGTCGTCCACCCGGGCCGCGAGGACGCGGAACTCCCACGCGCGTTCGCCGAGTCCGTCGGACGACGCGCGGGCGGCGTCGAGCCGGAGCCTCGCGCCGGTGGAGTCGTGGTCCCGGATCGAAGCGGATGCGGCGGCGAGAGCGGCGCGGTACGCCTCGCGGCGCGCGCGGGCCGTCTCCCTGCGGGATTCGGCGAGGAGCGCGACGTTCGTCGCCAGGCCGACGGCGAGCAGCGCGATCGCGGCGCCCACCGCTGCGGCGAGCGCGCGGTTCCGCCGCACCCACTTGACGAGCTCGACGACCGGTCCCGTGCGGTGCGCGCGGACGACGCGGCCGTCGATGTAGTCGCGCAGGTCGCGTGCGAGTTCCGATGCATCGCGGTAGCGCGCATCCTGCGACCGCGAGATCGCCTTCTCGGCGATCGCCACGAGTTCCTCCGGCGCGCCCGACGCGCGGGCGGCGAGGGGCTCCGGCGGACCGTGGAACTGCGCGACGAGGGCGGAACTCGCGTCCATGGTCCCGTCGGCCGCGGCGTACGGCGCGGATCCGGACAGGAGTTCGTAGAGGATCGCTCCGACCGCGTAGACGTCGGTCCGCGCGTCCACGACTCCGAGGAGGCGCGAGACCTGCTCCGGGGCCATGTAGCCCGGCGTGCCGAGCACCGCGCCGTCCAGCGTGAGGTTCGCCGCGGTCGGCGGCGCGGCGCCCGCGGGCGTCTCGGGCGGGCCCGCCGCCGGATCGGCGTCGGCTCGTGCGTCGCCGAGCACCTTCGCGAGGCCCCAGTCCATCAGGTAGACCTCGCCGTAGTCGCCGACCATCACGTTCGCGGGCTTCACGTCACGGTGGACGACCCCGCGGCTGTGGGCGAACGCGAGCGTCTCGCAGACCCGGATCACGAGCCCGACCGCGCGGATCAGCGTCCAGCCGTCGGCTCCCCTCCGGACGGTGGCGAAGACGTCGCCCAGGGTGCGCCCCGACACGAGCTTCATCGTGAAGTAGAGCCGTCCCTGCCGGTCGAGGCCGAGTTCGTGGATGGGCACGACGCCCGGATGGTCCAGGTGCGCCGTGACCTTCGCCTCGGCGACGAACCGCTCCCGCGCATCGGCCCCCTCGAGGTCGAGGGTCACCTTCATGGCGAGTTCGCGGGAGAGCACGTCGTCGCGGACGCGCAGGATGGCTCCCATCCCGCCGCGGGCGATCTCGCCGAGGTCCGAGTACTCCGCACCGGGCCGCGCGCGGAGCCGGGCGATGACATCGTCGCCCGGGCTCGGCGGGGCATCGGACGCCGGGGGCGCCGTGGACACCGAGGGCGCCGCCGTCGCCGGGTGCATCGGCGGGATCGCATCGCTCCCGGCGACGGGCACCTCCGCGTTCCCGGCGAGGCCTCGCGCGCCGTCCTCGGCGAATCGGGCGTACTCGGCGGCGACCTCCGTGTCGAGGCCGCGGAAGATGCGGAGATACGACGCGAGCGGACGGAGCCGGCCGTTCCGGGCGTCGGCCTCGATCAGGCGACGGCACTCGTCGAGGACCCGGTCCCGGCTCACGCGCCGAGGATAGGCCCGGCGCGGGAGGGTCCGCCACAGTTCGCGCGAGGCGTCACCGACGCCCCGCCGGGTACGATCCGCTCGTGGCCCTCGTCCGCCCCGTGGAACTCCGCGACGCCGACGGCGTCGGCGAGGTGCACGTGCTCGCGTGGCGGGCCGCGTACCCGGGACTCATGCCGCAGGCGTTCCTCGACGGGCTCCGCACGGAGGCGCGGGCGGAGCGCTGGCGCGGGATCCTCTCCGGGCCGCGGGATCGGCGGTGGGCGATGTTCGTCGCGGAGGGCGCCGGCGGGCGGATCGACGGGTTCGCATGCTGCGGCCCGTCGCGGGACGCCGCGGACGACACACGGAGCATCGGCGAACTGATCGCGATCAACGTGCGTCCCGCCGCGTTCGGCACGGGCGCCGGGCAGGCGCTCCACGACGCCGCGGTCGGAGCGCTCCGGGCGGCGGGGTTCACGGGCGGGATGCTGAAGGTCGTCCGCGGGAACGCGCGGGCCATCCGGTTCTACGAGCGGAACGGGTGGCGGCCCGCGCCGTCGGAGCACTGGATCCACGTCGGAGGATCGGCGGTCGCGGAGCAGCGCTTCGAACTGTGGCTCTGACGGCACGGCAACGAGCGGGGAGCGCCGGGCTTTGTCGGAACGCGGGTCGTCGATACCATCCGTGCCGACCGGAGGTTTCGATGGGCTCGGACGGAGGGCCGGAGTCGAGACGCGGCGCCGACAAGCCGGGCCGCAGCTTCCACGTGCTCGCGGCGGTCGTGCTCGTCGTCTGCGTGCTCGTCGGGTTCCGGCACTTCTGGTTCGGCGGGCAGGCCTACCCGGGGCGGGAGATCGCGCCGCCGATCCGCGGCCTGGTGATCGCCCACGGCGTCGCCATGGCGCTCTGGATGGCGCTCCTCCTCGCGCAGACGTACCTCGTCGTCTCCTTCCGCGTGCGCATCCATCGGATGCTCGGGACGGCCGGAGCCGTGCTCGCGCTCGCGATCGTCGGGCTCGGATGGAAGGTCGGGATCGAGTCGGCCCGCAACGCCCCGCCGGAGTTCCAGCTCCACGGGCTCGGCGCGCGGGCGTTCATGGCGATCTCGGTCCTCGGAGTGACGATGTTCGGGATCTTCGTCGGCGTCGGCGTCGCGATGCGGAAGCGCCCGGCGCCCCATCGCGCCGCGATGACGCTCGGCACCCTCGCCGCCGTGACCGCCGCGCTCGACCGGATCGACGAGATCACGCAGCCGCTCCTCGACACGCCGCTCCATGCGGCGTTCGGCCCGTTCTCCGCCGCGGTGCTGATCGGAGCCATGCTGGTCGGGATCCGGTGGGCGATGGCGGGCGCCCTCGACCGCGCATGGGCCGTCGGCTTCGGGGCGCTCTGCGCCGGATTCGCGGCGGTGTGGTTCGTCGCGTCCACGGCGGCGTGGGACTCGTTCGCGCGCGCGCTGCTCGGAGCGTGATCAGGCGCCGCGGGCGATGAGGAGCTCCGCCCAGAGGTAGGCGGGCGGCGCGGCCAGCAGCACGGCGTCGGCGAGGTCGAGGAAGCCCCCCATCTCGCCGAAGGGACTGCCGGAGTCCTTCGCCCCGAGCGCGCGCTTCACCCACGACTCCACGAGATCGCCGCCCTGCCCGGCGAGGTCCGCCACCAGTCCGAACACGGCCATGAGCCGCGCGTCGTGGCCCATGAACACCGACCCGATCACGACCGACGTCGCGACGGATCCGCAGACGGACGCGACGGACCCCTCCCACGTCTTCTTCGGCGAGACGGGCGAGAGCTTCGTGCGGCCCACGGAACGCCCGACGAAGTAGGCCATCGTGTCTCCGACCTTCACGGTCGCCACGAGCAGGAACGCGAGCTCGAGACCCGTGCGGAGGTCGCCGCCGGGGCCGCGCATCATGCGGAGCTCGAGGAGGAACGTGGCGAGGAGCCCGATCCACCCGAGTCCGAAGGCCGTGGCCGCGGCGCGGCGGACCTCCTCCGGGCGCGGCGTGACCTCCTCGCGCGCCCGGGCGACCTGGAGCGCGAGCGGCGCGACGAACCCCAGCGCGAGCACGGCGAGCGAGAGCTCCCGCGCCTCCTTCGGCGCGAGCCCGAGGGGCTCCTCCGCCGCGCGCAGGGCCAGCGACGCCGCGAGCGCGGCGAGCGCGGGCCGCTCGTGGGCCTCGATGCCCGCGCCCCGGAGCATCGCGAAGAGCTCGCGGAGCGAGAGCACGCCGCAGGCGATCACCAGCGCGGCCGTGCCCCACACGGTCCCCGCGAAGCGGTCCACCGCGAACAGGCCGACCACCGCCGCGGCGACGGCGAGCCCGGCGCCGATCCGCGCGGCGCGGATCACGCGCCCACCAGCCCGCCGAACCTCCGCTCGCGCTTCGCGAAGTCGCGGATCGCCGCGTGGAGGTGGGGCTTGCGGAACTCCGGCCAGAGCACCGGCGTGACGTGGATCTCGGCGTAGCTGATCTGCCAGAGGAGGAAGTTCGAGACGCGCATCTCCCCCGCCGTGCGGATCATCAGGTCCACGTCGCGCATGGCCGGATCGTAGAGCCGCGCCGCGAGCGCCGCCTCGTCGATCTTCGACGGATCGATCCGCCCGGCCGCGGCGTCGGCCGCGAGCGCGCGGGCGGCGTCGGCGAGCTCCGCGCGTCCGCCGTAGTTGAGGGCCAGACGGAGCACCATGCCGCGGTTCGCGGCGGAGAGGCGTTCGGTCTCGCGGAGCGCGGAGAGCGTCGCCTCGGGGAGCTCGGACACGCGGCCGATGGTCGTGAACCGGATCGCGTTCGCGTCGATCTCGGGCCGCTCGTCCTCGGCGAAGCGCCGGAGCAGCGTCATCAGGTACTCGACCTCGGGCCGCGGGCGCTTCCAGTTCTCGACCGAGAATGCGTAGAGCGTGAGCTCCTTCACGCCGAGACGCGCGCACTCCTGCGCCGCCTCGCGCACGGAGTCGATCCCCGCCGTGTGGCCCTTGATCCGCTCCCAGCCGAGCCGCCTCGCCCAGCGCCCGTTCCCGTCCATGATGATCCCGATCGACGCGGGGATCTTCGCGACGGGGACGTCGGGGAGGATGCGCTCGGGCGTCGGCGCCGGAGGATCCCTCCCCATCAGCGGCCCCCGCGCCGGATCACCTGTTCGCGGGACGGCCCCACGGAGACGAGTTCGATCGGCACGCCGCACTCGCGCTCGATGGCCTCGACGAACCCCTGCGCGTTCGCCGGGAGGTCCCCGAAGCTCCGCACGCCGGACACGTCCTCGTCGAACCCGGGGAACTCCGTGTAGACGGGCGTGGCGGCCGCGACCGCCGCGGCGCTCGCGGGGAGGTTCGTCGTGCGGCCGTGCGGCGTGTCGTAGGCCGTGCAGATCCGGAGCGACGGGAACCCGCGGAGCACGTCGAGCTTCACGAGCGCGAGCGCGTCGATCCCGTTGCTCCGCGCGGCGAAGCGCACGGGGACCGCGTCGAACCAGCCGCAGCGGCGCGGGCGGCCGGTGGTCGTGCCGTACTCCTTGCCCACGTCGCGCATGCGCTGGCCTTCGGCGCCGTGGTCCTCGGTCGGGAACGGCCCGTTGCCGACGTGCGTCGCGTAGGCCTTCGCGCAGCCGATCACGCGGTCCAGCGCGCGGGGCGGGAGCCCCGTCCCGGGAGACACGCCGAGCGCGCTCGAGTTCGAAGCCGTGACGTACGGATAGACGCCGATGTCCACGTCGAGGAGCACCGCCTGCGCGCCCTCGAAGAGCACGCGCTTCCCCGCGGCGACCGCGTCGTGGAGGAAGCCGACCGCGTCGCCCACGAACGGGCGGATCTTCTCCGCGTGGCCCATGAAGGCGTCGCGGATCTGCGCGAAGTCGAGGGGCGCCTCGCCGTACACGCGCTCGAGGATCGGGTTCTTCTCCTCGAGGTTCAGGCGGAGCCGCTCCTCGAACCACGCGGGCTCGAAGAGGTCGCAGATGCGGATCCCGCGGTAGCTCACCTTGTCGGCGTAGGCCGGGCCGATGCCGCGGCCGGTGGTGCCCATCGCCTGGCGGCCGGCGCTCTTCTCGCGCGCCTGGTCGATCCGGCGGTGCCACGGCATCACGACCTGCGCGCGGTCGGAGACGAGGAGGTTCCGCCCGATCTCGAACCCCTGGTTCCGGAGCCCTTCGATCTCGTGGAACAGCACCTCGAGGTCCACGACGACGCCGTGCGCGACGACGCACGTCTTCTCGGGACGGAAGATCCCGGACGGGACGAGGTGCAGGCGGTACGTCTGCCCCCCGAACATCACGGTGTGGCCCGCGTTGCTGCCGCCCTGGAAGCGGACGATCACGTCGGCCTCGTCGGCGAGCAGGTCCACGATCCGGGCCTTGCCCTCGTCGCCCCGCTGCGCCCCGATCACGCACGTCGTCGGCATGGGGTCACCTGTGGGCGCCGTCGAGGACCTTGCGGAACTCGCGGAACAAGTAGAGGGAGTCGTGGGGCCCCGGAGCCGCCTCCGGGTGGTACTGGACGCTCATCACCGGGAGCTTGCGGTGGCGCATGCCCTCGACGGTGCCGTCGTTCAGGTTCTTGTGGGTCCACTCGACCTCGCCCTTCCCGAAGAGTTCGGGGTCCACGGCGAACCCGTGGTTCTGGGCGGTGATCTCGACCTTCCCGTTGCGGAGGTCCTGCACGGGGTGGTTCCCCCCGTGGTGCCCGAACGGCAGCTTGAACGTCTTCCCGCCGAACGCATGGCCGAGGATCTGGTGCCCGAGGCAGATGCCGAGCACCGGGAGCCGCCCGAGCAGACCGCGCGCGAGCTCGTGGGCGTACTTCATGGCGCCCGGGTCCCCGGGCCCGTTGCTCAGGAAGACGCCGTGCGGGTTGCTCTCGAGGACGCGCTCCGGCTTGCTGTCGGCCGGGACCACGCGCACCTTGAAGCCGAGCGACGCGAGGTTCCGCAGGATGTTCCACTTCGCGCCGTAGTCCACGACGACGAGCTCGTACGTCGGTCCGTCGAACGTCGCCTCCGGGAGGAAGTCCTTCGCGAGCGCCTTCTTCGTCCAGCGCTGCTCGCGGCGGCGCGTCACCTCGAGCACGAGGTCGCGGCCCTCCATGGGCGGCAGCGCGCGGGCGCGGTCCACCAGCGTGTCGGGGCGGAGCTCCGTGGTCGAGATCACGCCGCGGAGGGCGCCCTTCTCGCGGACCCGGCGCGTCACCGCGCGGGTGTCCACGCCCTCGATCGCCACGACGCCCGAGCGGCGGAGGTAGTCGTCGAGGGGCTCCTCCGACCGGAAGTTCGACGCGACCGGCGAGAGCTCGCGGACCACGAAGCCCTCGACCCACGCCTTCTCGGCCTCGGCGTCGGCGGCGTTGATCCCGTAGTTCCCGATCTGGGTCGCCGTCATCGTGACGATCTGACCCTTGTAGGACGGGTCCGTCAGGATCTCCTGGTACCCGGAGAGCGACGTGTTGAAGACCACCTCGCCGCCCGTGTCCCCGTCGGCCCCGATGGACGAACCCCGGCAGACGGTGCCGTCTTCGAGGGCGAGCAGGGCAGGGGGGCGATTGCGGTGCATCGACGGTCTCCGGGCCGTCCGCCGCGGCGGACCCGGCGAGTGTACGAGAGCCGGGGACGGCCCCCGAGTTCAGCGCAGGCCCGGCGGCGGGGCGCGGCACCCGAGGACGGGGTCAGAACCAGTTCCAGTTGAAGCTCACGCTCACCCGCTCCTCGGCGGTCGTGTTGGGGCCCACCTCGTGCCGGAGCCAGCTCTCGAACAGGATCACGTGCCCGGCGCGGACCGGATAGCGCACGAACGTGCGGTTGGCGTCGCTGCACCCTGCCCTCCGCGGCGGCGCGGCCATGAACCCGGGGAGGCGCGGATCCTCGAACCGCAGGTTCGAGGCCCCCCGGGGTGTCTTCACGTAGTAGGTCCCGCTGATCGTCGAGAGGGGATGCAGGTGGAGCGGGTGCGCCGCGTGCCGCGGCATCACGTTGACCCAGCAGTCGGTCATGTCCAGCCGCCGGCCGGACATGTCGAACTCGAGCGCGTCCGCGAACGACCGGACGTGGCGCGCGAGCCGCTTGCGGAGTTCCGCGAACGTGGGCGACGTGCGGTGGAGCCGGTTCATGGAGTTGTACGAGGTGAACCCGCCCGGGTAGTTCGCGCGCGACCAGCGACGGCCGTCCTCGTCGATCTCGCGGATCGTCATGCACTCGGAGAGCAGTTGCCGGTTGAGCGCGGCGGCGCCCTTCCGCACGAGCGGGGCGTCGTAGACCAGCGTCGGGAACCAGGCGCGGACGGTCATGATCCCGACCTGCCGGTCCCGGTGCGGGCGCCCGCGGCGGCTCGTGCGGCCGCTCTCGCGATCAGGGCGGCCTGGTAGCCGGCGCCGAAGCCGTTGTCGATGTTCACCACCGACACGCCCGCGGCGCAGGCGTTGAGCATCGTCAGCAGGGGGCCGATGCCCTGGAACGACGCGCCGTAGCCGACGGAGGTCGGCACCGCGATCACGGGGCAGTCCACGAGCCCGCCCACGACCGACGGCAGCGCGCCGTCCATCCCCGCGGCGACGACGACGGCGTCGGCCTCCCGCAGCGCCGGGATCGCGCCGAGAATGCGGTGGAGACCCGCCACGCCGCAGTCGTAGCGATGTTCGACCGCGGCGCCCATCAGCGACGCGGTGACGCGCGCCTCCTCGGCGACCGGCTCGTCGGCCGTCCCGGCGGTGACCACGAGCACGCGCCCGCCCGCCGCGGCCGGCGAGGCGCGCGGCTCGCGGTCCACGGAGACCGCCCGGGCGCGCTCGTGGTGGACGGCGTCGGGAACCGCCGCGCGCACCGCGTCGGCCTGCGCGGCATCGACGCGCGTGACGAGGAGCCGCGGGCCCCGGCTGAGGATCTCCGCCGCGATCCGCGCGACTTGTTCCGGCGTCTTTCCCGGCCCGTACACCACCTCGGGGAACCCGCACCGCGCCGCGCGCCCGTGGTCCACGCGCGCGAACACCCCGTTCGCCGCCGCAACCTCCTGCACGCCGAGTCCGGCGAGTTCGCGTGCCGCCGAATCCGAGTCGATCCGTCCCTCGCGGACGTCGTGGAGCACATCGGCCACCGAGCGGCGCATCATCGCCCGGATCGTATCACCGCGATCCTGCCGAGCCGCGGGACGCCGGGTCAGCGGATCGTGACTTCGTAGACCTGGTTCACGTCGGCGGGCAGGCCGGGGACGAGGTTGGTCGCGGCAGTCGCGAAGAACACGAGCTTCCCGCTCTTCGAGCAGCTCGACAGGCCGCACGATCGGTCGGCGATCCCGCCGGCGCCCTTGCTGAGCAGGCGGGTCTCGCCCTTCTTCCTGTCGCGGATCCAGACCTGCGAGACCCCGTCGGGCGTCGCCTCGCCCCAGTTCTCCGCGCTCGACACGAACATCACGTAACGGCCGTTCGCGGAGATCTGGGGGAGCGTGGACCCGGCCGGAGACTCCTCGCCGCCCGGACCGACCGACACCCGTTCGAGGAGCCCCGAGCTCCGGTCGCGCACGAACACGTCGAACGCCCCGTTCGAGTCGCCCTCGACGAGGTTGGTGGCGGAGCTGTCGAACGCCACGTACCGGCCGTCCGGCGTGATCGCGGCGCTCGAGACACCGCCGTTCGACCGCCCGGCCGCGGGCCAGGACATGACCGACGCATCCACGCCGGCGATGTCGTGGACGAACACGTCGGAGACGCCGTTGTCGTCGTTGAACACGAGGTTCGTGGCGCCGGACACGCACACGGCGCTCCCCCCGTCGGAGGTGATCCCCCACAGGAACGTCGTCCCGTTCGTCTCGTCGCCGCCGCGCGCCTTCAGACGCGTCGTGACGCCGGCCTCCATGTCCCGCACGAAGAGGTCCGTCACGCCGTTCAGGTCGCCCGCGTCGAACGCCGTCGACGCGGACTGGAACACGCAGATCCGCCCGTCGTCGGAGACATGGGCGCGCGTGCCGCCGCCCGCTTCGCCGGACATCGTCACGGACACGAGGACGAACTCCCCCGTGACCCGGTCCCAGACGTACGCATCGTAGAGGTCGTTGACGTCGGTTCCCGGCGCGAGATCGGCGATGTCCGACGCGATGCCGAAGTACCGCCCCTTCTGCGACGCGTGGGTCGCGATCGCGCCGCGCCCGTCGATCGACTCGGGGTTGATGCGCGTCAGCGTGCGGCGCTTCCGGTCGAGGAGCAGGGCGTCCTCCGCGTCCGCGGCGGAGTCCGGGACGAGGTTCGACGCCTCCGTGTAGATCGCGACGAAACGCCCGCTTCCCGACGCCAGCGCGAAGCCCGAGTAGTCGTCGCCGGGATCCCCTGATCGCGTCTTCGACACGAGCACGGGTCGCTTCGACTTCAGCGCGAACGCGGCGGACGAGCCGAGCGCTGCGCCGATGGACACGACGAGGATGAGATTGCGGTTCACGAGCTCGCCTCCGGTTCGCCGGGTTGCGGGTCCGGCCGGGCGCGGATCGTATTGCGTCCGGCGCGCGGCGTCCCCATCTCGCGCAGCGCGGGGGCGATCAGCGCCGCGCCGCGGCGCGGACCGGGCGCGGATGGCAGTCCATGTCGAGACCATCCCGCTCGCCCGCAGAGAGGCGGAACCATCCCGACACGGCGACCATCGCGGCGTTGTCGGTGCAGAGCGCGGGCGGCGGGATCAGCACGCGCAGTCCGCGGGCGGCGCCGGCCTCGGTCATGCGCTTCCGCAGCTCCGAGTTGCACGCGACGCCGCCGCCGAGGACGACCTGCCTGACGCCGGTCTTCCGCACGGCGGCCATCGTCTTCTGGACGAGCACGTCGGCGATCGCCGCCTGCAGCCCCGCGCACACGTCGGCGACGGGGACGAGCGGATCGGACGTGCGGGCGGTCTCGGGCCGCGCGTCCTGGCCGAAGGCGCGGTAGAGGACCGCGGTCTTCATCCCGGAGAACGAGAAGTCGAGCGCTCCCTCGCCGTCGGCCCCCTTCGCGCGGGGCTGCGTGCGGGGCAGCGGGAACTTCGACGGGTCGCCCTCCCGCGCGGCCTTGTCGATCGACGGGCCCCCCGGGTACGGGAGGCGGAGGATCTGCGCGACCTTGTCGAACGTCTCCCCGGCCGCGTCGTCGAGCGTCGCGCCGAGGAGGTCGTTCTCGAGCGGCGAGCGGAGGAGGTAGAGGCTCGTGTGGCCGCCGGACACGACGAGCGCGACGGCCGGGTACTCGGGCCCGCCCCCGGGCAGGAGGCAGCTCGCGTGGATGTGCGCGACGATGTGGTCCACGCCGACCAGCGGCTTCCCCGTCGCGAGCGCGAGGGCCTTCGCGGCGGACACGCCGACCAGCAGCGCGCTCACGAGTCCGGGGCGGTTCGTGACCGCGATCCCGTCGATGTCGGCCAGCGTCACGCCCGCGCGGCGGAGCGCCTCGTCCACGGCCCACGGGTAGTTCTCCACGTGGGCGCGGCAGGCGAGCTCGGGGACGACGCCGCCGAACCGGCGGTGGAGCTCCGCCTGCGACGCCACGACCGACGAGAGCTGCTCGCGTCCGTCGCGGACGACCGCAGCCGCCGTCTCGTCGCAGGAACTGTCGATGCCGAGGACCAGCATGCGGTCAACGTACCACGGGCTCGGCGGGCGGGAGACCTCCGCGGAGGAGCGAGAGCGCGGCCGCGAGCTGGCGGTCGGGAGGTGGTTCCTGCGCCTCGCGGCGGTGAAGCACCCACGCGGGCCCCGCCTGCCGCCCGAACACGGCGCGGAGGAGGTCGCGGTCGCCGTCGCCGCCGATCGGGACGCGCACGTCGGGCAGGAGTCCCCCCGGCTCGCCGGACCCGTCGCGTCCGCCGCTCCTTCCGAGCGGCGTCTCGTGGCGCGACGTCGTGAGCCCCACCACGGCGCCGCCCGACGACGTCTCGACGAGCGACTGCACGAAGAACTTCCCGTACGTGCGCTCGCCGACGAGGAGCGCCCGGCCGTGGTCCTGGAGCGCGCCGGCGAGGATCTCGCTCGCGCTGGCCGACTGCTCGTCCACGAGCGCCACGAGCGGCGGAAGCGATCCGCCGACGAGGAGGGGCGCGCCGTCGGCCGGCTTCGTGCGGTGGATCTCGCTCCCGTCGCGGCGGCGGGTCACGCAGACGACCGTGTCCGGCGGCAGGAAGATCGACGCCACGGCCTCCGCGGCGCGCACCACTCCGCCGAGGTTCTGCCGGAGGTCGAGCACGAACGCGGCCGCGCCGCGCGCGGCGAGGTCCTCGAACGCCGCCCGCGCATCCCGTCCGGTCCCGTCGGTGAACTGCTCGATCCGCACGTAGCCGACCGGGGGATCGCCGGCGAGGAGGCGCACGCCGGGCACCGTGTCCGCGGGGACGTCCGCCCGGGCGACCTCCACGGTCCGCGGCGCCGGCGAGCCGCGCAGGACGAGCGTCGCGGTCGTGCCGACCGGCCCCTTCACCGCGGCGACGGCGCCGTCGAACCCGAGTTCCTCCACCCCGTGCCCGCCGACGCGTTCGATCACGTCGCCGGGAGCGATCCCCGCGCGGTCCGCCGGACCGCCCTTCCGGACCGCGTTCACGCGGAGCCCGCCGGGGACCGCTCCGAGCATCACGCCGATCCCGCCGAACGAACCGCTCGTGCGCTGGTCGAGGTCCCGCCGCTCCGACGCCGGGTAGAACCGGCTGTACGGATCGAGCGACGCGACGTAGCCGCGCATCGCGTCGTCGAAGAGGCGGCGCGCGCGGGCCTCGTCCACCTTGTCCACGTACCTCCGCGAGACGATCGACTGCACCTCGCGGCGGAGCGAGTCGTCCCAGGGGAGGCCGCCCGCGTCCGCGCCGGTGCGGCCGCGGTGGAGCACCACGAGCGACGCGATGCAGGCGCCGAGGACGGCGATCACGCACGCCCCCCGGGCCGCCGCGGCGGCCGCGGAACGCGAACGGGCGCCCCGCCGATCGTGATCGTGCGGAGCGCCCGTGTCCATGCTTCGTGCGCCGGAGCCGTCTGCGTGCGCAGCGGCTGCACGTCGCGGATGCGCGCGGCGATCGCGCGCCCCGGACGTGCGAAGGCGATCAGCGCTTCGTGGTGTTCTGCGTGCTGGCGTCGGTGGCGTCGTCCACCGGGTCGTAGATCTCGTCCTCGGGGACTTCCTGGAACTCCTCGCCGAGCTCGATGCCGCCCGTCTGGTTGTCGATGATCGCGAACGCGCCCGGTCCGAGCGCGGCCTGCGAGTTCGAGCCGAAGAGCGTCGCGACGTCGGCCTTCTCCTGCTTGTTGGAGTTGATCGAGTTCGTGACCTTCGTCTTGTTCCCGGAGAGAGGCTGGATGCAGCCCTCCGCGGCGCGCGGGTAGCGGATGCGGATCGTGCCGCCCGAGACGAGCTTGTGGATCTCGATCGAGGCGTTGTTCTGCTGGCTGGTCCGGTAGCAGACCGCGCCCGGAAGGGCCGGGTCGGTCGTGATCGACACCGAGTTGCCGTCCGGCAGCCAGACGTTCGTGTCGTTGTTGCGCAGCCAGACGCCGCCCGTCGTCGTGGACACGGAACGGAAGCGGCCCTCGCCGCGGCCGGCCGGGACCTCGACGCGGACCTCGCCCTTGCCGCCCTCGGGAGCCGTCGCCCAGGACGAGCTCGCGCCGAAGGTCGTCTTCGGGGAGACGGTGCCCGTCGCCGTGCCGGCGAGGACGAGCAGGTACTCGACGCCGTCGGACGTGCCCTCGTGGCGGACGGTCGAGTTGCGGTCGAGGCGGATCTCGTCGCCTGCGTCGGTCTTGATGACCGCGGGACCGTCGAGCGTCGTGACCACGTCGCCGGACTTCAGCGTGACGGCCTTGTCGGCCGCCACCGGCTGGTTGTTCACCCGGACCCCGGCGCCCGAGACCTGGGCGGCCTCGGCGGCGTGCGTCCCGGCCAGCGCCGCGGCGAGCGCGAACGCGGCGAGCGAAAGGCTCGACTTCTTGATCGACGTCGTCATGGATGTCTCCAGGTTCCCATTGGGCAGGCCCCGTCCGGACCGGAATCCGGCCGCGAGCCTCTCCGGCTGCCTCGGAAGTCTACTCCAACTCCCGGACAGGCGCAGCGGAAACGTCCCTGCGGCCCGGGAGCGGCACGTTCCCCATCGGCAGAACGCCGCGTCCGCAAGGAGCGGGTCAGGAGAGCCGCGCCGCGCCCGGCCGGGGCAGGACGACCGACGCGAGGCCGAAGAGGAGGGCCACGGACCCCGCCGCGAGGGCGGTCGCGAGCTTCATGCGGCGCTCGAGGTCCGCCTTCGCGGCATCGTCGGACGCCTGCTGGAGGATCCGCACGTAGTACCGCTGCTGGTCGCCGGGGGGCTTCACGGTGACCGGGAACAGCGCGAGGCAGAGCGCCGGGGCGAGGACCCCCGCGCAAAGGGCGCGGAGGAACTTCGCCCGGGAGTTCCAGACGAGGAGGAACCCGGCGTAGACGACCACGGCCGTGATGCCGAACGCCGCCCCGGCGACCGGCCCGGGACCGCCGGGGACGAGCGAACCGAGGAGCGACAGGGCGAGCGCCAGGCCGCCGGCCGTCGCGGTGCGCTTCACGAACGAGTAGACCGAGGGGCGCCCGAACTTCCGCGCGGCGAGCGCGGCGCCGATGCCGAGCCCGAGCGACGCGCCCGCGGCGGGCATCGCGACCGGCATGGCCAGCGCGAACGCCGCCCCCGCGCCGACGACGCCCGCGGCGGCGACGGCCCGCACGCCCTTCGTGAGCGCGACGACCTTCGCGTCGGCCTTCGGGTCCTCGACGGCGAAGCGGTCGAGCTCGTCGGCCAGCGCGGCTGCGTCGTCCGGGCGCTCCTCGGGCTTCTTCTGGAGCATCCGGAGGACGATCTCGTCCACCTCGTGCGGGATGTCGAGGTCCGGGAACCGCTTCGTGAGCGGCGGGACCTCCTCCTTCAGGTGCATCGCCACGAAGCCGAACACGTCGGACGCCTCGAAGGGCGGGCGCCCGCCGAGCATCTCGTAGAGCATCGCGCCCACGGAGTAGATGTCCGCGCGGCCGTCGATGGCCTCGCCGCGGACCTGCTCCGGGGCCATGTACTTCGGCGTCCCGAGGATGACGCCGGTCTTCGTCTTCAGGCCGCCGGTCACGTCCCCCGCGTCGCCGCGGACGAACTTCGCGATGCCGAAGTCGAGGATCCGCGGGCGCTCGATCCCGTCGGCGTCCACCGTGATCCGGATGTTCTCCGGCTTCATGTCGCGGTGGACGATGCCGGCGCGGTGCGCCGAGCCGAGGGCGCGGAGGAGCTGGTGCGCGATGTTGCACGCGCGGCCCGGGGACATCGGGGACTCGTCGGCCACGATGTCCTTCAGGTTCCGCCCCTCGACGAGGTCCATCGCGATCCACGGGAGCTTGTCGTCGGTCTCCCCGGTCGTGAGGACGCGCACGGCGGCGTCGTGGCGGAACCGCGACGCGGCGCGCGCCTCGCGCTTGAAGCGCTGCACGAACTCGCGGGTCTGCGCGAGGTTCTTCTTGAGGACCTTCACGGCCGCGGAGCCGCCGGCCGCGCGGTCCTTCGCGCGGTAGACGACGCCCATGCCGCCCTCGCCGAGGACGGATTCGACCTCGAACCGCTCGCCGAGGACGGTGCCCGGGGCGAGGTGCGGCGCGTCGGCGGCGGGGGCCGGGCTCACGATCCGTTCACCTGCTTGTCCACGGGGCCGCTGCCGGCGGGGATGTCGAACTCGTTCCACGATCCGCCGTCGCGGTTCCGGACGCGGTACTTGCCGGGCGGGACCGACGGGCTCCGCGTGGAACTCCCCTCGCGGTCGAGGTAGATCGTGTCGGCCTTCGGCACCGGCGCCCACCGCTGCCCGTCGTGCACCTCGAAGACCAGTTCCGCGCCCGCGGGACCGCGGAACCGCACGGGGACGAGGTCCGCGGAGAGGCGCGCGTCCAGCGAGGCCGCGCCGCCCTCGGCGACCTTCGCCGTGGCGCGGAACTCGCGGAACCCGGGCGCGGTGACGACGACCGTGACGTCGCCGGTCCGCACCTTCGCCGCGAACGCGCCTCCGGCCGCGCGGCCGGACGCGAGCTTCTCGCCGTCGGAGGCGAGGACGTCCACCGTCGCGCCGTCGGGGGCGCGCACGGAGAGGTCGCCGAGGATCTCGACCAGCGCGGGGACCGTGACGGTCTGCTCGGATTCCGGCTCCAGCTTCCGGCGGTCCACGAAGTCGCGGAACCCGGCGCGGGACGCGGTGAGGACGAGGTCGCCGGGGGGCAGGTCGCCGAACGTCCGGGAGTCCCCCGCGTTCGGGAGGCGCGACGGCTCCTTCACGTCCTTCAGCTTCGGGTGCGGGCTCTTCACGTCGAGCACGATCGTGACGTCGCGCCCCGTGGTGCGGACGACCAGCTTCGCCGGACGCGGGACGAGGTCCACCGGCGCGATGGGGAACTGACCGGACTTCTCGACCGAGAAGCTCCGGTCCTCGTCGAAGTGCTTCGGCGCGCGCGCCGTGAGCGAGTAGTTGCCCGGATCGAGGCCCTCGATCACGGTCCTCGCGCCCGCCTTCACCTCGCGCACGACCGCGCCCGACGCGTCCTTCACGACCAGCGTCACGCCCTCCGGCTTCACGGCGACCTCGAGCGTCGCCGTCGTCTGCCGGAACGCGAGGATGACCCCCACCACGGCCGCGAGTCCGGCGAGGCCGAACAGGCCGACCTTCTTCATCGGGTTCGGCACGTCCGGCGGCGGCGGCGCCTTGAACGACGCGCCCGCGGCCTCCACCTCGCCGCCCGAGGTCTCCATCGGCGCGCGGAGCCCCTCGCCGTCGAAGCGGGCCACGATGGCCGTGATGTTGTCGCGGCCCCCGTTGTCGTTCGCCTCGAGGATCAGGCGGTCCACCGCCGTGCGGAGGTCCGTCCCGGACTCCGAGAGCACGTCCTTCAGGCGCGCGTCCTTCACCATGCCCGAGAGGCCGTCGGAGCAGAGGAGCACGACGTCGCCGCGGAGCAGCGGCCAGTGCTTCGTGTCCACGCGGAGCGACTCCTCGACGCCGACCGCCTGCAGCACGATGTTCTTCGCGCCGTACTTCTCGGCCTCCTCCTCGGTGAGGGTGCCCTCCTCGATGAGCTGGCCGATCAGCGACTGGTCCTTCGTGATCTGGTTCAGGTGCCCGTTCCGGAGCAGGTAGGCGCGGGAGTCGCCGACCTGCGACACGAAGAGGCGGCCCTGCGTCGCCACCGCGGCGGTGAGCGTCGTGCCCATCCCCCGCATCTCCGGGTTGTCCTTCGCCCTCTGGAGGATCTCGGCGTTCGCCTGCTGGACGGACTGGTCGAGGAGCGCGGCGATCTGGTCCGCGGACGACGCGGCCAGGTCGGCCTTGCCGAGCACCGCGGCCACGCGGTCGGCCGCCATGCGGCTCGCGACCTCGCCGGCGGCGGCGCCGCCCATGCCGTCGCACACGGCCAGGACGAGCGCCTTCCGGAGTTCGCCGTCGTGCTGCTCGCCGGAGGCGAGGCGGCGGCCGGAGTCGCCGTCGAGGACGAGGAAGCTGTCCTCGTTGTGCTCCCGCACGCGGCCCACGTCGGTGGCCCCGATCACGCTCGCACGGACGCTCGGTGTTGGATCCGCCATGCGGGCTCCTATCTCCTCTCCTCGAACTCGGCGAGGATGCGCGCCGGTTCGACGCCGAGGATCCGCGCCATCAGCGCGAGCTCGGAGACGACTTCGTCGTAGAAACGCTGTTCGGCCGCGTCGTCTTCCGCCGACGCCGGGATCGCCGCGCGCTTCGCGCGCACCTCGGCGACCCACTTGCCGCGCAGGCGGTCCAGGCGCTCGGTCACGCTGGACGCGCGCTTCGCGTCGCCGATGTCCTCGGCCTCCCTGCGCGCCTTGAACCACGCCTCCGCGGCGCGGCTCCAGCGGCCGGCGTCCTCGAGGTTCTGCGCGCCGAGCGTCAGGTTGAGGTACTGGGACACCGACTCCGCGCTGCGCTTCGCCGACTCGGAACCCGCCGCGGCGGGGAGGCGGAGGAGCGTGTCGTACGCGGCGATCGCGCCGCCCGGGTCGGCGCCCTCCATCGAGGCGATCTCGGCCAGGCGCGCGTCCACGGCGGCCTTCTCGAGGGCGACGATCGCCGGCTCGCGGCGGGCGCGGGCGTCGGCGGAGTCGCCGATGAGCTTCCGCGCGGCGGAGGCGCGGGCGAGCCGGGCGAGCGCGCCGTCGGCCGCGGAGACGGCCTGGACCGCGGCGGCGAACGACTCGCCCTCGGCGAGGCGGGCGTCGTCCGGGAACTCCGCGCGTTCCTTCCGCCACGCGGCGGCGGCGGCGGTCCAGTCGCCCTTCGTCTCCGCGGCCACCGCGGCGGCGAGGTCGGCCTCCTTCTTCGTCTCGTCGATCTTCGCGACCGCGGCCGCCTGCTGTTCCTCGTTGATCTTCGCGACCGAGTTGTCGCGGAGCTCCCGCGTGGCGGCGACGGCCGAGAACTGCACGAGCCCGAGGATCAGGAGGAATGCCGCGGCGGTGCCCGCGCGGAGCGCGAGGGGCTCCTGCGTGAGGATCATCAGGCGGCGCTCGGCCGCGCGCTTCCCGCGCATGGCCTCGGGGTCGTCCTTCTTCGTCTCGAGGACGTGCTCGTACGCGGCGATCGCCGCGTGGTAGTCCTTCATGACGATCGAGCGCGTCGCGTCGGTCTTCAGCAGCGCGAGGCGGCCCTGGTCGCAGGCGTCGCGGCGGTGCTTCCACTCCTCGTCGGTGGCGCCTCGCTCGCGGGCCTTGTCCAGGGCCTCGAGGGCCTCGTCGAACATCTCGGACGCGAGGAGCTTGTCGCACTCGCCGAGGAAGCGGTCGATGGCGCCGACGGCCTTCTCCGCGTCCTTCCGGATCGCGGCGGCGCGCGGGTGCTTCGGCGCCAGCGCGAGCACCTGCCCCGCCGACTCCGCGGCGCGGCGGTACTGCTTCGAGGAGATCGCGCGCTCCGCGCGGTCGAGGGCGCCGGCGACCTGCGTCTCGCGGGACTTCGCCTCGGCGATCGCCTGGTCGTACTCCTTCGCGCGGGCGGGGTTCACCGACTTCAGCCGCTGGTAGGATTCGATCGCGTCGGCGTAGAGGCCGTCGGTCAGGTGCTCCTCCGCGAGTCCGCGGAGCGCGGTCTCCTCGCGGAGGCGCCGCTCGATCTGCTCCCGGCGGGTCTTCGCGACCTCGTTGTCGGGGTCGAGCTTCCGCACCGTCTCGAGCTGTTCGAGCGCCTCGGAGAAGCGCCCCGCGTTCTCGAGCTTCCCGGCCTCGGCCAGCGCGTCCTCGAGCGCCTTCGTGCGCTGCGCCTCCTGGATGCCGCGCTCGCACGCGGTGCGGAGCGACTTCGACTCGAGGTCGTCGGGCGTCTCCGCGAGAATGCCGTCGAGGATCGGCAGTGCCGACGCGAAGTCGCGGTCGGCGATCATGCGGCGCGCCTGCGACAGCCGGTCGCGCTGCGCGGCGATGGCCTGGCGCGTCTTCGCGACGAGGTCGAGGAGCTTCCGGTCGCTCGGGCGGAGCGTGAGCGCGGCCTCGTACTCCGAGAGCGCGTCGAGGTAGCGGTGCGCCTGGAAGTGCGCCTCCGCGCGGGAGAGGAACTGGTCCACCGACTCCACGGAGGAGCGCGCCTTCTGGCGGAGGTCCTCCATCGCCTGGTCGCCGGGGAGGATCTTCAGCACTTCCGTGGCGAGCGAGTAGGCGTCCTCGTAGCGCCCCGCCGCGAGGGCCTCCGCGGCCTTCTGGCGGTTCTCCGCGGCGAGCGAGACGCGGCGCCCGATGTCGGCGCGGAGCGCCTGCACGTCCTCGCGGGCCGGGTCGATGCGGAGCGCCTGGTCGAGGCTCTCCATCGCCTCGCGGAGGCGCCCCCCGGCGCCCGCGGCCTCGGCGGCCTCGACGAGGCGGTTGACCTTGCGGTCCGCGAGCGCCTGGCGGAGGTCGTCCCGCTGCTGGCGGACGTCGGCCGACGCGGGATAGCGGCGGAGGAGGTCCTCGACCTTGGCGAGCGCGTCCTCGATCGCGCCCGTCTTCATCATCTCGCGGGTCTCGGCGGAGACCTGCTCCACCTCGGCGAGCGCCGTCTGCAGCCGGGCGTGCTCCGCCTGCGCCTCCGCGTGCGTCGGGTCGAGCTGGAGCACCTGCGCGTAGCCCTCGGCGGCGCGCTTCAGGTCGCCCAGGGTCTGGTAGCGCTTCGCGCTCTCCAGCACCTTCTGCACGCGCACGAGGCGGTCGAGGTCCGCGCCGCACGCCGAGCACTGCTTGGAACCCGCGGCTTCCTGGCTTCCGCACGCGGGGCAGGCGACGACGAGCGCGCCGCCGCAGGACCGGCAGAACTTCCGGCCCTTCGGGTTCTTCGTGCCGCACTGCGGGCAGCCCGAGCGGTCCTCGCCCCCGGCGACCTGCAGCTTCCGGAGGTCCGTGATCGTCTCGCGGAGCGACTGGTAGCGGTCCTCCGCGCGCTTCGAGATCATCTTCTCGATGACCGACCAGATCGCGGGCGGGACGTCCTTGTTCGCCTCCGTCAGCGGCTTCGGGCTCTGCGTGAGGATCGAGTAGATGATCTGGACGGTGTTCTGGCCCTCGTAGGGGCGCGTCTTGCTCAGCAGGAAGTAGAAGGTGACGCCGAGCGAGTAGATGTCGGACCGCCCGTCCACCGCCTTCCCCTCGAACTGCTCCGGGGACATGTAGTGCGGCGTCCCCATCACCTTCGTGGTCTTGTGGTCGGTGTTCAGGCTCTTCGCGAGGCCGAAGTCCGTGATCTTCACGACGCCCTGGTTCGTGAGCATCAGGTTCTCGGGCTTGATGTCGCGGTGGACGATCGCGTGCTCGTGCGCGGTGGCGAGCGCGTCGCACGCCTGCACGAAGATCGGCACCGCCTCCTGCATCGTGAGGACGCCCTTGTCCTTCACGACGTCGGCGAGGGTCCGGCCCTCGACGAACTCCATCACCAGGTAGTGGAGCCCGCGGCGCTGGTCGCGGTCAACCTTGTGGATCGCGACGATGTTCGGGTGGTTGAGCTGGGCGGCCGTCACGGCCTCGCGGATGAACTTCTGCACGAACTCCGCGTTCGTCGTGAGGCTCTGGAGCATCACCTTCAGCGCGACGGTGCGCTGGAGGTTCTGGTCCGTCGCCTTGTAGACGGAGCCGAAGCCGCCCTCGCCCACCTTCGCGACGATCTTGCAGTCGCCGACGATCTCGCCGACGAGGTAGTCGGGGGGCGGCGGCTCGGACCCGGTGGTGAGCGCCTCTTCCTTGTTGACGGTCTCCCCGCACGACGAACAGACGAACGTGTCCCCGTCGTCCTCGACGGAGAGTTCGTTCGCCGCCCGGCACTTCGGGCAGTCGGCGGAGATTCCGGCCATCGGGCCTCGCGGGTCCTTTCCTCGGCCTTCCGGATCAGAGGGCGGCCTGGCGGACCTTCACGAGGAAGCGGCGGTCCCCGGTGTCGAGGCCGCGGATGTCCGGCGCGATGCGCTTGCGCTCGCCCGGGTTCACCGTGGGCATCGACTTCCACTTGGTGCGCGCCTTCGTGTCCACGAAGAGGATCTGCACCTCCAGGTTCGAGAGCTTCTGGTTCGACACGTTCTCGAACTCGAGCCAGAGCTCGCTCGGATCGTCCTCGAACGGCGCCTGGCCGACGCACTCGAGGCGGTTGCCGACGAAGCGGGTGCCGGGGCCGGACGCGGTGCGGGACATCGTGAGCGCCGGCGGCTCGATCGCGAGGTTGAGCTTCGTGCCGAGGAGGGCTCCCGCGCGCGACGCGTCGGGCATCACGGAGTCCAGGGCCTTGGACCGGTCGTTGCTGAACAGGGCGAAGCCGCGCTCGACCGTCGTGTCGAGCTCGTACTGCATGGCGATGTCGCCGCCCATCGCGCCGGGGGGGAACGCGTAGGTGACGGAGTAGACGAGGTCCTCCTGGTCGCGCCCGGAGATGTTCTCGACGACGTAGCGCACCTTCCCGTCGGAGCGCGCCGTGCCGCGGTCCACGGAGACGATCCGCGCGATCTGCTGACCGCCGAACTCGATGACGTCGCCGGGCTGGTCGTTCGGGCCGGCCGCGGCCGCGGTGCCGCCGCCGCCGGTGTCGGAGGCGCACGCCCCTGCGGCGAGCGCGAGCACGGAAGCGGCGAACGTCACGAGAGCGCGGGCGATCATGGTTGCCTCCTCGGGCGGCCCAGCGGCACCACGCAGCGCAGACCGATCTGGGCCTGCGTGGTGTCCTTCCGGGCGTTGTAGTTGAAGTACTTCCCCTTGAGATCGGCGGAGAGGGCCTCCCAGACGCGCTGCGACGGCGCCTTGTCGCGCACGAAGACGGCGGTCCAGGTGAGGTTCTCCTCGAGCAGTTCGAGCTTCAGTTCGTCGCGGACGTAGCCGCCGCCGATCATCCATCCGTCGGCGAGCCACTCCCACACGTTGCCGGCCATGTTGAGGCAGCCCGTGCGGGACGCTCCGGCCGGGCAGCCGTCCACGGGCCCCGGGCCCTCGAGCCCGCCCTGGAAGTGCGTCCCGGCGACGGGCTCCTGGTCGCCCCACGGCCACCGCGGCGACGACGCGTTGGGGCTCCCGAACGCCGCGTGGGACCACTGCTCCCACGTCGGGAGCTGCTTCCCGTTGCGCTCGGCCCACGCCTTCGCCTCGTCGAACGAGATGCCCGCCGCCGCCGTGTTCGGCGAGCCGGGGAGCCTGCGTCCCTCGAGGCGGTTCCACTCCCCGACCGACACTTCGGTGCGGTCCACGAGGAACGGCTCGTTCCCCCCCGCCGCCGGGACGAGGATCATCCCCTCCGGCATCGCGGTGAGCAGCGTGACCGAGGCGCCGGCCGACGTGACCTCGACCGCGCCGGGGCGGTACTCCGCGGGACCCGAGCCGCGCGCCGTCACGTCGTAGCGCCCGTTCCGGACGCGCATGGGCTTCCCGATCTGCTGGTCGGGAGGCGCCTTCGTCCCCCCGAGCGGCTTCAGCGAGAGCTTCCCGCCGCGGAAATCGGTCTTCGCCGAGCGGATCCGGTCCATGACCGCCGCGTCGCCGAGCCAGTCGATCGAGATCGTGCCCGTGGTGGAGAGGATCGCCTGCCGCTCGCCCTCGATCGTGCCCTGCGCCGACGAGCCGGCCGGGAGCGACTGCTTCGAGCGGTCGAGGATGTCGAGGGCGGTGAAGAAGTCGTCCTTCTCCTGCGCCTTCCGCGACTCCTTGAGTGCCAGGCGGGCGATCACGCCGTACGCGCGGTCGAAGCCGGGGGAGCGCTCGGCCGCGGAGAGCGCGAGCCGGAGCGCCTCGTCGTCGCGCCCCGCCTTCTCCGCCGCGTCGGCCCAGTCCACCTCGATCCCCGCGCACTCGCGGGCGAACTCCGGGCGGCGGGAAGGGTCGCCGTGCTCCTTCGACAGCACCTCGAGGAGCTCGAACGCGCGCCGGAGGCCCTTCTCGTCGCGACCGCGGATCGCCTTCGCGTAGGTCTCGAAGACGCCGTCCCGCTCGCGGACCACCGCCGGGCGCTCGGCCTCGGGAATCTCCGTCACGCACTTCGCCGCGTCGCGGACCAGGGGCTCCCAGCCGCGGCCGAGCTTCTCGACGAAGTAGCGCGAGTCCGCGAGCCGACGCGCCGCCTCTTCGCCGGTTTCGGCGAAGGCGGACGAAACGACGGCGGCGGCGACGAGGAAGGCGGCGACGACCCTCCCCCGCCGGAGGAGACCGGACGGGCGCATCACGTCCAGAGGTTCTACCAGAGGCCCCTCCCGGTCCCGAACTCGCTCCGGCTCACGACGACCCGATCCGGTCCCACAGATCGACGAGCCGGAGCCGCTCCGTCTCCCAGCAGAGGTCCCCCCGCGCCGCGCGGCCGCAGGACTTCGCCGCCGCGGCGTGCGCCGGCGCGTCGCGCAGGAAGCCGCGGAGCGTGCCGGCGAACGTCGCGGGTGTCGTCCCCTCCGACACGGCGCCGAGTCCGTGCGCGCGCACGACCCGGGCCGTCTCCGTGCCGGCGGTGACCACGAGGGGCACGCCCGCGTGGATGCACGCCGACGCCTCCGCCGGGAGCAACGCCGCCGCCGCCGGCGCCGCGGGGTCGAGCGGGAAGAGCGCGACATCGGCCTCCGCGAGCCAGAGGGCGAGGTCGGCCTCCTCGGGCGGGCGGTGCATCGGCCGCACGCGCGCAGCCACTCCCGACGCCTCGGCGATCGAGAGCACGCGGTCGGCGCACCACGCCGCGCCGATCACGGCGAGGAGAAGCGCCTCCTCGGAGTGGACGAGCGACCGGATCGCGGTCTCGATGCCGCGGGCGTCGTCGAGGGGGCCGTGGAACACCGCGACCCGCGTGCCCGGCGCTGCCGCGAGTCGCGCGCGGAGCCCCGGGCGCGGCGGATCGGCGCCTGCGGCGCGGCGCCGGGTCGGCTTCGGCGGCAGGTCGCGGACCACGACCGGGCGGTCGCCCCGCACGTGGGCGAAGGCGTCGGCCAGCGTGTCCGATGCGGCGACGCAGCCCTCGAGCCGCGCCGAAAGCACGTCGCGGAGTTCCACCGCGCCACGGTCGAGCAGCGCCCGGGCGGTGCGGTCGAGCGCGGTGCCCCTCCGCCCCTTCTCCGGCAGCACCGCCGCGTCGGCGGGGACGAGCATCGGTCCGTCTCCGAACACGAACGGCGACGCCTCGTCGTAGACGAGCGGAAGTCCGCGCTTCCCGCACGGCTCCGACGCCGCTGCGGCCGCCTCGATCCCGAACACCTGCACGGCGTCGGGCGGGTCGCGCTTCAGCGCCGCGTCCACGAGCGGCTCGAACCGCCGCCACGCGCGCTTCGCGCCGAGGGATGCCAGCACGCCGCCGCGGGGCGCCCGGAACCGCGGCAGCGGAACCCGCACGAGCACGACCGGGCCGTCGTCCTCCTCCGGTTCGGCGCCCTCGGCGAGGACGCCGTGGACCGTGACCCGGTGCCCCGCGTCGGCCAGAGCGCGGGCGTGGCGCCGCACGCGGCCCTGCCGCGTCAGATCGTCGGGCGCGACGAAGGAGATCTTCACCGGAGCGAGGCCTCGAGCACGATCATCGCCCACACGGCGGGACCGAGCGAGGAGTCGCCGCGGCGGAACGCGGCGACGAGTCCGTCGAGCGCATCGGGGTCGGCCACGGACCGGACGTTCGCGCCGTGCGGCGAGAGGTGGCGGTCCACGAGGTCCGCGCACGGCCCGCGGAGCCATTCGGAGACGGGCACGCCGAACCCGCGCTTCCGCCTCGAGACGATCGACCGCGGCAGCAGTCCGCGCGCGACGTCGCGGAGCTGCGACTTCCCGCGGTGACGCGCCACCGGCGCCGCGAGCGCGAGGGCGGCCACGTCGTCGTCGAGGAACGGCACGCGGTTCTCCATCGAGAACGCCGCGGCGCAGCGGTCCTCCTTCGCGAGGACGTCCGAGGGAAGATAGAGCGCGAGGTCCGCGGCGCGGGCGCGGTCGCCGTGCGCCCCGCCGCGGAAGGCGCCGCGGATCCCGGCGATGGACGGCGCGTCGTCGGTTCCCGCGAGGCGGCGCCGCCAGGCGCGGGGGACGACGGCGAGCGTCTCCGCGTAGCGGCGCGCGGGATCGGAATCGGCGGCGCATCCGGCCTTCCGCGCGACCGCACCCGCCCACCCGAGCGCCGTGCGGCGGGACTGCGGGAGGAGCCGCCCCGCGATCCCGGCGACCCGCATCGCGAGGAGCGGGACGGCACGGTAGCGCGCGTAGCCGCCGAAAAGTTCGTCGGCGCCGGTGCCGGAGAGGACGACGCGCACGTCGTCGGCCGCGCGGCGGCAGACCGCGAACGTCGCGACCGCCGACGCGTCGGCGAACGGCTCGCCGAACGCGCGGACGCCGTCGTCGAGGAAGCGCCCGAGATCCGGCGGACCGACGGGCACCACGACGTGCCGCGCCCCGAGGTGACGCGCGACCGCCGCCGCATGCCCGGATTCGTCGTAGCGTCCCTCGCCCGGGAACGAGGCCGAGAAGCAGCGCTGCGGGCCGAGCGCGCGCGTCGCGAGCGCGGCGACGAGAGACGAGTCGAGACCGCCCGAGAGGAGGATGCCGACGGGCACGTCGGCCGCGGCGTGCCGGAGGACGGCCCGGTCCAGCGCGGCGGCGAGGTCGCAGTCCGGCGCCGGACGCTCCGCGGCGAACCGCAGTTCGTCACGGGCTCCTCCGGCGAACGTCCACGCGGTCCCGGGCGGGACGCACTCGACCCCCGCCGCGACCGCGCGCGGCGCGGCGGCGCATCCGAACGCGAGATAGTCGAGGAACCCGTCGCGGTCGATGCCGCGGCGGGGAAGCGCCGACGGGTCGGACGCGAAGCGGATCGCGCGGCCCTCGCGGCTCACGAAGAGCGGCTTGATGCCGAACCGGTCGCGGGCGAGCGTCACCGCGCCGGTGGATGTGTCGCACGCGGCGACGGCGAACATGCCGCGGAGCTTCGCGAGGCCCGCGGGACCGTCGGCCGCGAGGAGCGGCGCGACGACGGCCGTGTCGGCGCCCGGCGGCACGGTGAACCCGCGCGCCGCGAGGTCGCGCGCGACCTCGGCGTGGTTCCAGATCTCGCCGTTCACGGCGGCGACGACGCCGTGCGCCTCGTACGGCGCCGACGGCGCGTCGACCCGCACGATCGGCAGACGCGCGAACCCGACCGCGCCTCCCGGCACGGCG
>JAJVHW010000141.1 GCA_022072415.1 Planctomycetota bacterium
GTTCGCGTCGAGGAGGCGCAGCGCGCCGAAGCGGAGGTCGCGCGTCGCATCGCGGAATCGGAACTCCGCGCCGGCGTCGGCAGCGCGTCCGGGCTCGCCCGCGCGGAGGCGGCCGAGGCGGTCGCGCGGGCGAGGGTCGACGTGGCGCGCCTGAACGAGCGCGCCGCGGCGTCGAAGGTCGCGTCCGTCTCCGCGGCGAAGACGGCTGCGGACGACGGCGCGGGAGAACGCATCCCGGAGCGCCGGGAACTCGCGGAGGCCGGCGCGGCGCTGGCGAAGGCCCGGGCCGAGCGGGACCGCATGCAGGCCGAACGCGACGAGGCGGCGCTCCGCCTCGCGCGGACGGAGATCCGCGCCCCGGCCGGCGGCGTCGTCATGCAGCGGCTCGCCGAGCCGGGCATGGCGGTGCCCCTGGACACCTCGATGGGACCGTCGCAGGCTCACGTGATGACGCTCTACGATCCCGCGAGGCTCCAGGTCCGCGTGGACGTGCCGCTCGCCGACGCGGGGCGCATCGGCGTCGGCGCGAAGGCCCGCGTCGTCTGCGAGGTCCTTCCGGACCGCACGTTCGACGGCGAGGTGACCCGCGTCGTCCACTCCGCGGACATCCAGAAGAACACCCTTCAGGTGAAGGTCGCGATCCGCGATCCCGCGCCGGAGCTCAAGCCGGAGATGCTCGCCCGCGTGCAGTTCCTCGCGGGCGCCCCGGAGGGCGCGGC
The DNA here is from genome assembly GCA_022072415.1 of Planctomycetota bacterium. Taxonomy (GTDB): domain Bacteria; phylum Planctomycetota; class JAJSAM01; order JAJSAM01; family JAJVHW01; genus JAJVHW01. The sequence continues at coordinate 720 of JAJVHW010000141.1, forward strand.
GAAGGAGTCGGTGCGGATGTTCGTCCCCGAACGACTGCTCGCGGGCGGGGCGAACGTCTGGGTCGTGGACACGAAGGACGGCACGGCGGCGCTCCGCCCCGTGACGCTCGGCGGAACGAAGCAGGACGGGTGGGTCGAGGTGACCGGCGGCGTGACCGTGGGCGACGAGCTGATCGACGCCGATCCCGCGACGCTCCGGCAGGGGCTCCGCGTGAAGGTCGCCGGCGAGAGCCGACGCGACGACCACGCGCGGCATGGAGGGCGCTGACATGGCGTTCATCGAGGCGCGTGGACTCACGAAGTCCTACGCGAAGGGCGAGAACGTCGTGAAGCCCCTCGACGGACTCGACCTCGACGTCGCGGAGGGGCGCTTCGTGGCGCTCATGGGACCCTCGGGCAGCGGGAAGACGACGCTGCTGAACCTGATCGCCGGGATCGACGCGCCGAGCGGGGGCAGCCTGAAGGTCGGCGGCCGCGAACTCGCGGGCATGTCCCGCGCGGAGCTCGCGCGGTGGCGTTCCGAGCACGTGGGCTACATCTTCCAGCTCTACAACCTGATCCCGGTGCTGACGGCGTACGAAAACGTCGAGCTCCCCCTCCTCCTCTTCCCGGGATCGCGCGCGGACCGGCACAGGAAGGTCGCGCTCGCGCTCGACCTCGTGGGGCTGGCGGAGCGCCACGACCACTTCCCGCGGCAGCTCTCCGGGGGCCAGGAGCAGCGCGTGGCGATCGCGCGCGCGATCGTGACGGACCCGTCGCTCCTCGTCGCCGACGAGCCGACCGGCGACCTGGACAAGGAGAGCGCGCAGTCGGTGCTGACGCTCCTGTCGCGCCTCCACCGCGAACTGGGGAAGACGCTGGTGATGGTGACGCACGATCCGCGCGCCGCCTCGTGGGCCGAGGAGACCGTGCACCTCGAAAAGGGCCGGATCGTGCGGGCGGAGCCCGCGGGGAGCGCGTCATGATCGCCGGGAGGCACATCCCGCTCGTGTGGAAGCAGATCGCGCGCCGCCCGCGGCGCACGGTCCTCACCGTGCTCGGCGTCGCCGCCGCGATGTTCCTCTTCGTGTCCATCCGCTCGCTCGAGACCGGAGTGCGCATCGCCACGGAGGACACGGGCCGCGAGTCGAAGCTCGTCGTCTACCGCGAGAACCGGTTCTGCCCGGCGGCGAGCCAGCTCCCCGAGCGCTACGACGCGCAGATCCGGAGGATCGAGGGCGTGACCGACGTCGTGCCCATGAAGATCGTCGTGTCGAACTGCCGCACGAGCCTCGACGTCGTGACCTTCCGCGGCGTCCCCGCCGAGGAGTTCGCGTCGAAGGAGGCGGCGCGCTTCCGCGTGACCGACGGCTCGCTCGCCGCGTGGACGGCGCGGAGCGACGCGGCACTCGTCGGGAAAACGCTCGCCTCGCGGCGGGGCTTCAAGGCGGGAGACCGGTTCAACGCGACCGGGATCACGGTGACCGTCGCCGCGGTGTTCGAGTCCGACGAGCCGCAGCACGCGAACGTCGCCTACGTGCACCTGCCGTTCCTCCAGCGCGCGGCGGGGGCTTCGAAAGTGGGCGTCGTCACGCAGTTCGGCGTGCAGGTGGACGATCCCGCGAAGCTCGACACCGTGTCGCGGCGGATCGACGAGACGTTCCGCGCGGAGGAGGCGCCCACGTCCACGCGGTCGGAGAAGGCGTTCACCGCGCGCGCGTCGGAGGACATCCTCGAACTCGTCTCGTTCGCGTCGTGGGTGGCGATCGGGTGCGTCGCCGCGGTGCTCGCGCTCGTGGCCAACGCGATCGTGCTCTCGGTGCAGGACCGCGTGAAGGACTACGCGGTGATGGAGACGCTCGGGTTCACCGGGCGGATACTCGGCGGGATGGTCGTCTGCGAGGGTGCGGCGCTCTCGCTGCTAGGCGGGGCCGCCGGCACCGCCGCGGCGATGTCCGTGCTACGCTGGCAGAGCCCGAGCCTCAGCAACGAGGGGCTCTCGATCGAGTTCGAGAAGGGAGCCGCCGTGTGGGCGCCGGCCCTCGCGGTCGCGCTCGCCGTGGGCGTCGCGGCCGCGGCGATCCCGGCGGTGCGCGTCGCCCGGCAGTCGATCGCGGGGGCGTTCCGGGCCGTATGAGCATGCGACCCCTTCCGTGGGACTACGGCGTCCGGAACCTCGGGCGCTCGAAGCTCCGCCTCGCTCTCGCGGTGGCGGGGAGCTTCCTCGTGGTGCTCCTCGTCCTCGCCGCGGCCGCGTTCGTGCGCGGGATGGGGCGGAGTCTCGTGGGCGCGGCCGTGCCCGAGAACGTGATGCTCCTCGGCGCGGGCAGCGAGGAGTCGATCGAGCGGAGCGAGATCCAGGCGGCGACGACGGGAATCGCGGCGGCGTCGATCCCGGGGATCCGGAGCCGGCTCGGCGTGCCCTACGTGTCCCCCGAGATCCACATGGCGACGCTCGCGGAACCGGTCGGTGGCGCGTCGGACGGGGTCCAGCACTTCGTCAACCTGCGTGCGGTCGAGACGCCGGCGTTCCTCGTCCATCCGCAGGTGCGCATCGTCGAGGGCCGCGCGCCGGGCCCCGACGAGCTGATCGTCGGCCGCCTCGCCGCCGCGCGCTCGGGGCTTCCCGACGAGGCGTTCTCCGTCGGCCGGAAGCTCCGCATGGAGCGTCGCGAGTGGACGATCGTGGGCCGGTTCGAGGCGCCGGGCACCGTGATGGACGCCGAGGTGTGGCTCCCGCTCCAGGACCTGCGCGTCGCCGCGAAGCGCGAGACCATCTCCTGCGTCGTCATGACGATGGAGGACTCCGACACGTCGCAGGTCGAGCTCTTCGCGAAGCTCCGCACCGACCTCGAGCTTGCCTGGATGCGCGAGTCGGACTACTACGCCGCGCTGATGTCGTTCTACGGCCCGGTCCGCGCGATGGTCTGGGTCACGGCGGTGCTGGTCGCCGCGGGGGCGTTCCTCGGCGGACTCAACACGATGTACGCGGCCTTCGCGTCGCGGATCCGCGAGATCGCCACGCTGCAGGCGCTCGGGTACACGCGCGCCGCGGTGCTGCTCTCGCTGGTCCAGGAGTCGGTGCTCACCGCGGCCGCGGGTTCTCTCGCCGGCGCGGGCGTCGCGGCCCTGCTCTTCGACGGCTTCACGGTGCGCATCTCGATGGGCGCCTTCGGACTCGTCGTGGACGGTCCGGTCATGGCGCTCGGACTCGGCGCCGGGCTCGTGCTCGGCGTCGTCGGAGCCTTGCCGCCGGCGTGGCGGTGCCTTGGAATGAGCGTGGCGTCTGCGCTGAAGGCCGCGTGACCGCGCGACGGAGGAACCCATGAAGACGAAGATCCTGCTCCTCGGACTCGCGATCGCCGCGTGCGGCGACGGAGGCAGGCCCGCGGCGCCGAAGGTCCATGCGCTCCCTCCGGCCGCGGGGCCTGCGGCGGCGCTCCCGGCAGGACTGGTGCTCGCGGCCGCGCCGGAGGGCGCGAAGCCCGTCGCGGACGTGAAGCTCTCCGCGAAGGAGGGCGAGGACGTCGTCCTCCGCGGGCGGATCGGGATGGGGCAGAACCCGTTCGTCAGCGGTGCGGCGGTGATGACCATCGTGGATCCGAAGCTCGTCCCGTGCAGCGAGATGTCCATGGACGACGGCTGCCTGACGCCGTGGGACTACTGCTGCACCGCGAAGGAGGAGCAGACCGCCTGCACGGCGACCGTGCAGATCCTCGGCGCCGACGGGAAGCCGCTCGCGGGCACGCTCCAGGGCCCCTTCCAGCCGCTCTGGACGGTGGTCGTGAAGGGCAAGGTCGCCGGGCGGCCGAGCCCCGCGATCCTCGTGGTGAACGCGGAGGGGATCTACGTCGAGAAGCGGTAGCGCGGCTGTGCCGAGCGAAGGCGCCGCGCGGGGCGCAAGCCCGCTCCGATGTCCACGGGTCCGGCGGCCCGGCTGGGTCCGGCAGCCGTGACCGTGTCCGGACGCATCGGGGCGCCCGGGCGATCGTCATGAGCACTGCATGGACGCAGGCCGTCCGCCGATCAGGACTCCGGCATCGACCACGTCGGAGTCACCGCGGTCCGACGACGAACTTGCCCGCGATCTCGCTCCACCGGAGGCGGGGGCCGTTCGTCGCGAACCAGTCGCGGAGGATCGACGCCTCGGTCTCGAGCGGACCGTCGAGGGCGCGAACGTCGATCTCGAACATGTCCTCGAACCACGGGATCGCTCCGATCTTCTGGCAGCAGTTCGACTCGACCACGTCGATCCAGACGGGCACCGCAGCGAGCGGGTCGCCCATTCCGCGATGGAGCGGGTGCATGTCGTCCACGAACCGGTAGTGCCCTGCGCGGACGGTGCGGAGGAACTCTCCCCGCGCCTCGGGATCGCCGTGGAGCGTCAGTTCCGCGAGGATCGTCGCGTACTGCATCCCGTGCCGCTCGGGGAGCCGCGCGCGCAGCCACGCGCCGATCCTGCCGTCCCGGACGGCACCCATGCCGAGGACCGGAGCCCCGAGGTCCGCGATCGCGAGGATCGCGTCGACCGGACGGCCGTCGATCGCGAGCGCGGCGGCGGCGCGGAGTTCCTTCGTCGGCGGCTCCTCCCACTCCATCTCGAACAGGAGGTCCGGCGGCGCGTCCTTCCCGAGGTCGCAGATCGCCAGCGCGAGGATGCCGTCCACGAGGTCCGCCGGAGCCGCCTCGCCGACCGATGCCGCGAGGGCGGCTCGGACCCGCGGACCCGCGTTCCGCCAGATGCGGAGCGGGCGATGGACGCCGTCGTCGCCGTACGGCGGCGACGCGAGCCGCGCGATCAGGGCATCTCCGTCGCCGAGGCGGGCGAGGGCCTCCCTCGCGAGGTCGTGCGCATCGTGGGCTGGGTTCGTCGAAGCCGCGCGCAGCGAGCGGCGCAGCGCTTCGGGCGCGGCGACCTCGAGGAAGCCGAGACCATCGAACGCGCGTCCGCCCCAGTCGGGCTCGCTCTCGGCGATCCCCGCGGCGACGGACTCCGCGAGTCGGACCGTCCGCGCCCAGTGCTCGGGGATTCGCGGCCCGAGGATCTCGGGACCGACCGCTGCCGCGAGTCGCGCAAGCACGGCATCCGGGATCGCGATCCCGTACTCCGCCCGGCGTGCAACGGCTTCCCCGATGGACTCGTAGAGCATGGACTGCATGTCCCCGATCGGCGGCCCGGCTGGATCGTCGGCCGGCGGATTGCGGAAGAGGCCCTCCGCTTCGCGGGTGTAGGCCGCCTCGTCCCAGGCGAGTTGCAGCGCCAGCGTCTCGGCGTCTCCGCACGCGAGGGGGCCGACGGGAAGCGCTCCCGTTGCGCCCGCGACGACGCGGTCCGTCACGATCCACGTCCCCGGGCCGGAAACATCGGCTCCGCCCGCCCTGAATTCCTCGCGACACTTCGTGAGGTAGTCGCTCAACGCGGCCGGGGCGGTGCGATGGAAGATCAACAGGCGCCGGGTGAACGGGATCAGCCCCTCGTCCGCGACGGCGTTGACCAGGGCCGCGTCCTGGGGGCCCGGAGACTCGTCGGCAAGCCAGCGGAGGGCCCATGCGGTCGTCGCCGTGTCCGGACGCCGGCCCTCGGGACCGGCCGTGCGGCGGAGCAGGTCCGCGAGCGCGGAAGGCAGACCCGGCCCCTCCGTGGAGCCTCGCGTCCGGCCCCCGTCCGTGTACTTCCGGAGCTGCGTCACGAGTTCGGCGATGTCCGCGTTCCCGTGCGCCGTCGGATGCGCCGCGAGGCGGAGCACGGATTCGAGCGCGTCGATGCGCAGGCTCTTGTGGAGCGTGGCGAGGTCCGCGGCTTCCGGCCAGGCGTCGCCCGGGGTCGCAAACAGCCGGTCGCAGAGCCATGCGACGTCGGCGCTCGACGCCTCCTCGAACACCTCGGAGAGGCTCTGCGGATCGTCCGGAGCCGCGATGGAGCGGTCGAAGTTCGCCTCGAACACCAGGCGCGTGACGCGGCTCATCTCGGCGGCGTCGAGGTGCCTCCACGAGAGCTCGGTCGCGCACTGGTAGGCGGCCCGCGGGTCGTCGAGACGGAGTCCGGCGCGGAGCACCGCGACGTAGCGGTCGCGCGGGAGGTTGCCGATGTCCACCCACGCCTCGTCGCGGCGCTCCGGGTCGCCGAGGCGCGCGGCGAGGGCGAGGTCATCGGGCGACGGGGTCCACGAACCGAGGTCGGGGCGGGGAAACCCCGGCAGTGACGACGTGGGCGCAGGGACGGGCGCCCTGTCCGCGGGCACGGGCGCCGCGCGTGCACGCGGGGCGCGCGTGCCGACGACAGGTTTCGGCGCGGCGTCCGGCGGCGCCGCGACGTCTCCGCACGCCGCATGGAGGAGCGGCACCGCGACGACGAGGGCCGCCACGCGCCTCATCGGACGAGATCCCGCGTGATCGAGGCGATGTCGGGGCACCCGCAGAGCGCCATCGCGTGGTCGAGCTCGAACCGCAGGATCTCCAGCACCCGGGCGACGCCCGCCTCGCCGCCGACGGCGAGCCCGTGGAGTTGCGGCCTGCCGACGAGGACACCCCGCGCGCCGAGGGCCAGCGCGCGAAGCACATCGGCGCCGCGGCGGACTCCGCCGTCGAAGAGGACCGTCGCGGTCCCGGCCGCCGCGACGACCTCCGGCAGCGCGTCGAGCGACGCGACGGCGCCGTCCATCTGCCGCCCTCCGTGGTTGCTCACGATGATCCCGTCCACGCCCGCGTCGGCCGCTCGCCGCGCGTCGTCGCCGCGGAGGACGCCCTTCAGCAGGATCGGGAGCGACGTCATCGCCCGGAGCGCGGAGAGATCCTTCCACGAGAGCGACGGGTCGATCTGCGACTGGAACCACGCCGCGAGCGCGGAGTCGCCGGCCACGCGGGGCATGTCGCGCGGCGCTCCGGTCACGTTGGCGGCGACGATCCCGGACGGGAGGTGGAAACCTCCGCGGATGTCGCGCTCGCGCCGCCCGAGGAGCGGGGCGTCCACGGTGACCACGAGCGCCGCGCATCCGGCGTCGGCCGCGCGGCCGACGAGCGCGCGCGTCGCCTCGCGGTCGCGGTACACGTAGAGCTGGAACCACGTGCCGCCCGGATTGGCGCGGCACACGTCTTCGACAGGCGTCGTCGAGAGGGTCGAGAGGATCTGGACGACGCCCGCCGCGCGGGCGGCGCGGGCCGTCGCGAGCTCGCCGTCCGGGTGCGCGAGGCGGTGGAACGCGGTCGGAGCGAGCAGGATCGGCATGGCCGTGCGGCGTCCGAGGACGGTCGTCGAGAGGTCCCGCCGCGACACGTCCACGAGGACCCGCGGCCGGAGCGCCGCGCGCGCGAACGCGTCGCGGTTCGCGCGGAGGGTCGCCTCGTCCATCGCGCCGCCGCGGTAGTAGTCGCCCACCATCGGAGGAAGCGCCTCGTGCGCGGCGCGCTCGATGTCGGGGAGGTTGAGGAACCCGTCCATCGGGACGAGTCTACGACTTCCGGCGCTGCGGACGGCGCTCGGGAGCGGCGGCGAGCGGGTCCTCGGGCCACGCATGCCGCGGGTACCGGCGCTTCAGTTCCTTCCGCACGTCGGGGTACGTGTTCGCCCAGAAGCTCGCGAGGTCGTCGGTGACCTGCTGCGGCCGGTGGTTCGGTCCGAGAAGGTGCAGGACGATCCGCGAGCGCCCTCCGCCGATGCGCGGCGCCTCGCGGAGTCCGAAGAGTTCCTGGATGCGCACGGCGAGGACCGGCGGCCGGCCGCGCTCGTACCGGAGGGCGATCCTGCTCCCGCTCGGGACGGTCACGTGCGACGGCGCCTCGCGGTCGAGCGCGAGCGCCTGCGTGCGCGTGAGCGCGCCGCGCAGATGGTCGAGGAGCGGGGCCCTCCGCAGTTCGTCGAAGCTCCGGCGCCCCGCGGCGAGGGCCGTCACCAGGTCGCGGAGCGCCGCGCCGTCGAAGTCCGGAAGGTCGAGGTCGGGCACGAGGTCCCGGAGCCAGCGCACGCGGGCGAGGAACGACGCGGAGTCCGGATCGTCGAGGTCGAGCGCGGCGCGGGGATCGGCGAGCGCGGCCTCCGCGAGCAGGGACGCGACGCGTTCGTCGTCGCCGGGAGGGACCGCCGCCTCGTCGAGGACGATGGCCCCGACCCGGGTGCGGCGCATCGCCGTGATCCGCTTCGTCTGCGCGTCGAACGCGAGGTCCGTGGATCTCGTGACCGCGGCCTCCGGGATCCACTCGGCCCGCACCGCGGATGCGCGCCGCACGAGCGCGTCGCCCCGGGACGCGTCCACGTCCACCGCGACGAAGAGCTCCGCGTCCACCGCGCTCTCGTCCGCGAGTCGCACGCCGCCGCCGGTCACGAGCACCGCGCGACGGTCCTCGGCGCCGCGGCGCTTCGCGAGCCGGTCCGGCCATCCGGCGAAGACGGCGCGCAGCACGGCGGTGTCGGGCCCGCACGACGGACCGGGCTCGGGCCCGAGCGCGTCCCGGGCCGTGCGGAGGAGCTGGTCCCGCGCGCGGAGCACGAAGCGCGCGCCGCCTTCGTGGATGTCGCCGATCGCCGACGCCCGGGCACCCCTCCGCTCGAAGCGCGTGACGGCGTCCATGCGGTCGAGCACGTCCGAATCGGAGCGGATCCGCGCGGCGCGCGGGCGAGTCGCGGCGACGACGGGGTCGCGCTCGGTGAGGAGCGCGGCCGCGAGCGCCGCGGGCGCCGTGCGTCCGAGACGGTGCCCCTCGACGAGCAGCCGCGCCGCGCGCGGATGGACGGGCATCCGCACCATCGCGCGGCCGGTCTCCGTGACGGTCCCCCCGTCCACGGCTCCGAGCCGTCCGAGCAGGTCCAGCGCCGTCGCGAGCCGGGCGGTGTCCGGAGCCTCGAACCACGGAAACGCCGCGAGGTCGCGCTCTCCCCACGCGAGGAGCTCGAGCGCGGCGCCCGCGAGGTCCACGCGGCGGACCTCCGGCTCCGCGCGCTCGGGCATCGCGCGCTCCTCGTGCCGCGTCCAGAGACGGAAGCACACGCCCGGCGCCGTGCGGCCGGCGCGTCCCGTGCGCTGGTCGGCCGACGCGCGCGAGATCCGTTCGAGGACCAGCGCATCGAGGCCGACCGACGGATCGAACCGCTGCACGCGGGCGAGCCCCGTGTCCACGACGGCGGTGACGCCCTCGACCGTGACCGACGTCTCCGCCACGTTCGTGGCGAGGACGATCCGGCGTCGCGGCCCCGAGCGCAGCGCAGCGTCCTGCTGCTCCGCGGGGAGGTCGCCGTAGAGCGGGACGAGGTCCACGCCGGCGCGCGCGGCATCGGCGGAGAGCTTCGCGGACGTCGCGCGGATCTCGCCGGCGCCGGGAAGGAAGACCAGCACGTCTCCCGTCGTCGCCGCGAGCGCGGTCCGCGCCGCGCCGGCGGCGCGGTCCTCGATGCGGCGGTCGTCGGGGCGGTCGAGGTGCCGCACGTCCACGGGGTGGAGGAACCCCGCGCTCTCGACGACCGGCGCGGGCGCGCCGCCGCCGAGGAACGCCGCGATCGGCGCGCAGTCCAGCGTGGCCGACATCACGGTGACGCGGAGATCCGGCCGAGCGTCGCGCTGGACGCGGCGGACCATCGCGAGCGCGAGGTCGGAGCCGAGGTTCCGCTCGTGGAACTCGTCGAACACCACGGCGCCGACGCCGTCGAGGAACGGATCGTCGGCGAGCATCCGCAGGAAGACGCCCTCGGTGACCACGAGGATCCGCGTGTCGCGCGTCGCCTTCCGCTCGAAGCGAACGTGCCATCCGACCTCGCGGCCGGGAGTCCATCCGCGCTCCTCGGCGATGCGCCTCGCGGCCGCGCGCGCGGCGATCCTCCGCGGTTCGAGCACGACCACCCGGCCGGGCAGGGCCGAAGCGAGCGCCGGCGGCACCCGCGTCGTCTTCCCTGCGCCGGGCGGCGCGCGGAGCACGGCGCCCGGCGCGTCGCGAAGCGCCGCGGCGAGGCGCGGCAGGGCTTCGTCCACGGGGAGCGGCGCGGGCATCCGGGCGGTTCTCCGGCGGCGCGCGCCGTTCGCGAAAGAAAGGCGCGGCTCGCGCGCGGCGGCGGGAGACTGCGGGAATCCCATGGAACCGGACGCGTCGGACCCGGCGTCGGTCGAGACCCGCGAGCTCCTGCTCTCGGGCTCGGACGCCGACGTGCGCCGCGTCCTCCAGACGCTCACGCCGCAGGAGGTTGCGGACCTCCTCGAGGGGCTGCCGTCCGAGGACCGCGAGCGCGTGTTCCCGCTCCTCGACACCGCGCGTCAGGCGTCGGTCCTCCGCGAGGTCGAGACGGACGTCGCCCGCGACAGCCTCATCTCCGCCGTGCCGGACGAGAAGCTCGCCGACATCGTGGAGCACGCGGCCTCCGACGACGCCGTGGACCTCGTCGAGGACATCCCGGAGGAGCGCCGCGACCGCGTGATCGCGTCGATGGAGGCCGAGGAGCGCGCAGCCGTCGAGGAACTCCAGCAGTACCCGCCGGACACCGCCGGCGGGCTCATGCAGAAGGAACTCCTCCGCGTGCGTGCGGAGTCCACGGTCGGCGAGGCGATCGACCGCCTCCGCGAGCACTGGGACCCGAAGATGGGGGACCTCTTCGACATCTACGTGGTGGACGCGGAGGAGCGCCCCCTCGGCCGGGTCCGGAGCCGGCACCTCGTGCTGAACCCGCCGTCGCGGAGGATCCGGGAGATCATGCTCGGCGACGTCCGCACGGTGCCGGTCACGATGGACCAGGAGCACATCGCGGAGATCGTGCGCGACTACGACCTCGCGAGCGTCGCGGTCGTGGACGAGGGCGGGCGGCTGGTCGGGCGGATCCTCGTGGACGACATCGTGGACGTGCTCGACGAGGAGGCGACCGAGGACTTCCAGAAGGCGGGCGGCACCGAGGCCCTGGACGGGAGCTACCTCTCCGTTCCGGTGTCGCAGCTCGTCCGGAAGCGCGTCGGCTGGCTCGCCGTGCTCCTCGTGGGCGAGATGGGCACGCTCTCCGTGATGGCGATGTACGAACACGAGCTCGCGAAGGCCACCGTGCTGGCGTTCTTCCTCCCGCTCATCATCAGCGCCGGAGGGAACTCGGGGTCGCAGGCGACGACGCTGGTCATCCGCGCGATGGCGCTCGGAGACGTGACCCTCGGCGACGGCTTCCGCGTGGCGCGCCGCGAGATCGCGGCGGGTCTCGTCCTCGGACTCACGCTCGCGCTGCTCGGGGCGGGGCGCGTCCTCCTCTGGGAGGAGATCTTCCACGCGTACGGCACCCATGCGCCGATGCTGGCGCTGACCGTCGGCGCGAGCCTGCTCGGGATCGTCCTCTGGGGGACGCTCGCGGGGAGCATGCTCCCGTTCGCGCTCCGGCGCGCCGGACTCGACCCCGCGAGCGCGTCCGCGCCGCTTGTGGCGACGCTCGTGGACGTCACGGGCGTCGTCATCTACTTCACGGCGGCGCTGACGTTCCTGCGGGGGAGCCTGTTGTGAGGGCGTTCGCGATTTCGTTCACATCGCCGGATGCGGCCCGTCGTGTAACTTCCCGGTCCGGGAGGCGTCCATGACCGATCAGAAGGGCATCTGGGTGCGCATCACGCTCGACAACGGCGCGCGGATGACGGGGTTCGCCACGGGGGCCGACTCTCCGAACGACTTCTGGATCGTCTTCAAGACGCAACTCGTGAAGCTCGCCGAGGCCCGCGTCGAGTGGCCGGGGAAGAAGCCGAAGGACTACCCCGTGCTCTACGTGAACCGCGACCGCATCTGCCTCGTGGATGCGGTGGAGGGTCCGGACGGAGAGGACTGACCTCCCAGAGGGTGTCGCGAACTGAACCCCGGCGCCGGTCACGCGACGTGCGAGGTTCGAGCCTGCGGGAGACCTCTTGCGGTGCGATGCACGTCGCGCGCCCGCTTCGCGGCCCGTCCGCGAAGCCTTCCGGCTGCGTTGCGCGGCCTCGACGACTCGCTCCGTAGATTCGCCTTCGTCCCCGCTCGGCGCCGAAGACCGCGCAGATCCGCTGCGGCTACTCGTTCCCGCTCTGGCCGTTCTGGTTCTTCCGCCCCTGCTGCGCCCGCTCCCGCACGCGGTCCCGCATCGTGTTCGCCTCCGTGGTCGCGTCGCCGCGGCGGATGCGCGCGGCGAGCCGGGGTTCCACGATCTGCAACTGCGCCGGCGACAGCGCGTTCGCGAACGCCTCGCGCCGCATCTGATCGACGGCGGTCATGCGGGACTTCCTGTCCTCGTCGGAGAGATCGTCGTCCTGGCGCACCGCGTCCTGCTCGTGCAGGGCGCCGAGGAGGCCGGACAGGATCGACTGCCGCTGCGCGTCGGTGACGTCGGGGACGTCGCGGAGGAAGAACTTCGCCGCCGCCTCCGCCTGCGTGGTCATGCGCTTCTGACGCTGGGCGTCCATCCGCGCCTCGTACCACTGGTCGAGCGCGCGCGTGAACGACTCGGACCGGTACTCGTCGGGGATCGGAGCTTCCGCGGCCGCGGCGCCGGATCCGTCGCCTCCCGGCGACCCGGGTGCGGCCGCAGCGGGCCCGCCCGACGTGCCCGCCTCGAGCTTCGCGAGGCGCTCCAGCACTTCGGTCAGGTTCGGCGCCGCGCGCTGGATCTCGCGGGCGGGCCGGTCGTCGGACCCCTTCTGCGCGGACGGAGCGGCGGCGGGCTTCGCGTCCGCCGGCCCGCGGGAGTCGCGGAGTTCGCTGATCTCGTTGCTGAGGACGACGTTCCACGCGGCGAGCCCCGCGACGGCGGGGACGGCGAGGAAGAGCGCGAGTTTGGACATGGGGCCTCCGGAAGCGGGCATCCTACGCGAACGCGGCTGCGGCGGCGCCGGTTGCGTCTTCCGTGAAACACGGGCGGCTCTCCGAGGTTTCGCGGCGGGGCGCGGAGATCCGTAGCCTCCGGGGATGAAGATCGCCACCTGGAACGTGAACTCGATCCGCGTGCGGGCCGACGCCGTCGCCGCCTGGCTGGAGTCGGCGCGGCCGGACGTGCTCTGCCTCCAGGAGATCAAGGTCGTGGACGGGGACTTCCCCGCGGCCCGCTACGAGGGGATGGGCTACCGCGCCGCCGTGTCCGGGCAGAAGACGTACAACGGCGTCGCGATCCTCGCGCGGGACGGGATGTCCGACGTGGTCGCCGGGTTCGCCGACGGAGCCGAGGAGGACCCGCAGAGGCGGCTTCTCCGGGCGACGATCGGGGGCGTCCGCGTGATCGACGCCTACTGCCCGAACGGGGAGGACGTCGGGACAGAGAAGTACGCGTACAAGCTCGCGTGGTTCGCGCGTCTCCTCCGCGTGCTCGAGACGCAGGAGTCCCCGTCGAAGCCGCTCGTGCTCCTCGGAGACTTCAACATCGCGCCGGAGGCGATCGACGTCCACGCGCCGGACCGGTGGGAGGGGAAGGTGCTCTGCAGCGGGCCGGAGCGCGAGGCGCTGGCCGGGCTCCGCGCGTGGGGGCTCGAGGACTGCGTCCGCGCGAAGCACCCCGGGGAGCCGAAGCTCTTCTCGTGGTGGGACTACCGGCTCGCGGCGTTCCAGCGCGGGTGGGGGCTCCGCATCGACCACATCCTCGCGACCGCGCCGCTGGCCGCGCGCCTCCGCGCCGCGGAGATCGACGTCGAGCCGCGGAAGGCGGAGCGCCCGAGCGACCACGCGCCGGTGTGGGCCGAGTTCGGTCCGTGAATCGCGACGGCGCCGGAGAGGGATGCCGGCGCCGTCGCACGTCGGAGAGAGAGATGGCCTCCCTTCTGCGAGCCGCGTGCCACGCCGCACCGGGGCGTTTCAGGCTCGCGATGCCTCGCCGCCGGGCGAGAATGACATCGCCGCGCGACGACGCGGAGCCCGAACGTCCAGGAGAATCGACACGCGCATGACCGCCTCCGACCCGCTCCTCCGCTTCCGGGACCGCTTCCCGATCCTCTCGCGGACGAACTACCTGATCTCGAACTCGCTCGGCGCGATGCCCGCGCAGGCGGGGGAGGAGCTCCGCCGCTACGCCGAGACGTGGGCCGACCGCGGCGTGCGCGCGTGGGGCGAGGGCTGGTGGGAGATGGCCGTGACGACCGGCGACCTCGTCGCGCCGCTGATCGGCGCAGGGCCCGGCGAAGTCACGATGCACCAGAACGTGTCGATCGCGTCGGCGGTCGTCCTCTCGTGCCTCGACTTCCGGGGCCCGCGGAACGAGATCGTGCTGATCGACGTGGACTTCCCGTCTCTCCAGTACCTCTATCACCGTCACCCCGACGCGAAGGTCGTGACCGTCCGATCGAAGGACGGGCTCGGCGTGGACCACGACGAGCTCTGCGCCGCGATCACCGAGCGCACGCAGCTCGTCGCCGTGTCGCACGTCCTCTTCCGCTCGAGCTTCCGGGTGGACGCCGAGCGCGTCGCGCGCCGCGCGAAGGAGACGGGCGCGTTCCTCCTCCTCGACGTCTTCCAGTCCACGGGGACGATGCCCGTCCTCGGGAAGCAGTGGGACGTGGACGCGATCACCGGCGGGTGCCTGAAGTGGCTCTGCGGAGGTCCGGGGAACGCGTACCTCTGGGTGAACCCGAGGCGCTGGGGCTCGCTGGAGCCGCGGCTCACCGGCTGGCAGGCGCACGCCCGGCCGTTCGGGTTCGAGCCCGGACCGGTGGAGTTCCGGAAGGACGCGTGGCGGTTCCTCACCGGGACGCCGAACGTGCCGGCGCTCCACGCCGCGGGGCCGGGTCTCCGCATCCTTGCCGAGGCCGGCGTGGACGCGATCCGCGCGAAGTCGGTGCGTCAGACCGCGCACATGATCGCGCTGGCGGAGCGCCGCGGGTGGACGGTGAACGCGTCCCGCGACGCGGAACGCCGCGGAGGCACCGTGGCGGTCGAGATGCCCCACGCGAAGGAGGTCGCTGCGGAACTGAACGCGCGGGACGTATGCTGCGACTACCGGCCGGGCGCCGGCGTCCGCTTCTCCCCGCACTTCTACACGCGCGACGAGGAGCTCGACGCCGCGGCGGAGGCGGTGGACGAGATCCTCGCGACCGACGCGTGGAAGCGGCATGCGTCGGTGCAGAGGACGGTTACATGAGCGGCTCGATGAGCGGCTCGATGAGCGGCATGAACGGCGCGCACGTGAGCCGGATCCTCGACATCAGCCAGCGCGTCTCCGCGGCGAGCGGCGTCTTCCCCGGCGACACGCGGTTCTCGCTGACGAAGATCTGCACGATCGCGGGCGGCGCGTCGTGCGACGTCGGAACGATCACGACGACGCTCCACATCGGCACGCACGCCGACGCGCCGAGCCACTTCGTCGAGGGCGCGCCGCACATCGCCGACGTGCCGCTCGACGCGTATCTCGGACCCGCGCTCGTGGTCGAGCGGATCGGCGACGGCGCGATCACGGCCGCCGACGTCCGCGGCTTCGGACTCCGTCGCGGCGAGCGCCTGCTCGTCCGCACGCGCCGCGCCGTGGATCCCGCCGAGTTCCCTGCGGAGTTCGCGCACCTCTCGGAGGACGGCGCCGCCGCCGTCGCCGCGGCCGGGGCCGCGCTCTTCGGCATCGACACGCCGTCGGTGGACCACCAGACGAGCAAGACGCTCGCCGCGCACAAGGCCCTCTTCGCCGGGGGCGTCGCGATCCTCGAGAACCTCGACCTCACCGCCCCGGCGCCCGGCCGCTACGAACTCATCGCGCTCCCGCTGAAGATCGACGGAGGCGACGCGGCGCCGGTCCGGGCGGTGCTGCGGCCGATCTCGTGAGTGTGGTCGTCGGCAGGGACTCGAAGTCGGCGAGACGGCAATGGATCTCGATCGCCGCACTGCTCGTGGCCGCCATGCTCGGGGCCGCCGTCTGGACGGCGTATCGGCGAAACCGCATCGAGCCGCTCGTACCGCAGCTTCGCGCGGCGGGAGTCCCTGTCACGCGATCCGAGCTCGTCCTGCCCGCTCCCGAGCGGAAGGTGCGCACGACGCACTCCGTGCGCTCGCAGTCCCGCACACGGATCGCGCGGCATGGCTGCGGTCGTGGCGCGCGTTCGGCGAGACCTACGGCCGCAAGTCGCCTCCGCTCATCTCCGGGCTCGTCATGGTCGGTCCCTGGGTCGCCCGGCGGGCGCTCCTGGCGGAAGCGGCGAACGATCTGGCCTGCCTCGCCGCCGCGTGGCTGCGCTGTCGTGATCGCGGCGTCCTGAGCAGCGACGTCTCCGAACTCGAACGCGAAGTCGGCCGAGGCCCGCTCCGCGACCCGTTCACGGGGCGGCCCTCCGTGATGGAGTTCTCGGAGTGCCGTGTCGTCCTGTCCTCGCAGGGACGGCTCGACGGGGACCCTCTCGCCGACCCGGAGGACGTCGAGAGCCACCATCTGCGCTGGGAGATCTCGAGGTAGCGACGGGCGAGGCGGTGCGACCGCTGCGACTCACACGCCCAGGTCGTACAGGTGCTCGTACACGAGATCGAGGTCGTTCGCGGCGACGTGGATGCACGCCAGCGCCTTCCGCGCGTTGCGGGCGGCGCAGGGCGGGAGGTCGCCGCGCTCGCAGAGGCGCTTCAGGTCGCCGTAGATGCGGAGGATCTCCGCTTCGGCCGGGGTCACCGGGGTGCCGAGGCGGTCGGTCGATGCCGGTGCCGGAGCCGGAGCCGGAGTCGGTGTCGGTGCGCTCATGAGCCCTTCCTCCGCTTGTCCACCAGCCGCTTCGCCTTCAGTTCGAACCGCGGGAGCTCGCCGGCGGCGGCGAGCTCCACGTTGAAGCGCAGGTTCTCGTGCGACTCGGCGAGCTCCTTCTGGAGGGCCGGGTAGAGGGCCGGCCACGCGGCCTCCTGGCCCTTCTTCATCTCGCAGCGCACGGTGACCTCGTCGCGCCCGCTCGCCTCGTGCGTGTGCAGCACGAGCTGGAACTCGTCGATCTCGCCGTGCTCGCGCACGATCGCTTCGACGGCCCGCGGGTACACGTTCGTGCCGCGGATCTTGTGCATGTCGTCCACGCGCGTCTGGATGCCGCCGTGGTAGATGTCGAACGTGCGTCCGCACGGGCAGTCGGTGTGCGGGCGCTTCTCGACGATGTCGCACGAGCGGTAGCGGATGAGCGGCAGGATCCCGCGCCCGAAGCTCGTGCAGACACGCTCGCCCTTCTCGCCGTAGCCGCACGGGCGGCCGGTCTCCGGGTCGATCACCTCCTCGATGAAGTGGTCCTCGAGGATGTGCGCGCCGCCCGGCTGTTGGCGGCACTCGAACATGAAGATCGTGCCGATCTCGGTCATGCCCGCGGTGTCGCCGCAGCGCGCGTTCCAGGCCGACTCGATCTGGCGGCGCACCGCGGGGACGGACCCGGAGGGCTCGCCCGACAGGATGATCCGCTCGACGCGGCTCCCGGCGACGTCGATCCCCATCTGCCGCCCGACCTCCGCCAGCCGGAGCACGTAGGTCGGCGTGGCGCAGAGCACCGTCGCGCCGTTCTCGATCACCAGCTTGATCCGCTGCTCGGTCGGCAGCGACCCCGACGGGATCACCATCGCGCCGAGCTTCTCGTTCGCGTAGTGCGCTCCCCAGAAGCCGATGAACTGCGCGTAGCTGAACGCGATGAACACCGTGTCCCGCGACCGGACGCCCATCGCGTGGAACCCGTAGGCCCAGCACTCGGAGATCCACTCCCAGTCGCGCATCGAGTCCATCGCGCGGAGCGGCATCTTCCCGGTGGTGCCCGACGTCGTGTGGAGCCGGATGGCGACCTCGGGATTCGCCGCGGGAAGCGTGCCGTAGGGCGGGCGCTCGGCCTGCGAGGCCATCCACTCCTCGCGCGTCATCATCGGGATGCGGCGGATGTCGTCCCACGTGCGGAGCTGGTCGGCGCTGAAGCGCGCCTTCTCGAAGCGTTCCCGGTGGAAGACGCTCCGCGCCTCGGCCCACGCGCAGAGGTCGCGGAGTTTCCCGAGCTGGAGCGCGCGGAGCCGCTCCCTGGGCATGGTCTCGTTCTTCGGGTTCCAGTACTCGTCCGGCCAGATCTGCGGCATAGGCGCGGGAGGCTATCCGCCGCGGACGCCGTCCGTCCAACGCCGAACGGATTCGTCGCGCGCCGCCCGGATCGCTTGACGGCGGCGCCGCGCGCCCCGATGCTTGACGTTCTTCCGCACCCGCGGGAGCAGACGGGTTCCTGGTGGGCCCCCCGGTCTTCAAAACCGGTGAAGCCTCCACAAGGGGCTTGGTCGGTTCGATTCCGATCTGCTCCCGCCACACGGTGGCGAGAGATCCGCCCCGGGTCGCAGGAAGCGGTCAGGTCACTCGCGCGACGAACCGAGACTCGACTTCAAACTCGGGACGACGCCTAGGTTGCCTGTCCCGCGAACGCGGTCAGGATCGACCCCTTCGCCGGAGCCGGATCGTCCGTTCCGATCTGCTCCGCCGGGATCTCGCCCTTCCACTTGACGAGGATCTCGAGCACGGCTTCGTTCGAGCCGTGGGAGCACCGCACGAAGCCCTTCACCTTGACGCTCTTCACGGTCACGGTCGTGCCGGACACGTAGGCGAGCACGCTTGCCGTCTCGGCGAGGATGGCCTCTCGATCCGCAGGCATCACCGCCTTCGAGAGCCGACCCGGCACCCGCGGCTTCATCCCGTACGTGATCCCGGGAATTCCGCTGCCCACGCGGGCGGTCGCCGCGCTGGTGACGAGGGTGGCGATCGGCTCGAAGTCCGAGGACTCGACCTTCTCCTCGCCCTTCCGCTGCACGGACACCTCCGTGACCTGGTGGCCCGTCCAGGAGCCGTTCTCGACCGCCATGGCCGGCAGCGCCGCGAACGCGACGAGCCCTGTTCCGACGATGCTCCGCTTCATCCGTTCCTCCGCGCTTCTTCGTCCGCCGCGACCGGCGGAGTCTACTTCGTCCGCGGGCGTGACCCGCGGAGGGAATTCCCCGATGTCCACTGTCGCGGGCGGCACGATTCTCTGGCACTACATGCCCGGCCGCGCGTTCCGGCCGACGTTCGAGGAAGGGCTCGTCCGCACGTCGCCGGACCCCGAACTCCTCCGCCGGCAGGGCGTGACGGTCGTGCCGGAGGGCTACTACGACGCGAAGCCCGTCGCGTGGTTCTCCGCGGAGCCCGTGTGGGAGCCGTCCACCGCGCTCCGGATCCGCGGGAAGGACGGGAACCCGCAGTACGTGCTCGACATGGCGGAGAACGCGCGGCTCGGTGGGGGTCTCTTCCGGATCGGCGTCGCGCCGGAGACCGCGCCCCTCACGTGGACGGGCTATCGCAAGGGCGGCTACGACGCGCCCGACGTCTGCAACCGCATGGCGAAACGCGCGGCGCAGATCGGGTCCGACGTGCGGAAGTGGTTCGCGTCGGCGCGCCCCGTGCCGCGGGCGGAATGGATCGCCGTCGAGACGTGGATCCGCCCGCCGGACGGGCGGGCACCTCTGTGGATTCCGTTCCCCGGCGGATAGGTTCCGCGGATCCGAACGAAGGAGAGAACCCATGAAGTTCCTGTTGCTGACCGCCGCGGCCATCCTCGGCGCGTCCGCGGCCTTCGCCGCCCGCCCCGCCGACGGGACGTACTCCGGCGGGATCGGCGTCTTCGCCACGGCGAAGCCCCTCGCCGGGGGGCCGCCGGTGGTCATCGAGGAGTCGTACGACGTGACCGCGGAGATCGGTGAGGGCACGGTGCAGATCAGCGGAGCGTTCGCGCCGTTCATCGCCCGCATCAACAGGCGGGGTGTGATCCGCGCCCCGGCGGATCCGTCGGACCTCGAGAACGACGGGCTGACCGCGCTCCAGCTTGCCGAGTTCACGCCCTCGTTCGTCCAGAACGTGAAGGTCTCCGGAAAGGCCTCGCGCCGTCCGGAGTCCGCCATCCGCATCACGATCAAGAGCCGGATGAAGTTCTTCGAATCGCAGGCGGGCGGCGACCCGCCGAACTACCGGGGGAAGGTGAAGATCGTCTTCGACGGCTTCCCGGCCGTCTGACGATCCGCCCGGCCGCGGTTCAGCGCGGGCGGCGCCCGTGCCCCGAGCGTCCCGGCCGGTAGCCGACGGTGCGTCCGCGCGGGCGTTCCGCTTCCGGCGACGTTCCCGCGTCCTCGGCGTGGACGTGCGTCGGCTCGGCCGCGCGGCGGCGGGCCGCTTCCAGCGCCTCGCGCGGCGGGTCGGCCGGGATCAGGCACTGCGGTCCGCCGCCGATCAGGTCGCGGCGTCCGGCCTCGAGCAGCGCGTCGCGGACGAGGAACCAGTTCTCCGGCTTGAAGAACTGCATGAGCGCGCGCTGCGTCTGCCGGTCGCGGAGCTTCCGCGCCGTCGCGACGGGCTTCATCGTGAGCGGGTCGATGCCCGTCCACCACATGCACGTCGCGATGTCCATGGGCGCCGGGATGAAGTCCTGCACCTGCCGCGGGCGGTAGCCGCGCGCCTTCAGGAAGACCGCGAGCTCGATCATCTCCTTCACGCCCGACCCCGGGTGCCCCGCGATGTAGTAGGGGACGAGGTACTGCTCCTTCCCGGCCTTCGCGCTCGCGCGGTCGAACGCCGCCGCGAACCGGTCGAAGACCGCGGCGGAGGGTTTCTTCATCAGAGAGAGCACGGCGTCGCTCTGGTGCTCGGGCGCGACCTTCAGGTGCCCGCCCACGTGGTGCGCCGCCATCTCCTCGACGTACTCCGGCGACAGGTTCGCGAGGTCCATGCGGATGCCGCTCGCGACGTTCACCCGCTTCACCCCCGCGACCGCCCGCGCGGACCGCATCAGGTCGATCGTGGGCGCGTGGTCCGTGCCGAGGAGCTTGCAGATCGTGGGATGGATGCACGACAGGCGGCGGCACTTCGCCTCGACCTCGGGCCGCGTGCAGCGCATCCGGTACATGTTCGCCGTGGGGCCGCCGAGGTCGCTGATCGTGCCCTTGAACCCGGGCTCCGCGGCCGCGCGGGCGACCTCCGCGAGGATCGAGCGCCTGGAGCGGCTCTGGATGATCCGCCCCTCGTGCATCGTGATGCTGCAGAAGGTGCAGCCCCCGAAGCAGCCGCGCATGATCTGCACGCTGTCGCGGATCATCGTCCACGCGGGGATGGGTTCGGCGTACGAGGGGTGCGGGCGCCGCGTGTAGGGGAGGTCGTAGATCGCGTCCATCTCCGCCTCGGAGAGCGGGAGGCAGGGCGGATTCAGCACGACGGCGCGGTCCCCGTGGCGCTGGACGATCCTCCGCGCGTGGAACGGGTTCGTCTCGTGGTGGAAGTCCCGCGTCGCCTCCGCGAACGTGCGCGGATCGGCGGTCACGGCCTCGCACGACGGGAGCTCCAGCGTGCCCGACGCGTGCTCCGGGAGCGCCTCGGTGCGGCCGAGCAGGTACCCGACGCCCCGCAGCGCGCGGCAGTCGCGGATCGTCCCGCCGCGGGCGAGCGTCTCCGCGATCGCGACGATGGTCGCCTCGCCCTTCCCGAACGCGAGGAGGTCCGCCTTCGACGGGACGAGGATCGACGGGCGCACGGAATCCGACCAGTAGTCGTAGTGCGCGATCCGGCGGAGCGACGCCTCGATCCCTCCGATCACCACCGGCACGCCCGGCGCGGCCTCGCGGCAGCGCTGCGCGTAGACGGGCGTCGGCCTGTCGGGGCGCAGTCCGATGGCGCCGCCCGGCGAATACGCGTCGTCGTTCCGGCGCTTCCGGTTCGCCGTGTAGTGGTTGATCATCGAGTCCATGTTCCCGGCGGAGACGGCCCAGAAGAGCCGGGGGCGGCCGATGGCGCGGAACGCGTCGGCGCTCCTCCAGTCGGGCTGCGCGAGGATCGCCACCTTGAACCCGCGGGACTCGAGCACGCGGCCGAGCACCGCCATCGCGAAGCTCGGATGGTCCACGTACGCGTCGCCGGTCACGAACACGACGTCCGGCGCGTCCCAGCCGCGGGCGCGGATCTCGTCCGCCGAGGCGGGCAGGAATGCGGAGGAGTCGGTGACGCTCACGAGCCGGGAGAGCGTAGCCTGCGGAGCGCGTCGGGCCGCGGTAGTCCCGTCCGGCACCGCGCTTGCGCCATGGCCCCGGAGATGCCGCAGATGTCCACCGGATTCAACATGTCCGTCGCCGCGCTGGTCGCGCTCGGCGGGATCGCCATCGTTGCGTGCCGCCGCGAGGAGCGGACGCTTCCTGCGGGGACGCCCGCCCGCGTCGAGTCCCTCGACGAGCGGGGCCTCCCGAAGCGGATCCGCTTCGACGTGGAGCTCCGCCCGGCCGCCGGGGATGCGGGGCTCGCGGAGGTGTGGGTGCCGGGTCCGTCGGGCCCGGAGAAGATCGGCGAGCTCACCCGCATGCACCGCGAGACGACGCTCGCGGCGCTCCGCGCGAAGGCGGTCGAAGTCGTGAAGGCCGCGGCGTCGCACCCCGACAAGCAGCTCTACGGCTTCATCCGCACGCGGCGGGATCTCGACCCGTGGGACGCGGAGTCCGCGGCGCAGGTGCTCCATGACGCCGGGTTCCGCGACATCGGGTTCGACGGGATGCGCCTCTGGAAGGGCGACCCGGAGCTCGGCCGCCCGATCCACACCGAGGACCGGAAGCCGTTCCGCGATTCGAGCAACCCCGTGATGGGGGACACGCCGAGCCGCCGCTGACGATCCGCCCCAGCGCTCCGTTCACCGCTCGTCTGCCGTCCGTCTACCGCACGGCTATCGCACAGCTACCGTACGGCGATTCGCGCCGCGCACGTCGGGCAGATCCCGTGCGTGATCGAGGGCAGCGAGTCGTCGGCGAGCGTCTGCGCGACGGGGAGCCACACGGATTCCTCCGACGCGCCCGTGCCGCGCATCCGGCAGCACCATGCGCAGACGGTCACCGACGACGAACTCGCCGTGAGCCGGTCGAACAGCCCCGCGTCGCCCCGCCCGAGTCGCGCGTGGAGCAGGGACTGGATGCTGCGGAGGAGTTCGAGGCTCTCCGACTCGATCCGGTGGCGGTGGTCGGAGAGCGCGTCGAGGTCCTCGGGATGGAGGTCGCCGATCTCGGGGAGCTCGCGCACCTCGTCGCCGATCTCCCGCAGCGTCTCGAGGAGCGCCTCGGCGGCCAGGTCGGCGGCGCGGAGGGCGAGTTCCGGGTCGAGTCCGTTCCCGGTCACGAGGTCCGCGATGTCCATCGCGAAGTGGAGCCGCCCGTGCGCGTCGAGCCGCGTGCGCGCGTCTCCGTCGAGCAGGTTGGCCTGCCGGCGGAGCTCGCGGCACGCCGCTTCGTCGTCGCCGACGGCGAGCGCGACGTCCACGCGCACCCGACCCAGCGAGAACTCCTGCATCAGGTGCGAGGTGGGGACCGCCTCTCCCTCGCGGAGCGCGGCCTTCGCCTCCGCGATCCGGCCGAGCCCGGTGAGGGCGCGGGCCCGCAGCAGCGCGATCCCCTGCACCGTGAGCGGGTTGCTGGCGCCCGGGATGCTCCCGTCGAGGGCGTCCAGCGTGCCGAGCGCGCGGAGGTACGCGCCGGTCTCGATGCAGACCGACGCGCGGCGCGAGCCGGACATGAACGCGAAGACGCGGCCGTGCGGGTCCGCGACCGAAGGGAGGAGCGCCGCGACGTCGTCCAGCGCCGCGCCGGTCCGCGGCCAGTCCTTCATCGCCTCGTAGCTCGCGCTCCGCGCGAGGTGGAACTGGACTTCGAGCGCCGCGTCGCCGAGCGCGCGCGACACCTCGATGCCGCGGCGGCAGAACGCCAGGACGCGCGCGTGGGCGCGCTGGCCGGACGCGACGCGCGCCGCGCCGAGGGCGAGGATCGCCTCCGACTTCGTGCCGGAGCCCCGCGCCGCCGCGTACTCGCGGACCGCGAACTCCCACGCGCCGGCGGCGGCGCCCGCGATCTCCATCGCGCGGACGGCGATCATCGCGCAGCGCGCGCGGCGGTCCCCCTCGGTCAGCGGCAGCGCGTCGCGGCAGAGGCGCGCGAGCGAGGGGTGCACGAACACGGCGTTGTCCACGATCCACGAGAGCCGGCGGCGGCCGTCGGCGTCGTCCGGCGAGATCGCGTCCGGGAGCGCGCAGTAGATGCGGAACGCCACCTCGCGGTCGGACGCGCCGCCGCCGGTCCGGCGGTCGGCCTCCGCGAGCCAGCGCGGCGCGTCGCCAGACGCGGCGATCGCGGCCTCGACCGCGGGGTCGCGGAACGAATCGGCGGTGAGCGAACCGGGTTCGCAGTCGGGTCGGGAGGCGACGGTCGCAGTGCCCACGTTCCCGTCCTATCGGTCGTCCGTCGCCGCGACTCGACGGCGGACGCCCCGCCGAGCCTGAAAAGTCCGCCCCGGCCGCCCTCGTCGGGGCGATAAAGCCGGGATGAACGCGAGCCGAGGACGGGATGAAGTGCAGCCGGGCCGGGCGTCCGTGCGGCTCCTCGGATGGATCTTCGCGATCCTCGCCGTCGGCCTCACCGCGGAGACGTGGTACGAGCTCGAGCGGACGGGCGTCCGGTGGGACGACCTCCGGTCGAGCAGCGGCGCCGGGAAGGCGCTCGCGAGCACCGTGTCCCGCGCGTTCAACAACCTGCTCGCCATGGTGCTCGCGTTCGTGAGCGTCGCGATCCCGCTCACGGCGAACATGTACACGCCGAAGCTCGTGGAGATCTTCTTCAGCGACAAGCTGAACATCGCGGGGCTCGTCTTCTTCGCGGTGATGGGGGCCCACGCCGTCTTCGGGCAGTGGATCATGTTCGACCAGTGGGCGCCGGTGACGCACGTGACCGCGCTCTGGCTGTCGGGCGTGATCGGGTTCGCCGTGCTCGTGCCGTACTACCTCTACGTGCTCGACTTCCTGAACCCGTCCACGATCATCCGCCGGTGCCGCGACCGCGTGACGGAGGAGTACGGGCGGATCGGGCGGGGCGGGATCCGCGCGTCGCAGCGCCGTCTCCACGACCGGATCATGCAACTCGGGAACGTGATCCTCCGCGCGGTGGACCGGGCTGACCGCGACGTGGCGATCGACGCCATCGACGCGCTCGAGCACGCGACGCTCGCCTACCGCGGGCCGAAGGCGTCGGCGCCGGCGGAGTGGTTCGAGGCGCCGCCGGAGCTCTTCCCGGGCGCGTCGGCCGAGGCCATCGCGCTGCTCCACCGGGAGAAGACGTGGGTCGAGTCCCGCGCGCTCAGCCAGCTCCATCTCGCGTACGTCGCGGCGCTCGCGAAGATGCCCGACGCGGTGAGCGCCATCTCCCTCGTCAACCGCAGGATCGCGCTCCACGCGGCGGTCTCCGGCGACGGCCCCATGCTGTCCCTCGCGCTCCGCTACTTCAACACGTACGTGCGCACGGCCGTCGCGAAGCGCGACCTCCACGCGGTCTACGACGTCTTCCACCAGTACCGCGCGCTCGCGACGGAGCTCCTCGACCACCCCGGGTTCGCCGACCGCGCGCGCGACGCGGCGCGGCACATGCGCTACTACGCCGAGCTCGCGCGGTTCCAGGGCATGGTGTTCGTCTACGAGCTCGCGGCGGCGGAGGTGGCGGGGCTCGTCGAGGCGGCGTACGTCCGGAAGGCCGCGTGCGCGCGGCAGCTCCTCGACGAGCTCCGCGCGTTCCACAAGGGCGACGCGTCGGGCCGCCTCACGAAGGCGGAGTCGGTGCTGCTCGCGTGGTTCGTCGAGAACGGGCGGGCGGACGAGGCGGCGATCGTGCGGAAGGGCCTCGAGGAGGCGCCGCGAGCGATGCTCGAGGCCGCGCACCGCGACCTCACGACCACGGTCGATCCCGTGTTCTGGGAGATCACCGACCGCCAGGTGAACCTCGACTACGTGGAGCCCGCGCGCCGCGCCGCCGTGGACCGCGTGCTCCGCGAGATCCTCGACTCGAAGAGCTGACCCGGATCATCCACGAAGGTTCGCGCCAGGCCGAACCCGCGGGCGCGCTGCTGCGTCGGAGCCCTTGACCGACGTGCCGAAGTCGCTCTGCGGTCTCCTCCTTGCATCGCATTCCGCGGATCTCGGCCAGGACAGTCCGTCGCCGGGCGACCGTTTGCGGATCGCCGTAGGATGTCGACGTACGGTGCAAGCCGTCGCAGCGCTGGATGCCGTTCTCGCGCGAACCCTCGTGAATGACCGGGTCAAGTCAGCGGAAGAGGTCCATGGCGAGCTTCGCCACCGTGGCGACGACCACGACGAACACCGCGCGGCGCACGAGCGTGTCGCTGCCGCGCACCGTGATGCGCGCACCCAGCGTGGCTCCCGCGAACTGTCCCGCGGCCATCGGCAGGGCGACGGCCCACTCCACGCGGCCGAGGGCCGCGAAGCACGCGCAGGAAGCGAGGTTCGACGCGAAGTTGATCGCCTTCGCGTCGGCCGACGCCTCCCGCGCGCTGTCGCCGAAGAGCGCGACGAACCCGAGGATGAGGAACGTCCCGGTGCCCGGCCCGAAGAACCCGTCGTAGGCCGCCACCGCGAACGCGAGGAGCGCAGCCACCGACGGAACCGCCGTGCGCGCTTCGCGGTGCCCCGCGCCGAAACGCGGCCGGAACGCGAGGAACGCGGCGACCGCGACGAGGAGCGTCATCACCACCGGCTTCACGGCGAACGGGACCTTCTCCTCGAGCTTCAGCAGCAGCGCCACGCCGAGGGCCGCGCCGAGGAGGCCCATCGGGAACGTGACCCGCGCGAGCCTCCGCCGCACGAGCCCCGCCCGCCAGTAGGACGCCAGCGCCGCGCCGCTCCCGAAGACCGACTGGCCCTTGTTCGTCCCCAGGGCGACGCCGGTGGGGAGCCCTGCGAGGAGCAGCGCCGGGAGCGTGATGACGCCGCCTCCGCCCGCGATCGCGTCCACGAGCCCCGCGACGAACGCCGCCCCCGCGAGCGCGGCCACCGCCCACGGCGTGAGGTCGTACGGGAGTTCCACCGGCGCGGTGTAGCCGGGCGCGCGGCGGCCGTCCATCTGTGCGGGCGGCGTGTCCCTCGGCGGGGACAGGAAACGGGCCGGACGGCCCCGATTCGGGTGGCACGGTCCTCGCGTTCCTCCCCGCGTTCCCGGTCCTTCGAACGAGGAGGTCCCCATGCTGCGAACCCGCCTGGTCCTTTCGGTCCCTGCCGCCCTGCTCGCGCTGTCGGCCACGATGACGTCCGCGTCCCCGGCGGCCGCCGACGAGCCCTGCGGCGCCGACCGCCGCGAGCACGGCCGTTCGCTCCCCGAGGAGCGCTGCGGCACGCCGGCGCCCCAGGCGTCCGGCGGCGTCTGGGTGCGCGGCCACTACGAGACGCGCGTCGAGTGCGTCACGGTGCCCGCGGTCGTCGAGCGGCGGTGGTGCCCGCCGGTGATGGAGCGCGTCCGGGTACCGGAGGTCTGCGAGGACGTCCGCATCCCCGCCGTCTGCGAGCGCGTGTGGTGCCCGCCCGTCGTCGAGCGCGTCTGGTGCGCGCCGGTGATCGAGAAGGTCTGGCAGCCGCCGGTCTGCGAGCGGGTGTGGGTCCCGCCGGTTCACGAACGCGTCCGCATCCCGGCCCGTTACGAGACGGTCTACGACTCGCTCGGCTGCCCGCACCGCGTGCTCGTGTCGCCCGCGCGCACCGAGGTCCGCTGCGTCCGCGAGGGACGGTGGGAGGAGCGCGAGGTCCGGCCCGGGTGCTTCGTGGACAAGATCGTGAAGGCCGGCTGCTTCGAGACGCGGGAGGTCCGTCCGGGACGCTTCGAGGAGCGGATCGTCACGCCCGAGCGCGTCGAACGCCGCGTGGTGACCCCCGCCCGCTTCGAGGAGCGCGTCGTCCGCGAAGGCCGCTTCGAGGAGGTCGTCGTCTCTCCCGCCCGCACCGAGCGCCGCTCGACGCAGGTCTGGGTCCCCGGCCACTGGGACGAAGCCCCCCGGCGCCTCTGACGTCCGCGCGGCGCCGGCCGCACCCGCCCGCGGAAGACCGCGGGCCACCGCCGCACCGCGGTCCCGGGAAGCGCCCGGACCGCGGCCTCCGTGCGGGCGGGGGATGAGCCTCCGCCCGCACACCCCCGCGCCGACTTCGCGAGCCGATCCGCCGGGAGTAGTCTCACGCGATGGACAATCTGCTCCACCGCCTCCACGAGCTCCAGCTCGCGCACGGCTGGCTCTCGGACGACACCCTCCGCGCCGCGTCGCGCGACTGGAACGTCCCGCTCTACCAGCTCCAGGCGGTCACGAGCTTCTATCCGCACTACCGCCGGTCGCCGCCGCCGCGCGCCACGGTCGCCGTGTGCCGCGACGCCGCGTGCTGGATGAAGGGCGGCGAGACGTACGTGCGCGAGATCCGGAGCCGGCTCGCGGCGCACGCCGACGTCGAGGTGAAGGAGGTCTCGTGCCTCGGGCGCTGCGAGTGCGCGCCCGCCGCGGCGGTGGACGACGTCCCGGTCGAGGGCTGGTCCGCGGCCGAGGTCGCCGACGGCGCGCTCCGGCGGAAGCCGCTCCCCGCCGACGAGCCGACGGCGTCCCCGCGCCGATTCGACGCCGACCCGTACCCGTCCCGCGACGCGCACTACGGACGCCTCCGCGCCGCGCTCGCCGACGCCGCGTCCGCCCGCGCCGCGATCCCGCAGACGCTCCGTGACGCGGGGCTCCGCGGCATGGGCGGCGCCGGGTTCCCGACCGGGATGAAGTGGCAGCTCGTGCGCGACGCGGTCCCGTCGGACGGGAGCGGCGTGAAGTACGCGGTGGTGAACGCCGACGAGTCGGAGCCGGGCACCTTCAAGGACCGCGTGATCCTCGAGGAGCTTCCGCACCTCGTGATCGAGGGGCTCCTCCTCGGGTGCCTCGTCACCGGCGCGCGCACCGCCGTCGTCTACATCCGCCACGAGTACACGCGGGAGCGGAAGGCGATCGAACGGGAGATCGTGCGCGTGCGGTCGCTGGGGCTCCTCGACGCGATGGGGGGCGTGGACCTCTCGGTCTTCGTCTCGCCGGGCGGCTACATCCTCGGCGAGGAGACGGCGCTCCTCGAGGCGCTCGAGGGGAAGCGCGGCGAGCCGCGCAACAAGCCGCCGTTCCCCGTCACGCACGGGATCTTCGGCCGGCCGACGCTCGTCAACAACGTCGAGACGTACGCGTTCGTGCCGAAGATCCTCACCGTCGGAGCCGACGCGTGGAAGGCGATGGGGAAGAACGGCGCGCCGGGGCTGAAGTTCCTCTCGCTCTGCGGTGACGTGGCGAAACCCGGCGTCTACCTCGTCCCCATGGGGACCACGGTCCGCGAGTTCGTGGACGGGCCGGGCGGCGGCATGGCGCCCGGGAAGCGGATGCAGGCGTTCTGCCCCGGCGGCGCGAGCGCGCCGTTCCTCCCCGCGTCGGCCGCGGACACGCCGCTCTCCTTCGACGGGATGGCGAAGGCCGGGTCGATGCTCGGCTCGGGCGCGGTGGTCGTCGTCGCCGAGGGGCACGACCTCCTTGCGCTCGCCGGGAACCTCGTCCGGTTCTTCCGGAACGAGTCGTGCGGGAAGTGCGTCCCCTGTCGCGTCGGGAGCGACAAGGCGGTGCAGATCATCGACGGCGTGCTCGCCGGACGTTCCGACCGCGCCGCGTTCGACGCGATCCCCGCACTCGACGAGGCGCTCCGTCTCACGTCGATCTGCGGACTCGGCCAGGTGGCGCTGAACCCGCTGACGAGCATCCTCCGGCACTTCCCCGGCGCGGCCGCGCGCTGAGCAGGCCGCCGACGGCGGCTCGCCGCCGGTCACGACTCGACGTCGGTCATCACGCGCCGTCGGTCCCTACTCGCCGTCGATCATGGGCACCTTCTGGGGCGAGACGCACCAGTTGGCGCCCTTCTTCGCGGCCTCCGCATCGGCGGCGGCGCGGGCGTTGTAGGGGTAGGTCGAGGCGGGCGTGCCGCCGATCGGACCGACGCCCCACACGATCTTCATCCGGGGGGGCGCCTTCGGGGCGCGCGTCTTCTTCGCGGCGGGCTTGGCGGCTTTCGCCGCCTTCGCGGCGGCCTTCTCCGTGGCCGTGGCCTCCGCCTCGGCGGCGGCGCGGGCGATGCGGTCGTGGTTCGAGGCGTGGCGCGGCATGAGATGTCCTCCCCAGCGCCCCGCGGGTCGCGCCGCCTCTCGTGCGGGCGCCGCGGGGACGCCTTGAAGAGAACCGGACGGCCCGTCTCCGCGTGCAGGATTGTGGACGGTGGCGACGGATTCCGGGCCTCCGGGCTCCGTCGGGAGGGCCCGGACCGCCGACGGAAGTACCATGTCGGGCATGACCCGGTTCCTCGTGGCGCTCGTCGCGGCGTGCGCCGCCCTGTTCGTCGGGCCGGCGGCCGCGTCGCCGGAGAACGTCGTCTCCCTCGTGGACGCCTTCCCCGGGGTGACCTTCGACCGCCCCCTCGCGGCCGTCCAGCCCCCTGACGGCACGGACCGGATGTTCGTGGTCGAGCAGGGCGGCCGGGTGTGGATCACGGACCACCCCGCGCCGGCGCCCCCGGGGCAGTCGCGGAAGACGCTCTTCCTCGACCTCTCGGCCGACGTGAGCCGCCTCGGGAACGAGGAGGGTCTCCTCGGCTTCGCGTTCCACCCGGACTTCGCGGCGAACCGGCGGTTCTTCGTCCAGTACTCCGCGCGGTACACGCAGTCGAGCCAGCGGAGGAACGTCGTCTCGGAGATGACGTCGCGCGCCGACGACCCGGACGCCGCGGACCGCGCGGGCGAGCGGATCGTCATGCAGATCGCGCAACCCTACGAGAACCACAACGGCGGATGGCTCGGGTTCGGCGCGGACGGGATGCTCTACATCGCCGTCGGCGACGGCGGATCCGCCGAGGACCCGCTGGAGGCCGGGCAGCGCCTCGACACCCGGCTCGCGAAGATCCTGCGGATCGACGTGGACAGCGCGCAGCCGTATGCCGTCCCGAACGACAACCCGTTCGTCTCCCGCCAGAACGCGCTGCCCGAGATCTGGGCCTACGGGCTCCGCAACCCGTGGCGGTGCTCGTTCGACCGGCAGACCGGGGACCTCTGGGCCGGCGACGTCGGCCAGTACGCGGTGGAGGAGATCGACCGGATCGTCCCCGGCGGAAACTACGGATGGGACCGGAAGGAGGGGAACGACGACTTCGAGCCGGAGCAGTTCCCGCCCGCCGACCCTCTCCGCGCGCCGGTGGCGACGTACGGGCACGGAGTGGGCCAGTCGGTGACGGGCGGGTTCGTGTACCGCGGGAGCGCCGTCGAGTGCCTCGCGGGGAAGTACGTGTTCGGCGACTTCGAGACCGGGCGCATCTGGGCGCTCGACGATCCCTACGGGGACGCCGACATGGAGGACGTGCTCGACACCGACGAACTGATCGCGAGCTTCGGCGAGGACCGGGACGGCGAGCTCTTCGTGTGCTCGTTCACCGGGAAGGTGCTCCGGGTCGTGGACGACGGCGAGCCGCCGGCCGAGACGCCGCTGCCGCCCGAACTCTCGGACCTCGGCATCTTCGCGGACCTCGAGTCGCTCCGCCCGGTGCAGGGCGCGCTCCGCTACGACGTCCTCTCGCCCCTCTGGTCCGACGGCGCGGAGAAGCCGCGGTTCCTCGTGCTTCCCGAGGGCGAGGCGATGACCTGGCGCGACGCCGACGCCTTCGACGTCCCCGCCGGCACGATCGCGGTGAAGTCCTTCACGCGCGGCGGCGAGCGTCTCGAGACGCGGGTGATCCGGCGCACGGCGACCGGGTTCCAGGCGGCGACGTACCGCTGGCGCGGCGACCTCGCCGACGCGGACCGCGTGGACGCGTCGTCCGTCGCGACCGCGGGCGGGGGGCCCTGGACGTTCCCGAGCCCGGACGACTGCCGGAAATGCCATACGAACGCCGCGGGCTTCCTGCTCGCGGTGTCCGCGCGGCAGATCCCGAAGGGCACGCTCGCGAAGTGGAGGAGGAAGGGCGTCCTCGACGGGGCGCCACCGCTCGGCCGCGTCGCGCAGAACGTCCCGGTCCGCGGGAGGGGCCGCGCCGACGCCCGCGCGCGGAGCTACATGGACGCGAACTGCTCGTTCTGCCACCGGCCCGACGACGAGACGAACGCGGGACTCGACCTCCGCGCGACCACCGCGCTCGAGGACACCGGCGCGCTCGACGCCGTGCCGCAGCACGGCGACGCGGGGCTCGCCGACCCGCGCATCCTCGCGCCGGGAGAGCCCGCGCGGAGCACGCTGCTCGAACGGATGCGCATCCGCGGCGACGGGCAGATGCCGCAGCTCGCGACGCACGTCCCCGACGACGACGCGATCCGCACGCTGGAACGCTGGATCCTCCGCCTCCGTCGCTGATACGCTGCCGGAGATGCCGGTCCGTCCGACCCGCGGCGCCGTGGTCCTCTGCGGAGGACGGAGCGTGCGCATGGGGCGCGACAAGGCGACGCTGCCGTTCCTCGGGGAACCGCTGCTCGCGCGGGTCGTGCGGATCCTCGCGAGCGCGCCCGGCATCGGAGCCGACGCCCCGGACGTCGGCGGCGTGGTCGTCGTGCCCCGTCCCGGGCAGGAGCTTCCGCCGCTCCCGGACGGAACGCGCGTCGCACGCGACGAGGTGGAGGGGCGCGGGCCGCTCGCCGGGATCGCGGCGGGGCTTCGCGCGTCCCGCGCGGACCTGGTGTTCGTGACCACGTGCGACGTGCCGCTGCTCGATCCGCGGTTCGTCGACCTGCTCTTCGCGAGCGCGGGGGACGCGTCGCTCGTGTTCCCCGAGGAGGGCGGCGTCGCCAACGCGCTCTGCGCGGTGTGGCGGCGGTCGGCGCTCGAGGCGGTGGACGCCCGCCTCGCGGCGGGGCGTCTCCGTCCGTTCGCGGTGTCGGAGGAGCTGCCGACGATCACGGTGCCCGAGGACCGCCTGCGCGCCGCGGACCCCGAGCTCCGCTCCCTCCGCGACTGCGACACGCCGGAGGCGTACGAGGCGGCGCTCCGCGACGCGGCGCCGCTGGTCTGCGTGGAGTTCTACGACGTGGCGCGGCTCCGCGCCGGACGCGCGCGGGTGGACGTCGCGGCCGCGACTCTCGGCGAGGCCGTCGCCCGCGCGGCGGACGTCGCGCCCGGCCTCGTCGGCGAGGTGGTCGTCGCGGGGGCGCTCTCTCCGCACTTCCGCGCGAACCTGAACGGCGCGCGGTTCGTCGCCGACGCGGAACTCCGGCTCTCTCCCGGCGACAGCGTCCTGCTCCTCTCCGCGCAATCGGGGGGATGACGTACGCTCGGGCCGTGAACGAGCCCAGGCACGGCGGATGGCACGGCTCCGCGCTCGCGGCGGACGTCTCGTCCGGGACGTCGGAGCGCGTGCCGATCGGGCGCGACGTGCTCCGCCGCTTCATCGGCGGGGCCGGGCTCGGCGCGTGGCTCCTCGCGCGGCACGGCGACCCGGCGGGGGACCCGCTCGCGCCGGACGCGCCGTTCGTCGTGTCGCTCTCGCCGCTCGTCGGCACTCCGCTCACCACCAGCGCGAAGTTCGCGGTCGTCGCGAAGTCCCCGCTCACGCACAGGTTCTGCGACGCGCTGTCGTCGGACCGGTTCGCGATCGAGCTGAAGGGCGCGGGGATCGACGCGCTCGTCGTCCGGGGGCGGTGCGCGGAGTGGTCCGTGCTCGTCGTCGAGCCCGGCGGCGCGCGGCTGATCCCGGCGGGGGACCTGGCGGGGCTTCCGTCCGCCGAGGCCGAGCGGCGGCTCCTCGCGCGCTTCCCGCAGCACCGGTTCTTCGGGATCGGGCCGGCGGGCGAGAACGGCGTCCTCTTCGCGACGGTCTCCGGAGACGGGCGGCACGCGGGGCGCGGCGGGCTCGGCGCGGTCCTCGGGTCGAAGCGGCTGAAGGGCATCCTCGCGCGCGGCGGCGTGCCGACGCCGCTCGCCGACGCCGGCGCGGCGCTCGCGCTCGCGAAGGATCTCTCCGCGCGGTCCCTCGGCCCCGCGACCGCGAAGTACCGCGAGATCGGCACCGTCGCGAACCTCCTCCTGATGAACCGCCTCGGGGCCCTTCCCGCGCGGAACTTCAGCGAACGATCGATCGACGGGGCGGAGTCGCTCTCCGCGGAGTCGCTCCGCGCGGCCGCGGCGTCCGTCGGGCCGGTCGTCCGGAAGCACTGCGCGTCGTGCACGATCGGATGCGAGCACGTCTTTCCCCGCGCGGGCGGGAAGGACGGCGTGCGCATGGAGTACGAGGGGCTCTTCGCACTCGGGCCGCTCTGCGGAATCACCGACCGCGAGGTGGTCGTGGACGCGGCCGGGCTCTGCGACGATCTCGGACTCGACGTGATCTCCGCCGGGGGGACGATCGCGTTCGCGATGGAGTGCGCGCAGCACGGGCTCCTGCCCGGCGGTCCGAGATTCGGCGACGGCGCGGCGCTGCTCGCGCTGCTCCGCGACATCGCGGACCGGCGCGGCGTCGGCGCCCTCCTGGCGGATGGGTCGCGTCGCGCCGCCGAACGCCTCGGGCCGGCCGCGGAGCCCTTCGCGATGCACGTGAAGGGGCTCGAACTTCCCGGCTACGACCCGCGCGCGCTCCGCACGATGGGGCTCGGACTCGCCGTGTCCCATCGCGGCGCGGACCACAACCGGTCGGGCGCGTACGAGGCGGACTTCGCGGGTTCGCCGGAGGGGGACGACGCCGCAGGCGCGGCGGCCGCCGCCTCCGAGGTGCGCTCCGCGATCCTCGACAGCCTGATCCTCTGCAAGTTCCTCCGCGGGGTCTTCACGGACCTGCCGGCCGAGGGCGCGGCGATGCTCGCGGCCGTCACCGGCGAGCCGTTCACCGCCGCGTCGCTCCGGGAGGCCGGCGAGCGGACCGTGGCCGCGCGGAAGCTGTGGAACGACCGCGCCGGCTGGACGCCCGCCGAGGACACGCTGCCGGAGCGCCTCCTCGGGCGCACGCCGGGGGAGGGATTGGGGCGCGCGAGCCTCGACCGTAGGATCGCCGCCTACCGCCGTGCGCACGGGTGGGACGAGCGAGGCTCCGTCCCCGCCCCGCGCGTCGCCGCGCTCCAGCTCGACGACCTGTTCCCCGCTCCGGACGAGGTGGCCCGATGACCGCCGTGCATCCTGCCGACGCGCGCCGCGCCGTGAAGACGGTCACGCTGGAGATCGACGGCCGCTCCGTGACCGTCCCGGAGGGCACGAGCGTCTACGACGCGGCGAAGGACATGGGGATCGCGATCCCCGTCCTCTGCCACGACGAGCGCCTGCGCCCGGTCGGCGTCTGCCGCATGTGCGTGGTCGAGGTCGAGGGCGCGCGCACGCTCCAGGCGTCGTGCGTCCGCGCCTGCGAGAACGGGATGAAGGTGAAGACCTCGTCGCCGGTGGTCGTGCGGAACAGGAAGACGCTGACCGAGCTCCTCATGGCCGACCAGCGCGGACAGAGCGCGCGCGAACTGACCACCGGGGACGACGCGCTCTTCGCCCTCGCGCGGGACTTCGGGGCCGACGCGTCGAAGTACGCGAAGGCGCCGGCGAAGCCGCGCGACGACACGTCGCACGTGATCGCCGTGGACCACCAGGCGTGCATCCTCTGCGACCGCTGCATCCGCGCGTGCGACGACGTGCAGGGGAACCACGTGATCGGGCGGACGGGGAAGGGCGCCTTCGCCCGCATCTCGTTCGACCTGGACCAGGGCATGGGCGCGTCCACGTGCGTCGAGTGCGGCGAGTGCGCGTCGGTCTGCCCGACGGGCGCCCTCGTGAACAAGCCGGTCACGGTGCCGATCCGTCCGCGCGCCGCGCTGAAGCAGGTCGAGTCCGTCTGCCCGTACTGCGGCGTCGGCTGCGCGCTCCGGCTCCACGTCGACGTCGCGGCGAACAAGGTGGTGTTCTCGGAGGGCCGGACGCCGTCGGGGAACGACGCGCGGCTCTGCGTGAAGGGAAGGTACGGGTTCGACTACGCGTCGCACCCGCACCGCCTGACGAAGCCGCTGATCCGGAAGGACGCCTCGTACCCCAAGCGTCCGCTCTCGGCGGACATGCGCCGCGAGGACGACGGCACGCGCGGCGCGTCGCCGTACCCCGACTACGAGCAGGCGCTCTCCGCGTTCCGCGAGGCGACGTGGGACGAGGCGCTCGACCTCGTCGCGTCGAAGCTCCGGGGGATCCGCGACCGCCTCGGGCCGGGCGCGCTCGCGGGCTTCGGGTCCGCGAAGTGCAGCAACGAGGAGGCGTACCTCTTCCAGAAGATGGTGCGCTCGGTGTTCGGGACGAACAACGTGGACCACTGCACGCGGCTCTGCCACGCGTCGAGCGTCGCCGCGCTCCTCGAGTGCGTCGGGTCCGGCGCCGTGTCCACGATCTACCGCGACATCGAGAACTCCGACGTCGCGCTGCTCACCGGCACGAACACCACGGCGAACCATCCCGTCGCCGCGACCTTCTTCAAGGAGGCCGCGCGGAAGGGCACGAAGCTGATCGTCGTGGACGTCCGCCGCCCGGAGATCGCCGACCACGCGTGGGAGTACGTGCAGATCAAGCCTGGCTCCGACGTCGCCTTCTACAACGGCGTCATGAACGTGATCCTCGCGGAGGGGCTCGAGGACCGCGCGTACGTCGCGGAGCGCACGGAGAACTTCGACGCGCTCCGCGACGCCGTCGCGAAGTACACGCCGGAGGTCGCGTCGCGGTTCTGCGGGATCGAGCCGGACCGCATCCGGAGGATCGCGCGGGTGATGGGCGCCGCGAAGGCCATGCTCGTCTTCTGGGGCATGGGCATCTCGCAGCACGTCCACGGCACCGACAACGCGCGCTGCCTCATCTCCCTCTGCCTCCTCACGGGGAACGTGGGCCGCCCGGGCACCGGGCTCCACCCGCTCCGCGGACAGAACAACGTGCAGGGCGCGAGCGACGCGGGGCTCATCCCGATGGTCTTCCCCGACTACGTGCCCGTCGGGAACGACGAGGCCCGCGCGAAGTACCAGGCGCTCTGGGGCGGGGCCCTCGACCCGCGACCGGGGAAGACGGTGGTCGAGATCAGCCACGGGATCGAGGACGGGACGATCCGCGGCATGTACGTGATGGGGGAGAACCCGTTCCTCTCCGACCCGAACGTGGAGCGCGTGCGCGAGGGCTTCTGCGGCCTCGAGTTCCTCGTCGTGCAGGACATCTTCCTCACGGAGACGGCCGAGGTCGCAGACGTCGTGCTCCCCGCGTCGAGCTACTTCGAGAAGACGGGCACCTACACGAACACCGACCGGCGCGTGCAGCTCGGGCAGCCGGCGCTCCTCCCGCCGGGCGAGGCGCGGCTCGACTGGCGGATCCTCTGCGACGTCATGGAGCGGATGGGCGCGAAGCAGGCCTACCGCGACGAGGAGGACGTGTTCGTCGAGTTCGCGGAGTCGACGAAGAGCTACGCGGGCCTCCGCTACCGGCACCTCCGCGGCGCCGGGAAGCTCTGGCCCTGCCCCGATCCGGAGACCGGCGACGGCACCGTGGTCCTCTTCGGCGACGGGTATCCGACCGCGTCCGGACGCGCGCGGTTCTCGCCCGCGGAGGTCCTCCCGCCCGCGGAACTCCCGGACGACGAGTATCCGTTCGTGCTCAACACCGGCCGCATGCTCCAGCACTGGCACACGGGGTCCATGACCCGCCGCGCGAGCAAGCTCGACCTGATCGAGCCCGAAGCGGCCTGCGAGATCAACGACGGCGACGCGGCGCGCCTCGGGCTCCGCGAGGGCGACTTCGTCCGCCTCGTCACCCGCCGGAACTCGATCCGCGTGCGCGTGCGTCCGACGCACAAGGTGCAGCCCGGCGGCGTGTTCCTGCCGTTCCACTTCCGCGAGGCCGCGGCGAACCTGCTCACGAACGACGCGCTGGACCCGAAGGGGAAGATCCCCGAGTTCAAGTTCTGCGCCGTCCGCGTCGAACGCGCCTGACGCTCCGGCCGGGCCGTCCTCGCTCCAGAACCCGCCTTCCGCGTGCCGATGGGGGGGCGGATGACCGTGTCCGCCGCATCCGTGAAGGCCCGCACCACGCGCCGCGCCGCCGACGTCGCCGCCGCCCTCGAAGGGCGGGGGCACGCCGTCGCGGACCGCGGGCGCCTGCTGGAGCAGGCCGACATCCTGCGCGACGGCGACGAGGAGGCCCGCTCGTGGGCCGAGGCGATCTACATCGCCCTCGCGGCGGAGCTCGATCCGCGGACGGCCCTCGGAAGCGCGCGGTGCACGTGGCTCGTCGAGCGCCCGCTCGGCCGCCGCGAGGATCTCGCGCCGTTCTACGAATCGGTCGCGCTCCACTCCGGCGACCCGTGCCTCCGCCGCCAGGCTTCGGTGCTCCTCGCGCAGGTCGCTGCGGTGACGGGGAGCGTCGAGGACGGCTGGAGCATGTTCCGGAGCGTCCTCGACGCGGCGCGCGGGACGCGCGACCGGAGCGAGATGCTCGCGGCCCATGCCTGCGGCGCGGTCGCGGCCCTCGAAGGCCGTTGGCTGGAGGCGCTGGCGTGCCTGCGCGTGTCCGCCGACATCGCGCGGGAGCGGAGCGAGCTGCGGCAGGAGATGCAGTCGCGCATCCTCGTCTGCGAGACGCTCGCGGCGATCCGCGACTGGGGCCGGTACGAGGTCGAGTTCGCGATCGTCCACGCCCAGTGCGGGACGTCGGAGAGTCCGGACGCGCGGGCCTCGATCGCTGCGCTCGCGCGGTGCGCCGCCGAGGCGGGGATCGCGCAGCGCCGCTGGCACCACGCGCTCGCGGCGTGCGAGGTGCTGGACGACTGCGTGCGCTCCGGCACCGCCGACGCGGCGCGGACGGCGAAGCTGACCGCCCGCGTGCGCGGCGCCGCGCA
>JAJVHW010000017.1 GCA_022072415.1 Planctomycetota bacterium
GAGAGCGCCCGGGAGCGCGCCCCAGAGGCCCCCGGCGAGCAACGCCGCGAGCACCGCCGCCGGGATCGCCAGGGACGCGGGCGCGGCCGCCGCGGCGGCGCCCGCCGCGAGCCCGCCGAGGACGAGCTGCCCCTCGGCACCCACGTTGAAGAGCCCGAGCCGCATCGGCAGCGCGACCGCGAGCCCCGCGAAGATCAGCGGCACGGTCTCGGCGAGTGTCGCCTCGACCGCCGCGCCGCTCCCGAACGCGGCGACGGCGATCGCGGCGATGGTGCGGAACGGATCGTGGCCGAGCAGCGCGACGACCACCGCCGCCACGATCAGCGCCAGCGCGAACACCTCGACCGCGGCGAGCGCGCGGCCCCACGCAGGCCCCCGGCGCGGAGGAAGCGACGCGTCGCTCACGCCGCGCCTCCCGTCCCCCGCGCGGCGCCGGTGATGAGCAGCCCGAGTTCGTCCTCCGACGTCGCCTCGGGACGCACGACGCCCGCGATCCTTCCCGCGAACACCACGAGGATGCGGTCGCACACGTGGAGAAGCTCCGCGAGGTCCGTGCTGGACACGAGCACCGCCCCGCCCTCGGTCGCGACCGCGCGGAGGTGCGCGTGGACCGCGTCGGTGGCCTTGAAGTCGAGTCCGCGCGCAGGCTCTCCGGCGAGCAGCACCTTCGGCCGCTCGCGGATCTCGCGCGCGAGGAGCACCTTCTGCTGGTTCCCGCCGGAGAGACCGCCGACCGCCGCGTCGGGATCGGGCGGACGCACGTCGTGCCTCGCCACGGCCTCTGCGCCCGCGCGGCGGATCCCGCCGCGGTCGAGCCATCCCGACACCGCGCGGGCCCATCGGCGCGTGGCGGGGAGCACCACGTTCTCCGACACGGAGAGCTCGGGCACGAGTCCGTCGCGTCCGCGGTCCTCGGGGACGTACCCGACCCCGGCGCGCCGGCGCGCGGAGACCGGCATCGCGCGGAGATCCGTGCCGCCGAGCGCGATCCGCGACGCGACGCACGGCCGCACCCCGGCGAGCGCCTCGAGGAGTTCCGTCTGCCCGCTTCCGGCGACGCCGGCGAGACCGACGACCTCGCCCGCGTGCAGCGTGAAGCCGACGCCGTCCACGACCGGCTTCCCGCGCGCCGACGCGACGACCAGGCCCTCGACCTCGAGCAGAGGGCTCCCGCCGCCGACCGGGCCGCGCGCACGCTTCGCGAGGTCCATGTCCTCGCCGACCATCATGCGCGCGATCTCCGTGTCGGCGGTCGCGCGCACGTCGCGCTCGCCGACGAGCTTCCCCTGCCGCAGGACGACGGCGCGGCCGCAGACCTCGCGCACTTCGCGGAGACGATGCGTCACGAGCGCGATCCCGCAGCCCTCCGCGGCGAGCCGCCGCAGGAGCGCGAAGAGGTCGCGCACCCCGGAGGGCGGGAGGAGGCCGGTCGGCTCGTCGAGGAGGAGGATGCGCGCGCCGCGGACGAGCACCTTCGCGAGCTCCACGCGCTGCTGCGCGGCCACGCCGAGATCGCCGACCTTCGCGCGCGGATCGATCTCGAGGCCGAACCGCGCGGCGCACGCGCGGACTTCGTCCTCGGCGGCGCGAAGGTCCAGCGCGAGCCCCGGCCCGGGTTCGCGGCCGAGCACGACGTTCTCGGCGACGGTGAGTTCGGGGATCAGGAGGAAGTGCTGGTGCACAAGCCCGATCCCGAGCGACGACGCGTGGCGCGGCCCGTCGAGCCGCACGTCGCGCCCGTCGATCGACACCGTTCCGGCGTCGGGCCGGCGGAACCCCGACACGATCTTCAGCAGCGTGCTCTTCCCCGCGCCGTTCTCGCCGAGGAGCCCGACGATCTCGCCTCCGCCCACGCGGAACGACACGCCGTCGAGCGCCGCCTTCGCGCCGAAACGCTTGACGACGCCGGTCGCCGCGAGCTCGGTCACTTCCGCTCCCCGGCGCCCGTGCCGACAGCGAGGTCGCCGGAGGCGATGCGGCGTTCGAGCCCGCGGAGGAACGCCTCGTCGTCGGCCGACACGAGCGCGCGGTTGTGCTCGTCGAGCGCCCAGCCGATCGCGCCCTCCTTCACGCCGAGGCTGTGCAGCCCCGGCCGGAAGCGCCCTTCGACGACCTCGCGGCACGTCTCGAACACGGCGACGTCCACGCGCTTCAGCATCGACGTGAGCACGGTTCCCGGCGCCTCGCCGTTCTGGTTCGCGTCGCAGCCGATCGCGAGGATGCCGAGCTCCCGCGCGCCGGCGATCACGCCGTTCCCGGTGGACCCCGCGGCCTGGAACACCACGTCGGCGCCTTCGCCGTGCGCCGTGCGCGTGAGCTCCTTCCCGCGGACGGGATCGGAGAAGCTCCCCGCCACCGTGCGGATCACGCGCCCGTCGGGACGCGCCGCGCGGACCCCCTCGCGGTATCCGTGCTCGAACACGCGGAGGAGCGGCACGTCCAGTCCGAGCACGATCCCGACCGCGCCGGACCTCGACTTCCGCGCGGCGAGGGCGCCGACGAGGAAGCACCCTTCCTGCTCGCGGAACCGGACCGACGCGACGTTCGGCAGGTCCACCTGCTCGTCGATGATCGCGAACCGCGTGTCCGGGTGCCGCGCCGCGGCCTTCTCGAGCGCGCTTCGCATGAAGAACCCGACCGCGAACACCAGGTCGAACCCCTGCTCCGCGTAGAAATCGAGGTAACGCTCGTCTTCGCTCATCGACGCCGGCTCGCCGTAGACGCCGATCACCCCGAGTTCCTTCCGCGCGCGGAGCAGCCCCTCGTAGGCCATGTCGTTGAAGCTCCGGTCGCCGAGCCCTCCGACCGAGAGCACGACCGCCACGCGCTTCCGCCCCGCCTCCGGGCGCGCGGCCTCGCCGGGTCCGCGGATCGCCGCGCCCGCGAGGAGCGCCGCGGCGAGGACGAGCACGCTCGTCCGGACGGCGTGGCGCGCGGTGGCTCCGAGGGCGGTCACGTGTGCGCGAAAGCTAGCGACGGGGAGGCGCCCGGCGGCCGTGGAATCCGGAGCACTCTGCCGTGTGACTCCGCGCGGTCCGTCTCGTATCCTCGGATCGATGGAGCCCCACGAGCTGGCGCCGTTCCTCGAGCATTCCGTGCTGCGGCCCGACAAGCGGCAGCGGGACGTGGACGTCGCGTGCGACGACGCGCTGCTCCTCCGTTTCCGCGGCCTCGTCGTCCCGTCGGACTCCGTCTACCACGCGAAGCGGCGCCTCATGGGATCGGGCATCAAGGTCGTCTCCGTCGTCGGGTTCCCCCACGGCACCTCGGCCCCCGACGTGAAGGCCCACGAGGCCACGCGCGCGTGCGCGCAGGGCGCCGACGAGCTCGACTACGTGATCAACGTCGGCGCCGCGCTCGACCTCGACTGGAAGTTCCTCTACGAGGAGGCGGTCGCGGTGATGCGCGCGTCGCAGGGGAAGATCGTGAAGGCGATCCTCGAGGTCGGCTACCTGCCGAACGACGTGCTGAAGACCGCCTGCGCGACGATGCTCGACGCCGGCGTCCCGTGGCTGAAGACCTGCACCGGCTTCGGCCCCGGCGAGGCGCGCGCGGAGGACGTGTCGTACATCTCCCGGAACATCGCCGGCCGCGCCCTCCTCAAGGCTTCCGGCGGCGTCCGCACCGCCGCCCACGCGATCTCCCTGCTGGAGGCGGGCGCAGCATCCGTCGGCACCAGCCGCGGCCCGGAGATCTGCGGGGCGCGGTGATACGCAACCCGCGGAACTCCGAGGCAGGAGGCCGCGGACACCGGAGGGGCGCGGCGAACAGCGCGGGCCGGGGTCGGGTCGGCGCGACGAAAGTGAAGAGTCGAAGGGCGTCCCGGCTGGACTGTGACGAGCGGAGCTGGCTCCCTTCACGGTGCAGCCGGTCCGCGTGGGTTGCGGCACCGATGGCCGCTCGCGCGCCGAGGAGGATGCCCCCTAGTAGAGCCGCGTCGTCGTCGTCAGCTTGCCTCCCCCGCCCATCCGGAGCGTAACCGTGTACGTCCCTAGCGGGAGCGGCAAGACGGGCTTGCCTTGCGACCAGGTACGCAGGGGCCAAGTCATCTCGAACCGCTTGACGTCGCCGGCAGCAATGCGCGGCAGTGCATCCGATGACTGGGATTCTTCGAAGATCTCCATCCCGGAGGAGTTGGTGACGGTCACTCGAAAGAGATACGGCCAGTCCCCTTCGAGCCCGATGTCACGGTCCGTGTCATTGGAGAGCGTGACCGCGATCGCCGCCGAGTCTTGGACCGGGATCGGCACAGACCCCTGTCCGGGTGGACCTACCCGTGTCCGCGGACCGCTGATCAGGATGTCGTCGAGGATGTTCAGGTCGACGAGCACCTGGCCGACGCGAGTTCCCTTGTATTCCTTGCGCTCCGGCGCCTGCACAGGTGGCGGAGCCTCCGGCGCGGAAGGCGGACCGGGCGGCGGAACAGGGCCGCAGCACGCGAGCGCGAGGGTGAGGCACGGGACATTCGCCGTGGACTTCATGACAGGACGGTATCCCCTCTGCGTAGTCCATGTGGTCAGCTTTCCTCTTTCACTTCCGCCGCCGCTCCCGGACCTCGGCGGTCGGGCGTCCACGCGACGTCGGGTGACGACGGGGCCGCCCGACGCGTCTGCCTCCGGGTCCGCCGACGATCGCATTGCGTCCTTGAACCCTCAGACTCGGTCGACGGGCTGCGGCGGTCGCAATGCGTGGCGGCGCGCGCGGGCCAGGGCGAGCCCGCAGGCCGCCACGCAAGCAACCGCGATCCACGCGCCTGCGCTGAACGTCCACGGGCGGTAGCGGAGGACGATCTCGCGCGAACCGGCGGCGGGGATGTGGACGGCCGGGAATGCGAGGTTGCCGCGGAGGACGGGCAGGGACGCGTCGCCCTCGTGCGCGACCCAGCCGGGGGCGAGGATGGAGGAGACGAGGACCCAGCCGGGGCCGTCGGAGGTGACCGCGACGCGGATCTCGCCGGGGAGCCACG
This sequence comes from Planctomycetota bacterium, assembly GCA_022072415.1. Taxonomy (GTDB): domain Bacteria; phylum Planctomycetota; class JAJSAM01; order JAJSAM01; family JAJVHW01; genus JAJVHW01. The sequence continues at coordinate 4,967 of JAJVHW010000017.1, forward strand.
CGGTGACGCGGGCTTCGCCGCGGGCGCCCGTGCCGGGCGCCGACGAGGAGCCGAGGAACAGCGAGCGTTCGCCGGATCGGAGCCGGGAGAGGACTTCGTCGCGCGACGCGCCGGCCACGCATGCGCCGAAGAAGCGGGCGCCGCCCATCGCGTCGTGCAGCGACACCTCGGCCTCGCGCGGATCGAGGACCTCCGGCGGACGCGGCACGCGCGGACCGCGCGGCGTCAACTCGACGCCGATGTCGAGCCACCAGCCGATCGCGGACGTCGCCCCGTCGAGGAGCGCCGCGTGGCCCTCGGTCCGTGCGTAGCACGGGATGCGCAGCGTGCGGAGGCCCGACGCCTCGACGTTGCTCCACCACCAGAGGTGCGAGTCGTTCGACGCGACGCGGTGCGTGCGTGCCGATTCGGGGATCGCGGACGACCAGTCGGTCCGATGGGCGCCGGAGGGGACGCTCCGAGCCGGCGGCGTGCCGAACGCGGCCGCCAGCGCGCACGCCGCGGCGGCGGCGGGCCACCGCATGCGCGCTGCGAGGAACGAGATCCCGTACCCCGCGAGGACCGGGATCGCGACGAGCGCGAGCACGTTGACCCGCGCCGGGGTCCGCCCGAACGAGAACGGCGGGACGTCGAAGATCCACGCCGTCGCGCCGGACCGCAGTCCGATCGACGCGACGAGTCCGAACAGCGCGAACCCCGTCCAGAACCCGCGCCGCGGCGCGCGGGACGCGACGCCCCACGCCGCCAGCGCGAAGATCCAGAGCCCCGCGACGGAGCGATGCTCGGGGCGCAGGTCGAACGCCGGGTCGGCGGGCGGCGGCCCGCTCCACGCGGAGAGCACCTTCGCGGCGAGCACGTCCGGCGGCGTGGACGCAAGGACGAGCAGTTCGCGCGCCTCGGCGAGCGGCGCGGCGCCCGCGAGGAACTCCGCCGTGAGGAGGATCTGCGGCGACGCGATCCCGAGTCCGAGCGCCGCGCCCCCCGCGAGACGACGGAACGCGCCGCGGCGGTCGCCGGCGCGGAGCGCCTCGGACCCCGCGAACGCCGCGATCATCGGCCCCGCGAGCGCCCACACCTGCACGTGGCCCGCGAGGAGCCCGAACCCCGACGCGAGCCCGAGCCACGCCGCCGCGCCGCGGCGCCCCCGCACGCAGCCGTCGATCGCGAGGAGCACCCAGGGGATCCACGCGATCGCCGCGACGAGGTTCGCGTGGCCGGCGCAGGTCCGCCCGACGAGTCCGTCGCTCAGCGCAAAGAGCAGCGCGCCGCCGGCCGCGCCGGCGGCGCCGCATCCCCGGCGGGAGAGGAACGCTGCCATGCCCGCCGCGCCGAGCCCTGCGTGAAGCGCGCACGACCACGCGAGCGCCGCGCCGAGCGGCAGCGCCGCGAAGAGGAGGAGCCCGGGATAGAGGAGGCCGTGCATCCACGCGGCCGCGAGCGGAGCGCCGCAGTCGAACTCATGGAACCAGAGCGGGATCTTCCCGGCACGCACCTGCGCGGCGGCCTGTTCCCACACGGTTCCCGCGTACGTGGCGTCGAAGAAGCCCGTCTCGTCGGCCGGGAGCCGCCCGCCGAACGCGGAGTCGCGGAAGAGCACGAGGTACGCCGCGACCGCCGCCACGCCCGAGAGCGCGGCGATCCGTCCGGTCGGGGGCGATCGGTCCTCCGTCACGCGGCGATGCGCGACGGAGGCTACCTGAAGCGCGGTTACTTGCCGCCCGCGGGCGCGGGCGCAGGCGGAGTTCCGCCCGCCGGACCGGTCAGCTTCTCCGAGCCCTTGAACTGCGGGTCGCGGACGGCCACCTGTCCCTGCCGGGCCATGTCCACCGCTTCGCCGAGGATGCGCGCGGCCTCCTGCGGCGCGTGGAACCCGACCGAGTTCTCGGCCTCGACGAAGTCCAGCCGGAACTGCGCCTTCCGCTGGAGGTCCCGGGCGAGCGCGAGGTCGGCGTCGCTCTTCCCCGCGGTCTTCGCGGCGGCGATGTCGTCGATCAGGGCGACCACGGCGTCCATCGCGCGGTTGCGGAGGTCGAAGGTGCGCTTCTGGATGGTCTCGGCCCGGTCCTTCAGCTCCTGCTCGCTCCACTTGTGGCAGGTCTGGCAGGAGCGCTGCACGTTGAGGAGCGGCGACCGCACGTGGTGGTCGCTGATCTTGTGCGCGCCGACGCGCTTGTACGGCATGTGGCAGTCGGCGCACGCGACTCCGGACCGCGCGTGGATGCCCTGCGACCACATCTCGAACTCGGGGTGCTGCGCCTTCAGCGCGGCCGCGCCGGACTTCGCGTGCGTCCAGTCCTTGAACCCGACCTCGTCGTAGTAGGCCTGGATGTTCTCGATCTTCAGACCCTTGTGCCACGGGTACGTGAGCCGCTTCTCCGGGCCCTTGAAGTAGTACTCCACGTGGCACTGGCCGCAGACGAAGCTCCGCATCTCCTGGCGGGTGGCCATCTTGTTGACGTCGTAGTCCTTCACGCCCTCCGACGCCTTCAGGTTCCGGATCCCCTCGATGAAGCCCGGCCGCGTGATCCGGAGCTCCATCGTGGCCGGGTCGTGGCAGTCGATGCAGGTGACCGGGTGGTTCACGTGCTTCCGCGCCTCGGCGTACGGCATCGGGTTCAGCTTCTCGAAGCCCTTGATGATGTCGCCGTCGCCGGCCTTCTTGTACGGGACGTACATCGACCCGTGGCAGTGCAGGCACGTTCCGGGCTGCTTCGCCGCCACCTGGCGCTCGGTGAACTCCTGGTCCGAGAGCATGTAGGCGTGGCCGCGCTCCTCGCGGAAGTCGCGGGCGAACGCGTATCCCGCCCACATGGCCTTCAGCCGCGGGTCCTCCTCGATCTTCGACTGCGTGACGACGTTGCGCGGATCGCGCTCGCTCGGCGTGCGCGGCTCGGCCTCGCTGCCGCCGAAGCGGGTGCGGACCATGTCCACGGTGCGCTTGTAGTCGTCGTACTGGAGGGGGAAGTTCTTGCCCCAGACCGCCGGATCCTCCGTGTCGTCGGTCAGTTCGACGACGCGGAAGAACGGCGCCTTCGCCTCGCTCTTCTTCTCCGCGATGTCGAGCGCCACCGCCGTGGCGATCACGGCCGCCGCCGCCGACGCGGCGATGGTGCCGACGAACATCCAGGGGGCCTTCCCGGCCGTCTTCCCGCTCATCTCCCGATCCTCCTCATCGCATGTGACCCACGGACCCGTGGCACCGGACGCACGACTCGCCCTCGGCGTGCCCGTCGACGGCCGCCGTGATCTCCGTGTGGCAGTGGCGGCAGGCCTTCTCGGTCACCTGCCGGTTCCGCTCGCCCGCGCGGAGCGCCTCCGGGTAGTTCCCCGTGGTGAACGCGACGGAGTGGTGCCACCCGTTCGTCGCCTTCACCCAGTACTTCCGGATCACCGAGTCGTGCGGAGCGTGGCAGTCGTTGCAGACGGCCACCGCGTGGTGGCTCGACTTCCGCCAGGCGTCGAAGTGGTCCCGCATGATGTGGCAGTTGGCGCAGGCCGCGGGGTCGTTGGTCATGTACGAGGCGCCGTTCGCGTAGGCGAAGGCGTACCCCGCGACTCCGACCGCGACCCCGACGGCGACGGCCGCCGCAAATCGGAGGATGCCGGCGGCGGTGCTCCGGGCCATGTGCGCGTCCTCCGGGTGTCCCCTTCGCGGCCGGGCCCGGGCGGCTCCGCCGGGACGCCCGTCCGCCGACGGAGAGGATCGCACGGAGCAGAGTCGGACGGTGCGACATCAATCACGGTGCTCGGCAGACGCTCTCCCGGCGCCCGGCGGCCCCCTCCCGAGCCTGCCGGCCGGTACCCCGCCGCCGTCCCGCCGCTTTCCCGCCCCGGTCCGCCACGGGAGGATTGACCGCGGGCCGCGCTCCGGCCTACTCTTCGGGAGTCCCTGTCGTCGGGACCCCGCGGGGGTGCTCCCGGACGCACGGCTGGAACTTGGCTCGAACGACAATCGACCGCGAGGAGGACCCGATGGCAGCGAAGAAGAAGGCCGCCCCGAAGAAGGCGGCTGCGAAGAAGCCTGCGAAGAAGGCGGCACCGAAGAAGGCCGCCGCGAAGAAGGCCGCGCCGAAGGCGGGCAAGATGGGCGGCAAGGGCGGGCGCACGACGATGCGCTCGTCGAAGGGCACGAAGCTCTACGCCGTCCGCACGAAGGACGGGAAGTTCAAGGACATCCAGACCTACAAGCGCGCCCACGCGGCCGACATGCGCCAGAAGAGCAAGTCCGAGGAGGAGTAGCCCTCCCCGGCCGCGCGGAAGGGCTCCGGGGTCCGCCCCGGGGCCCTTCTTCGATTCACGCGGCGAAGATCGCGCCGACGTTCACCGCGTTGAAGACCGCGTGGACGAGCACCGGAACGAGGAGCGACCCGGTGCGGAGATACAACCAGCCGCAGAACCATCCCACCACGGCGAGAGGGACGGCGACGGGGACGTGCGCGGCGGACGTCACGTGCACCGCGCCGAACGCGAGCGCCTGGAGCGCAAGAGCGGCGGGGGGCGGCATCACGGTGCAGAGCGCGGGGAGGATCGCCCCGCGGTAGAGGACCTCCTCGAAGAGCGGCGCCGCTCCGATCGCGAACGCCGCGAGCGCGGCGCGGTGGAGCCCTTCGGAGTTCCGGAGGAGCACGACAGCATCCTGCTCCGGGAACGGACGCCAGAGCGACGTCACGGCGAACGCGACGGCCGTGGCCGCGGCGTAGAGCGCGAATCCCCCGAGCACTCCCGCGGTCGCGCGGCGCGCGACGCCGGTCGGCGGCGCGGCGCCGTCGCGGAACCGCTCGGCGAGGAGGACGACCCCGAGCGCCGCCGCGCACTGCAGCACCACGCGGATGCACCACTTCGCCGCGTCGGAGAGACCGGGCGACTGCGTCGCGGCGCCGGCCGCGAGGGGCAGGATCGCGTACGACGCCGCGAGCCCCGCGAACGCCGCCTCCCACCCGCCGCGCGGCGACGCTGCGGGTCTCGGTCCGAGCGGATCGCGCCTCGCGGCCCGGGCGCCGGCCCATCCCAGCAGCGCGGCGACGCCGATCCCGGCGGCCGCGGACTGGAGCCCGGTGAGGCCTGCGTTCACGCCTTCGCCTGCGGAGTCCCGATCACGCCGGCGACCGGCGACGACGGCGCTCCGCCCTCGCGGGCCGGCATCCGCCCGGCGAGGAACCCGAGCCGCCCGGCCTCGCACGCGAGCCTCATCCCTTCCGCCATCGCGACGGGGTCCTTCGCGAGCGCGATCGCCGTGTTCACGATCACGCCGTCGGCCCCGAGCTCCATCGCACGGGCCACGTCGCTCGGCACGCCGAGCCCGGCGTCCACGAGCACCGGCACCTTCGCGTGGCGCACGATGAACTCGACGTTCCGCGGGTTCAGGATGCCGAGCCCCGACCCGATCGCCGAGCCGAGGGGCATCACCGCGGCGGCGCCGCGCTCCTCGTAGCGCTTCGCGAGCACCGGGTCGTCGCCGCAGTAGACCATCGTGGTGAAGCCCTCCCGCGAGAGCACGTCGAGCGCCTTCAGCGTCTCGAGCGGCTCCGGGAGGAGCGACGCCTGGTCGTAGAGCACTTCGAGCTTGAGCAGCGCGTGCCCGCAGAGCTCGCGCGCGAGCCGCGCGGTGCGCACCGCCTCGTCGGCGGTGAAGCAGCCGGCCGTGTTCGGCAGGATCGTGATGCGGCGGCGGTCGATGTGGTCCCAGAGCGACGGCCCGCTCCCGGCGGGCGGCAGCCGGCGGATCGCCACGGTGACGAGTTCCGACCCCGACGCCGCGAGCGCGCGCTCCATCGTGCCGAAGTCGGCGTACTTCCCGGTGCCGAGCACGATCCTCGACGCGAAGGAGAACGGGCCGACGACGAGGCGCGCGTCGGGACCGGCGGGTGCGGAGCTCATGCCGCGAGTATCCGCGGCGCCGTCCGGTCCGCGGACCGAATCCGGCGGGTCGCGGAGGGGCTCCTGCTTCCGCGCGGTGGCAGAACTGATACCATCTGCGGCGTGATCGTGGTCGTCGATTCCAGCGTGCTCGTCGGCGCGTGCCGCGGCTCCCCGGCCTGCGCGGCCGTGGCCGCCGCGTGCATCCGCGGGGAGCACTCTCCGCTGATGGGCGCCGCACTCCTGGCGGAGCTCGAGTCCGTCTTCGCGCGCGACGAACCGTGGCGATCGGCGCGGCTCGGCCCTCGGGAGCGCGGGGAGGTGCTCGACGCATTCCTCGCGTCGTGCGCATGGACGCGCATCTACTTCGCCTGGCGGCCCAATCTGCGTGACGAGGGAGACAACCACCTGATCGAGCTCGCCGTGGCCGGGGGCGCGGACCGGATCATCACGCGCAACTCGAGGGACTTCGCCGGCATGGAGCTGAAGTTCCCCCGGATCCTGGTCGTCACCCCGGAGTCTTTCCTGAAGGAGATCCGATGAGCGCACTGACCCTGCGGCTGCCCGAGGACACCCACCACCGCCTCAGGGCTCTGGCGCGGAGCCGGGGCGTGAGCGTGAACCGCCTGATCGCGGACATGACGACCGTCATGCTCTCGGAGTTCGACGCCGAGACGCGATTCGCGCTCCGCGCCGCGCGGGGCAAGGGCGTCGCGCCGCGCGCGCTCCGGCACCTCGCCAGGGCATCGCGCAAGCGCTGAGCCGGTCACCCGCCTCCGACCATCGTCACGATCTCCACGCGATCGCCTTCCGCGAGGACGGTCGCCGCGTGGGCGCTCCGGGGGACGATCTCGCCGTTCCTCTCCACGGCCGCCGGCGCGGCGGCGGCGCCGAGGGCGCGGAGGAGCGCGGCCACGGTCGTGCCGTCGGGGACTTCGCGAGCGTCGCCGTTCAGAGTGATGCGCATCCCGGCGAGGGTACCCGTCACTTCCCGTCGGCGGGCGCGAACCACGCCGGGTAGTTCTCGCGGAGGTACGCGCGGATCTGGTCGCGCCACATGAAGGCGCCGGCGCCGAGGAACGCGAGCGCGACGATGGCGGACGTCAGGCACCCCGACGCCTCGCGGCGGCGGCGGCGCTGGACGCGCACGACCTCGCGCGATTCGCGCACCTCGTCGAGCGCCGCGGCGAGGCGCGCGCCGACCTCCGCCGCGTCGGCGGGGCGCTCCGACGGGTCGCGGGCCATCATGTGCTCGACCGCGGCGGCGACCTCGGGCGGGATCTCCGGGCAGAGCGTGCGGATGGGCGTCGGCAGCCCTTCCGCCACCGCGCGCATGATCTCCTCCTTCGTCTGGCCGAGGAACGGCGTGCGCCCCGCGAGCATCCGGTAGAGCGTGGCGCCGAGGGAGTAGACGTCGGACGCGCGCGTCACCTGCCGGCGCCCCGCCTGCTCCGGCGACATGAAGTGCGGCGTGCCGATCCGCGCGTTCGCCGCGTCGTCCACCCGGACCAGCGTGCCGAGGTCTCCGAGCTTCACGGCGCCCCGCGCGTCGAAGAGGAGATTTCCCGGCTTCACGTCGCGGTGGACGAGGCCCCGCTCGTGCAGGTGCGAGAGCCCCATCGCGGCGTCGCTCGCGATCCGCACCGCCTCGCGCCACGGGAGCTGCGATCCCGGCGCGGCGAGGAGCTTCTCCTCGACGGTGCCGCCCTCCATCAGCTCCATCGTGAAGAAGTGCGTGCCGGCGTGGTGCCCGACGTCGAACACCTGGATCACGTGCGGGTGCGACACGGCGGCCATCGCCTGCGCCTCGCGGCGGAACGACTCCACGCGGTCGGGGTGCGCGGCGTACTGCGCGGAGAGGATCTTCACGGCGACGCGGCGGTTCAGGCTGAGCTGGAGCGCGCGGTACACGGTCCCTGTGGCCCCGCGGCCGAGCGCGGCGTCGATCTGGAACCCCGGGATCACGGGGAAGCGCGGGGCGTCGGCGGCGGCGACGCGCGCGGCGGCCGCCGCGGCGAGCGCGGCGCCCTCGGGGTCCTCGAACACGAGCTCCGTCGATCCGATCCGGATCACGGAGCCGTGGCGGAGCGTCGTCCAGTCGGCGATGCGGGCCCCGTCGAGCACCGTTCCGTTCGGCGTGCTCGCGTCGCGGATCTGCCAGTCGTCGCCGTGGAGCCGGATGCAGGCGTGCTGGCGGGAGACCCGCGGATCGTCGAGCGAGAGGTCGCACGACGCGCCGCGGCCGATCACGACGGGGTACGCCGGCACCGGGAGCGCCTTCCCGGCGTCGTTCCCGGACCGGATCACCAGGTGCGCCACGGGCGCAGTCTCCCCCTCCGCCGGGCGCGGCACAAGGACGCGGGGGCGCGTCGGCTACGATCCCGCGCCATGCGCACGAAACGGCCCGTCCTCGCCCTCCCGCTCCTCCTCCTCGGCCTCGCCCCGGCGTCCGCCGAGGAGAAGGACCCCCCGCTCGCCGCGCGGAACGCGCATCTCTCCTGCTACGGCGAGGGCGCCGGCCCGTTCGTCGAGGGCGACGGGCTCCGGCTCCTCGACGCGGCGCTCTCGAGGTCGCAGAACAACGCCGCGGCGTTCGACGCCGAGGCGCGGGGCGCCCGCGGGTCGGCGGCGATGTCGTGCCGGATCTCCGTGAAGCAGGGCGGCGAAGGCGGCGCGATCCTCTTCCTCTCCACGGCCGAGTACGGCGTGCGCGGCGCCGCGCCCTTCGTGCGCGACGTGTCGCGTCCCGAGCTCCGGAAGTCGTTCGCGGTGGGGATCGACGTCCACGAGCCGAAGAACGAGGAGCCGTTCGGCGAGTGGGGCAACTACCAGGGGGCCCCCGAGCGGCTCGTCTCGCTCTGCTTCGACGGGCGCGAGATCGTGAAGCGCGTCGCTCCCGCCGAGTTCCGCGGCGTGGAGGGCGGAGCGCCGTGCGAGGTCTCGTGGACGCACGTCCCCGGGGGCGCCGAGGTCACGGTGTCCCTCGCCGGCGCGAAGGTCTACGACCGGCACTTCGTGGCCGGGATGGACCCGTACGAGTGCCGCCTCGCGTTCGCCGCGGGCACGCGCGCCGACGCCGCGACCGAGTTCGCGGTGCGCGACGTGCGCTTCCGTCCCGGCGAGCCCGCCGCGCCGGTCCGCGCTCCGATCGACGTGCAGGTCTTCAACCACGTCCTCACCGACAACAAGCGCCAGTCCTTCGACTCCGAGGTCGAGCTCCCGCCCGCCGAGTGGGCGTTCGGCCGGGTGCTCATGACGATCGAGATCCACGACGCGGGAGAGCTCTGGGACGAGTGGGACCGCTGCGGCGAGGTGTACGTGTGGGACAAGGAGGGGAAGAAGCGCGGCATCGTCCCCTTCATCACGAGCTACCGCACGCCGTGCAGGTGGGTCGTGGACGTGACGCACTTCCGCCCGTGGCTCTCCGGCCGCACGAAGCTCGAGATCGAGGCGGGGACCAACTTCTACAAGGGTCGCGGCTACATGATGAGCGCGTCGCTCTCGTTCCACCACGGGCAGCCGGGCGACGAGGCATTCCGGATCCTCCCGCTGTGGAACGGCACCGCCCGCTACAGGTCCGACGAGAACCGGTTCGCCGACTTCTTCGCGCCCGTCGAGGTCGCCGTGCCCCCGGAGACGACGTCCGCGCGGGTCTTCTGCACCACCACCGGCCACTCGCAGGTCGGCGAGTTCACGCCGTCGAAGCGCGCGGTCGTCTTCACGCCCGACGTCGCCGCGGAGACGAAGGCCGCGCACCGCCACGAGAGCGTCCTCTGGCGGGACGACTGCTGGCTGAACCCCAACCGCCCGCAGTACGGGACGTGGAAGTACTCGCGCGCCGGATGGGCGCCCGGCGACGTCGTCCACCCCTGGTGGATCGACCTCACGGGGCAGATGGCCCCCGGGAAGACCGCGTCGCTCCGGTACGAGCCCTCGCCGTACGAGGACCCGGGCGAGGGCGAGAGGCCGACCGCCGCGCAGAAGGCCGAGGCGTCGCACAACGTGCGCTCGTACCTGATCCTCTCGCGGGCCGCGAAGGGCGCGCTCCCGGCGCCCACCGCGCGGATCATCAACGTCGTGGACGGCGGCGTCGCGGCGAAGCTCGGCGTGAAGGTCGGCGACTGGCTCGAGAGCTACGACGGCCGGCGCATCGAGACGGTGGACGACCTGCGCGAAGCCATCGGCGCGGCGCAGCAGGCGGGGAAGCAGGGCGTCCCCGTGGTCGTCTGGCGCGGCGCGGAGAAGATCACCGTGACGGCTCCGCCCGGGCGGCTCGGGATCGGACTCTCCGTCCGGTAGCGGGCGGCGCGCCGCCGGAATCGAGCGGCCCGGGCGCCTTGCGGCGTCCGGGCCGGGGAGATCCGTTCAGTGTCGGCGTCGTTTCACGGCCGGGTCAGGCCGGTCACGTCTCCGCCGAGGTCCTGGATGGAGTCGTAGAGGATCTGCAGGACGTAGTGGGTGTTGTGCGCCCACGCGCCCGGCTCCTTCTTGTAGAGCTGGTAGTTGTGGGTCGCGTAGAGGAGCTTCGCGTCGTACGCCTTGTACGGGTTCGACGAGGTGTTCTCCGCGGGCACGTCCACCGATCCGTTTCCGTTGGTGTCGCGGAACCAGTACGGGTGGGACTCGGAGTAGTAGGCGATCCGGGTGCCCCGCACGGTGAAGGCGTAGTTCTGGATGGTGGTGTAGAGCCGCGCGGCGAAGGCCGAGACCTCGTCCTTCAGCGGCTCGAGCGCGTTGCCGTCGCCGTCGTAGTCGGCGGTGCGGCCCTTGCGGAAGCTCGAGGCCCCCGCGGTCGCCTCGAAGTGGCAGCCCTGGCACTCGGTGCCGACATGCACCTCGAAGCTGTGGTCGCCCTCCTGGAGGTGGCAGTACGAGCACCGGGCCGGAACGGCGGCCGGAGTGGTGGTGCTGGTCGCCAGCCCGTTCGCGTGGTCCCAGCGGCCGGCGTAGGTCTTCCCGGCATACTGGTAGCCCACCGCCGCCCGGTTGCCGTACTGCACGGCGCCCGCGGGCAGGTAGTGGACGTTCTGGAACGAGATGGTGGTCGGATTGGTCGCGAGGTAGGCGTCGATGGTGAGCTTCGACGCGCGGCCGACGTGGCAGGTCAGGCAGAGGAGCGAGTCGTCCTCGGCCACGGTGCCCTTCGCGCCGTTGGTCACGGTCACCGCGTTGATCTGGGTCGAGGTCGCGGTGGTCGGGTACGGGAAGGCGGCCTTCCCGACGTACCGCCGCGCCGCGCGCACCGAGGCGTTCGGCCCGAAGTCGGCGCCCTCCTCGTGGCACGACTCGCACACCATGCCGCTCGAGAGGTCCTGCGGGATGGTGGGATCGACGTTGTAGGTCACCCGGAAGAGGAAGCCGTCCGGGGTGTGGCAGCGGGCGCAGGTCTCGTTGACGAGGTTGTCCGCGTCGTAGTCCCAGTTGCGGTAGGCGTGCGCCGAGCTGTCGAAGTGCCCGGTGTCGTTGCGCACCAGGTTCGCGAAGTCCGGGACCGCCGCGGCGGAGTTGATGTCGGCGATGGAGTCGTAGAGGAGCTGGATCAGGTACTTGCCGTTGTGGGCGAAGCCGCCCGGGTCCTTCTCCGCGAACTGGTAGTTGTAGCAGGCGCGCAGCAGCCGGCCGGTCCAGGTGGAGTAGCCGTTGGTGCGGGTGATCTCGCCGCCGTTCGCGACGCCGTTCCCGTCGGTGTCCTTGAAGAAGTAGGGGTAGGAGTGAGGGTCGTACGTGATCTTCTGCCCGAGCACCTGGTCGGCGTAGATCTGGATCGCGGCGAGGAGCTTGTCCTGCAGGCCCTTCAGCTCGTGCCAGGTGCCTTCCCTGGTCCCGTCGCCGTCGAAGTCGGCGAGGGTCGCCTGCATGCGGATGTCGTGGAGCCCGTCGATGTCCGCCACCGGGTTGCCCTGGGCGTCCACATGGCAGGTCGCGCAGAGGTCGATCCGCACCTGCTGGCTGTGCGGGTCGTGGCACTCGATGCAGCTGTCCATCGAGGACACGTGCGCGAACTTGCGGTCATACGGCTGCCGCGGGGTGAGGCCGGTGACCGGATCGGGGGTCTGGCTGGAGACCGTCGGATCGGCGTACTCGTAGCCGCCGTCCACGTCGCGGCCGTAGAGGCTCGCCGCCGCGGCGAAGTAGTGGATGTTGGTGAAGTTGATCTTCGAGCTCACGGTGTCGGGCCCGAAGCCGGGGATCGGCTGCCCCATCGCGTCGATGGCCGCGTTGGCGATCTTCGACTCCACGCTGACCGACGACTCGCGGCCCTGGTGGCACACCATGCAGCGCGCCTCCTTGCCGAGGCCGCTGACGGTCTTCCCGGACGGGAAGGTGACCGAGGTGAGCGCCGCGGCCGCGTCGTTGTGGCACGCGTCGCAGTCCACCACGGTCCCGATCGGCGCGGGTGAGTTCACGACGCCCGCCGCCGAGCCGTCGGCGCCGAGGAAGTCGCGGTAGCCCGGGGTCGAGTGGCACTTCGCGCAGGTGGTCGGCACCGCGGGCGGGTCGGTGGTGTTCCAGTTGTTGAAGGCCGCGGCGGTGTGGTCCGCGTGCGCGGAGGTGAGCCACTTCGCGCGGTTCTCGGTGGCGGTGCCCGAGGTCGCCTCGGTGTGGCCGAAGCTCCACGAGCGCGCCGGGCGGACGTTCCGCAGCGTGACGCGCACGCCGAACCCCGGGCCTTCCCCGCGATCCGCGCTCGGGGCGCCGGACGTGAAGGACAGGGTGTAGGCCGCGTCCTCCGGCAGCAGGATGCCGACGAGCTTCGCGGTGCCGTTCTGCGCGCCGAGATCCACCGCGCCGCCCTGGAAGTCGAGGCCGGTGAACACCGGCGCCGCATCGCTCCCCCTCGGGGCGCGCACGCGCGCGCTCATCAGCACGTCGGAGAGCGAGTCGAAGCCGAACGAGCCGTCGTCGCTGGACCCGGCCACGACGCGCGGGAAGCGCGCCTTCGTGGACAGGTTGTACTCGCCGGTCCCGGAGGTCGAGCGGACCCGCAGGTAGTAGTCGCCGGTCTCCCCGAAGACGAACCCGCGGACCCGGTTCCCGGAGAGCGCCGCGCCGAGGGGCACCTCGACGTCGTTCGACGTGAAGAGGCGGATCTCGGTCACGAGCCCGTCGGCGCCGGGGAGCACCGCCATGCGGGCCGAGAACACGGTGCCCTCGACCGCGAAGAAGGAGTACACGTGCTCCTCGGCCAGAGGATCGGCGCGGAACTCCGCGCGCATCTGGTCTCCGAGCCGGACGGCCTGCCGCCCGTCCCACGCGGCTTCGCCGAGGCGCGGCGCCCCGAGGAGCGCCGCGCCCAGAACGGCTGCCGCAAGACTCTGCAGGATCGGCGCCCGACTCCGGGCGTTCCAGTCAGTCATCTCGCACCTCCCGGGCGACGCGTCCGAACGAGCGTGCGCCCTTGCACGGATCTCGTCGGATCGAGTCGCCTTCATGGACGAGAGTCTCTCCCGGCACGCGCGCGGCCGGAGTGACGCACGTCACCTCGGCCGGGATTCGGCTCCGGACGACTCAGAAGAGCGTCGAGACCATGAAGACGAGGAGCAGGAAGGCCAGCGACAGCATCACGCCGCCGATCCTGTGCGCGCGCCGGAGGGACGCCGCGTCCGGCGGCGGGAGCGCGTCGCGCTCGAGCCGGCCGTCGGACTTCATCCGCTCGTACTCGAGCGGGTGCTCGCTGCGGAGGTCCTCCTCCGAGATCCGGCCGGTGAAGACCACGGGGTCCATCGGGAACTTGCCGGGGCGGAGGTTCATGTGGAACGAGTGGAGGACGAAGATCACGGAGGTCGCGAGCAGCGCCTCGTGGGAGTGGACGACGTGCGCGATGTTGAGCGCCTCGCCGGGGAGCACCGTGGTCGCCGCGACGGGGAACCACATGATGATCCCGGTCACGCCCATGACGCCGACGCCCCAGAGCTCCGCGAGGAAGTAGAACTTGTGCCAGTACGCCCACCGGTCGAAGCGCGGCTGCTCGCCGCCGGCGACGAACCACTTCACGTGCGCGAGGAGGTCCACCAGGTCCTTCGGCCGCGGGAGCATGGTGTTGGACCCGTGGAAGAGCCCCTTCTCGCCCGAGAGGAAGCGGCGGGTGATGTGGATGAAGTACGCGCTGAAGTAGCCGACGGTCATCGCGCCGCCGATCCGGTGCAGCACGCGCATCACGTCGGCGCCGCCGAGCGCCGCGTACACGGTCTTCGCCCACGGGTCCTCGTGGAAGAGCATCGGAAGCCCGGTGCCCGCGAGGAGGGTGAACGAGATCATGAGCGTGAGATGGAGGTACCGGTAGGTCGGGCGCCAGCGCTCGTACCACCGCCCGGTCGGGTTCTCCGTCTTCCGGAGAACCGCGCCGTCGCGGAGCCCCCGCTGCAGCCAGAGCAGCATGTGGATCCCGCCGAAGATCCACGTGACGTGGAGGATCCACCGCATCGCGAACTCGAACCAGTAGAGGAGCGGGTACTTCCCGAGGTCGTGCGGACTCGCGTGGACGGAATAGCGCGCGAACTCCTCGCCCGCGCCCTCGTGGCACTTCGCGCAGGTGGCGCGGACGTTCGACGGGTGGACCGACGAGGCCGGATCGCCGGCCGGCAGCATCGAGTGCGCCGTGTGGCAGTCCGCGCACGTCGCCACCTCGCCGTTCCCGAGGTCCGTCATCCGCCCGTGGAACGTGCCGCGGTAGGTCTCGCCGCGCTCGCCGTGGCACTTCGTGCAGGTCTCCACCGTGGAGATCCGGAACGACGCGTCCGGCTTGCGGACATGGTGCGGCCGGTGGCAGTCGGTGCAGGTGGCCGGTTCGACGGCGGCCTCCCCCGTCTCCGTGCGGCCGCGCGGGATCTTCCCGTGGATGCTCTTCCGGTAGAGCTCGAGCACGCCGACGTGGCACTTCCCGCAGGTCTCCGCGACGCGGGCCGGGTTCACCGCGGCGCGCTTGTCTTCCGTCGCGAGGATGTCGTGGCCGCCGTGGCAGTCGATGCAGGACGGCGAGACCACGAGCCCCGACTTCAGCAGGCCCGAGCCGTGGGTGTCGTCCACGAACTGCTCGCGGAGCATGGCCTCCACCGGGCCGGCGGCGGCCTCCGGCGACGAGAAGTGGCACTTCCCGCACGTCCGCGGGACGTTCAGCGGGAAGAGGCTCGACTCGCGCTCCTTCTTCCGGAAGACGTCGTGGACGCCATGGCAGTCCGCGCACGTCGGCGCCTTCGAGGGCTTCGAGCCCGGCGCGGGTTCCTTCCCGTGCACGGACTTCGCGAACCCCTCGGCCTCCGCCTCGTGGCAGTCCGCGCACCCCGCGGTCTCCTTGTCGCCGCCGTGCGGGAACTCGTCGTAGTTGAAGTGGCACTTCGCGCAGCCGTCCCGCCCGCCGTGCACGGACTTCGCGAAGAGCGCGCCGTCCACCGGCGACTTGACCTTCGCGGGGTCGGCGTGGCACGAGAGGCAGGGGTCCTGCTTCGGGGCCTCCTGCGCCGCGGCGGGGAGCGCGGCGGCGAGGAGGCCGAGCCAGGCGAGGGCGGCCGCCGCACGACGGACCGCCGGATGGGACCGCATGATCGACCTCCTCCTGCGCGGAGGAGGCCGCGCGCCGCGGCGCTCCGGCCCGCGCGCCGGACGGCTACTTCTTGTGCTCGTGGACCTTCTTCTTCGCGTCCTCGAACTTGAACGGCTCGGCGGGCTTCGTGGGCGCCGTGTCGTTGTGGCACGTGGCGCAGTTCTTCTCGTCCGGGTGCGTGAGGCCGTACTTCGCCATCTGCTCGAACGTGAACTTCGCGTCCTTGTTCTTCTCGACCTCTTCGGTCTTGTGCTTCACGTACAGGCTGCCGGGGCCGTGGCAGGCCTCGCACGAGACGTTGCCCATGAGAGTCGCGAGCTTCTGCGACGCCTCGTCCTTCTTCGGATCGACGGGGTAGCCCCCGGGCTGGCCGTAGCCCGTGGTGTGGCACTTCAGGCAGGACGCGTCGCCGGTGTAGTCCTTCGCCGGGTCGAGCTTCGCGGCGGTCTTCCGGTCGAAGAGCCCCTTGTCCTCGGCCTCCGTCGTCGGCATCAGCACCTTCATGGCCTTCGCCATGCCGGTCTTCTTCCACGACTTGTGCTGCTGGAAGTGGCACTTCTGGCAGGTCTTGTCGCCCACGTAGGACGGCTTGTCGCCCGCCGGGGCCGCGCCCTCCTGGGCGGACCCGCGGTCGGCGAACACCAGGGCGGCGGCTGCGGCCGCGGCGGCGGCGAAGGCGGCGATGCGCATGTGGCTCATGTCTGGACCTCCTGTGCCGGGCGGGCTTCCGTCCGACGGATGCACTCTAGGCGGCGCGCCCGGGAGCCGGTGTGACGTGCGTCACCGGTGGCAGGAGAGGCAGTTCATCCCGTTGTCCGCGTGGCGGAGTCGCGGGCGCCCGTCGTGGCACTGGCGGCACTGCATCGACGGGGTGTGCGGCGGGTTCTGCGGCATCCGCGGCGCCGACGCATGGGACGGCGCGCCGCGGTGGCAGACGGAGCACCCGTCCTCGGCTCCGGACGACGCGAGCGGCACGTGGCACCCGTTGCAGTGCGCGTTCCGCGGGGCGCCCCACGAGCCGCGGTGGTTCCGCGGGCGGAGCGACGTGTGGCATTCGTTGCAGGTGTCGGCCTGGTGGCAGGTCTGGCAGCGCTCGCGGTCGAGGGCGGCCGAGAGTCCGTGCCCGCCGCCGGCGCGCCACGTCTCCGTGTGATCCCGCGGAGGCTGCGTCGAGTGGCAGGACCGGCAGGTCGTGTCGGTGTGGCAGAGCGCGCAGTCCTCGAGGCGGCCCTGCGGCGCGCCGCGGCGGACGGCCTGGCCGTGCATCACGTCCCACGCGCGCTGATGGCTCGGCGGCATCCACCCCGGCCCCATGTCCGAGTGGCACGTGGCGCACTCGTTCGTCGCGCCCTTCGACGCATGGCACGCCATGCACGCGTCCATGTCGGTGAAGAGCTGCTTCGACACCGCGTCGGACTCCTCGATCCCGCGATGGCAGTCCGCGCACGCGGTCTTCTTCCCCGCGAGGTGCGTCTTGTGGCTGAACACGATGTCCTTCGGTTGCGCCGTGACGCGGCTCCACTCCGGCTTTCCGCTCTTCTTGTCCAGGAATGCGGCCACCGTCTTCGCGGGCTCCTTCTCCGCGTCGATCTCCTCGTGGCAGTCCATGCAGAACTCGAGCGCGGGCATCGGGGCGCGGTCCTTCGTCTCCGTGCCCTCGTGGCAGTCCTCGCACGTCGTCCCGCGCGACAGGTGGAACTTGTGGCTGAACGCGATGCGCTTCGGCACGCCCGCGTCGGCCGCGGCCGCCGGGCCCGCCGCCGCGACGGCTGCCGGCGCGGGAGGAGGCGGCAACGGCGCGCCGCCGCCCTTCGTCACGCACCCGGCCGCCAGCGCGAACGCGGCGGCGAGGAGAAAGGCCCCGAGCCCCGCCGCGGCCGCCCGTCCGTCAGAACCGGACGGTGACGCCGAGCGAGAGGAGGTGGAACGTCTCCACATCGTCTTTCTCCCAGGAGTACTGGACGTCCGCGGACACCGTGTCCGAGACCTGGAACCGGGCCCGCGCGTACACCGTGCGGACATGCGTCCGCTCGCCGGCACCGGAGAGCGTCGGACCGAGCGGGCCGAACGCGTAGAGGCTGTAGTCCGACCCGACGGACACCCGCGTCCCGCCGTCGAAGCGGTGCGTGAGGTCGAAGCCCCACGTCTTCACGCGCTCCCCGTCTCCGCTCACCGACTCGCCGGTCAGCGAGAGCGCGCTCCGCTCCCACGGGAACCCCGACCAGGTCGGCGTGACGTGCACGCGGCGCGTGTCGCGGTTGTACGGACCCTCGCGCTCCTCGCGCGTCACGTCACGCGCGCTGGCTCCGACCTCGACGTCGAACGACTCGCCGAAGCCCTTGGACACGCGGAGCACGCCCTGGTCGTACCGCTCGAGATCGAGGATCGTGCGGAAGTACGGATCGAACTCGGTCGCGAACTCCTGCTTCTCGTCGAAGAGGCGGTACGCGCCCGCCTGGACGAGGAGGTCGCGGTCGGGGTCGGTCCACGTCGCGCGCAGCGTGGCGTCGCGCGGGCCCTCGAGCCACGTGCACTGCCCGAACAGCGTGACGGGCTTCGAGACCGACTGCCAGAGCGAGAGCGACGCGAGGTCGTTCCGCTCCGTCCCGAGGATGGAGAGCCGGTCCTGCACGTGGGTCCACTCGACGTGCGCGCGGCCGCCCTTCCACGGCTCCGCGGCGAGCTTCAGCCCCGCGAGCCAGTCGCCGCCGGAGCTCGACTCGTCGAAGTGGACGGGGATGCCGCCGTACCCCGTGATCTCGAGCTTCGTGGCGTCGTGGAGCGGCCGCGTGGTCGCGGACGCGCCGTCGAAGTGGAACGTCTCGCCTGCGTACACGTACTGGCGGCCGAAGCGCGCCTGCCGCACCTTCCCGCCCTCGGGACGGAGCGTCGCGTACGCGTCGTAGAGCTCCGCGGTGACGCGGCTCCCGGACGTGTCGGCGAGCGAGTCGAAGACGTATCCGCCGTGCCGGTCCGTGTGCGCCTGGTCGAGATCGGCGGCGGCGCGCATGAAGAGCGCGCCGGACCAGCGGTCCTTCGATTCGTCGCCGACGCGCATGTCGAGGTACGAGTAGAGGTCCTGGTCCGTCTCGCCGTTCGTCCGCCGCACGCGGTACCGGGTGGTGAAGGACCCGTGCACGGGCGCGCCGAAGAGCCCCTCGACCGCCTCGCGGAACGCCGAACGGTCCGTCGCGGAGGTCGTCTCGCCCGGCGTCGCACCGGGCCTCGCATCCGGCTTGGCTTCCGGCTTCTCCGGAGCGCTGTCCGCTTTCTCCGGCGGCTTCGCTGCGGGTTCCCCGTCCGGCTTCGCGGGCGCGGGCTTCGGCGCCTCCGGGACGGCGGCACCGTCCTTCGACGCCGCGGGCTTCGCCGGCGGCGGCAGTGGGGCGTCGTCGGCCCGCGCCGCGGAGGCGCTCGCGAACGGACAGGCGGCCGCGACCGTCAGGATCAGACGCAACGTCATCCGCACGGCGCGCCCCTCCGGTGGATCCTCCGCGGGGGCCGGGACTCCGGCGGAGCCGAACGGCCCCCACGGCGATGCATGCGCATGCTCCCCCGGCGGCGCGCCGCGCGATGTGACCGCCGTCACGTCCGGACCGCCGGGCGGCGCCGTTCGCGGATCGCGTGCGCCGCGCCCACGGCCATCACCAGTCCCTCGAACGCGTAGTAGGCCAGCAGCAGCGACAGGATGCCGCTCGTGAAGCCGTAGCTGTGGAGCCCCACGCCGAGCAGGTTCACGCCCCACCAGGACGACGCCACGACCACCGCGCCGAAGACCGACATCATCGCGAGCCCGAAGTCCCGCACGTACCCGCCGAGCCGCGCGTGGAGGAGAATCGTCTGCCAGAGGACGATCGCGAGCGCGCCGTTCTCCTTCGGGTCCCAGCCCCAGAACCGGCCCCAGCTCTCGTTCGCCCAGATTCCGCCGAGAACCGTGCCGACCACCGCGAAGAGCAGCCCGAAGGCCTGCATCGCGTACGTCATCGACGTGAGCGAACGGTAGAAGCCCGGATCGCGCCGGCGCAGGCCGAACGCCTTTCCGAGGATCCAGACGTGCGACACGAGGCCGGCGAGCAGCCCCGCGCCGTAGCCGATCGTGATCGTGGTGACGTGACTCGCGAGCCAGAAGTTCGTGTCGAGGACCGCCACGAGCGACGGCATCGTGTCCACCGCCTCGTGCGTCTCGTACCGGTTCGCGACGAAGAGCCCCGCCGCGCCGCTCGCCGTCGCGAGCGCGAGCCCGATCCCGTTCCGGTGGAACCTCTCCGCCACGAGCGCCGCGATCGCGGCGACCGCCGTCACGAAGAGGATCGACTCGTAGAGGGTCGTCACCGGCGGGCGCCCGCGGATCACGCAGCGGAGCGTCACGGCGGCGGCGAGCGCGACGATGCCGACGACCGCCGACCACGTGGCCGCGCGCGACAGCGCCCGGGACCCGCGGATCCACGAGAACGCCGCGAGCAGGAACGCGAGGACGAACCCGGCCTGCGCCCAGTGGAGCCATCCGGCACGGTAGTACGAGACCTCGAGCGGGATCTTCGCGTACTCGCCGCGCGACTCCGCCGCGCGGACCACCGTGTCGCGGAACGCCCGCGCCGCGCCGGCGAACGCGTCCCGGTCCCCGCGGGCCGCCGCCATCGCGCAGATGGAGCGCAGCGCCGCGACCTCCGATTCCGCGGCCGGGCGTTCGGTGAACGCCGACGACACGACCTCCCCGGGCGAGGACCACTCGGCGAGGGCCTCCGCGCCGTCCGGCGGAGGGACCAGCGCGGGCCCGCCCGAGCCGCGCGTGGCCCCGTCGAACCACGCGGAGAGGGCGGGGTCGCCGCCCGCGGGCCCGTGCGGGCCGCCGGTCGCGACGAACATGCGAAGGTCCGGCGCGCGATCCACGAGCTCCCACGCGGCGGGCGCGACGTCGGCGCCCATCGTCATGGCGACCGCGCGCGACGCCGCGCCGGTCGGCGTCCCCTGCGCGAACCGGAGCGACCCCGCGAGCTGCTCGAACCTCATCAGGTTCTGCGCGAGGTGGAGGATCTGCGACTGCACCGCGTCGCGCTTCGACGGTTCGATGTCCTGGACGCGGCTCGCGATCTCGAAGAACCGCATGCGTCCCGGCGCGAGAGACTCGTAGCTGTAGCGGTCGCGGCGGTTCTTCCCCTCGTGGGCGAGCCCCGCGGCGTCGAGCACCTGCGCGTCCTGGACGAGGAAGCACTCGGTCTTCGCGGCCTCCTCGGGGAAGAAGAGGCAGTCCATCGCCCACTCGGTCGCGGAGAGCTTCGCTCCCTCCGGCGCCGTGGCGGACCGCTTCCCGTTCAGCGCGAGCAACGTGAAGGATGCGTACGTGGAGAACGGCTTCACGCGTCCGCCCTCCTGGACGGGGAGCCGCGCGAAGAGGTCCACCGTCTCCGGCGCCCATCGCGCCCCGCGCCCCGGGGGCAGCGACGCGGGGCGGTCGGCGTCGGGCGGTCCGCTGCGGGCGGCGACGAACGCCAGCGCTGCGCCCGCCACGAGCGCGGCGAGGGCGAGCGCGATCCATCCGAGGCGCTTCACGGCGCCCTCCCTTCGTCTGCGGACGCGTCCGGGGGCTTCGAGGCGCGCAGGTGGCGCACCAGCTTCCGCGTGAAGTGAAGGACGAGCCCCGCGGTGATGACGAGGCACGACCAGAGCGGGACGCGGTCCGCGGGGTTCCGCACCACGGAGAACGTGGACCACCACCGCGCGCCGGGGGAGGAGCCGTCGGCCGGCTCGATGAACCCCGACTGGTAGAGCGTGTACCCGCTCTGGCGGAGCGGCGCGTTCATGCTGATCCGCGCCTGCTGCGTCGTGCCGGCCTGGAACTTCGTCACGTCGCTCTCGAACGCCTTCGCCATGCCCGTTCCGGGGTGAAGGTCCTGGCGGAAGTCGTCGAGGCGGATCGAGAACGGAAGCGTCCACCGGCGGCGCGAGAGGTCGATCCCGAACCGCCGGTCCCCGACCGTCGCGGGCATCGGGAACCCCTGCCGCGCCCAGACGAGGCCCTCGATCCGCGCGCTCCCGTCCTTCGGGACGATCGTCACGCGCGCTCCCGCCTCCTCGCGCTCCGCCTCCATCTCGCGCCGGAGCCGCACGAGGGCGACGCCGTCGATCGCGCCGGGCTCGGCGGACTCGCGCGGCTCGCAGTTCGGGAGGAACTCCGTCACCACGAGGTCGAACGGGAGCGCGTCCGACGAGAACGCGGCCGTCGCGCCCGGACGGAGCGACGCGAACCGCGCGCCGGGGATCACGTGTTCGCGAACCGGGCCCTCGCCCGAGCGCTCGGCGATCGCGATCTCCCACTCGTAGTAGCTCCGGAACTCCGAGACGGTGCTCCCCTCGAGGACCGTCGCGTGGCCCTTCTGCGACATCGAGTACTCGACGGCCGAGCCGCCGAGCATCAGGAGGATGCCCGCATGGGTGAGGAGGATTCCCCACGTGGAGGCGTCCTTCCGGATGCGGAGGATCCCTCCGGCGAGGAGGTTCACCGCGAGCACCACGAGGAGCAGGTAGACGCCGGGGAGCGGCAAGGGCACCGGCCCGACGTGGTGCACGACGAAGAGCGACTCGAAGTACCGGCGCTGGACCTCGAAGAGGCTCGACGACGCCTGTTCCAGCGTTCCGAGCACCGTGAGAAGGAGCAGCAGCGACAGCACCGTGATCGCGAGCCCCATCGAGGCGGCGAAGGCGAAGGCGCGGGAGAGCACGTTCCTCACGTCGCACCTCACCGGATGGACCTGCAGAACGCGAGGAACCGCTCGCGTTCGCCGCGGAGGGCCTCCGACGGGCCCGTCAGCTTGACGAAGAGAGTCTGCGCGCCCGTCTCGCACACGAGCCCGAGCACGCCGCGCGGCCCTTCGAGCACCTCGACGATGCGGGCCTTCACGCCGAGCACGTCCAGGGTGGCGCACGCCGCGAGTTCCGCCTCCGTCGCCGGTTCGAGGGCCACCTGCTGACGCCAGCGATTCACGTTCGCCGCGAAGCCGCCTCCGTTCCCGCCGAGCACGGACACCGCGCACTCGATTCCGGGCTTCCCGGAGGGGACGAGGGTCACGAGGCGCATCTGGCGCTCGGGGCCGACCTCCCATCCGTCGGGGATCGTCCACGAGAACCCGGCGGCGCCCGTCGCGGCCGACCGGGGGTCCCCCTTCGGCATCGACTCGAACCGCGTGAACGCCGACGCCGGTCCCGCGGGGAGCAGCCGGGCGCGGGCGTCGGCGGCGGCCGGGATCGCGGCGCGCGGCGCGTCGAGCGTGCGCACCTCGTCGATCACGTACGTGCCGCCGCCGTCACAGCCGACGGCCGTCAGCACCGTCGCGAGGACGGTTGCGGCGGCGGACAGGCTCGGGACTCGCGGCATCGTCTCCTCCGACGCATCGTTCGCGTCACGGTGCAGGAGACCACAGTCGCGCCCGGCCCCGTGTGAGCCCGGTCACTCGCCGTGCGGATCACCGGATCGCGGCGCCGGGCACCTGGACGCCGGTGAGCTCGAGGTACGACCGCTGGAGGAGTTGCACGGCGCGCGCCGCGTTGTGGATGCCGCGGCTCTTGTCGTCGCTCACGCTGTACCAGTTGAACGCGGCGCGCTTCTGGGCGTCGCTCGCGCCGCCGAGGGCCGGATCGGCGGCGCCGTCGCGAGAGAAGCGTCCGCCCGCGAACGCGATCCGCGGATCGGCGAGCAGCGCCAGGCGGACGCGGTCGAGGAGTCCCTGCACCTCGGTCTGGATGCCCTGGACCTGGCCGTTGCCGTCGTAGTCCGCGGCCGCGGCGCGGTCGAACGTCGCGAGCCCCGTGTGGCACGTCCCGCAGGTCGCGGTCTTCGGTGCGAAGTCGTGGGTGCCGAGGCCGTGCTCCGAGTCGTAGTGGCATGTGACGCAGCCGTCGGTGAGGAAGCTGTGCGCCGTCACGCCGGGCGACGCCGGCCCGCCCGGGAGATCGCCGGCGGTTCCCTCGATCATCTCCCTCTGCGGGTGATGGATCATCTGCCCGCGGTCGCGGAAGTCGGCGAACGTCACCGTGCCCGCGTTGTGGCAGCGGGAGCAGAGGTCGGCCTTCGGGATCCGGAGGGGGTTCGTCTCCGGCCCGTGGAAGAGGCCGTCGCCGCGGCGCCCGTGGCACGCCTGGCAGGTGATCCCGCGGTCGAGCGCGACCGATTCCTTCACGATCGCATCGACCTCGCCCTGCCCGAGCGACTCGCCGCGGACCTGCGCGCGGACGAAGCCTTGCGTGGTGTGGCACTCGATGCAACGCTGCCCGCCGTGGTCGGCGCCGGCGTTCATCGCGCCGTTCGGGGCCGTTCCGTCCTGCTTCGCCGACGGAGTCGTCGCGTGGCCGTCGGTCACGTTCGCGGCCCAGTCGGCGAGGATCGGACCGACGCGGTCGCCCCCCGACGTGGGGTGGCACTCGCTGCACGAGTTCGTCACGCCGTAGAGCGTGCCCGCGTTCGGCCACACGGTCTGGAAGCGGTGGCTGTGGAGGTCGCCGCGGAGGTGCCCCGCCGCGTCCTCGCCGCGCGCGTTCACGGTCGCCGTGAGCGGCATGTGGCAGGTGACGCACCGCCCGACGCGGGTGCCGCGCGGGTCGTAGGCGCCCTGCGCGACGGGCATGCCGATGTCCTTCATGTGCGCGACCACGGCGGCCGCGACGGACGCCGGGTCGTTCCCGCCCGCGATCCGCGCCGCGTCGGCGAGCGACGTCCCCTCGAACGGCGCGCCGCCCGCGTGGCAGGAGAGGCAGAGCGAGTTGTCGTCGGCCCGGGTGGCGACGCGCGTCCCGCGATCCACCGACCGCGCGATCTGGTGCTCGTTCTTCCGCGAGTGCGGGTCGTGGCAGTCGAAGCACATCGGCGACTCGCCGGTGACGAGTCCGTGCGGTCCGGCCTCGAGGTCCTGGCTCATGCGGCGGTCGTCGCGCGACGCGAGCGAGGTGTCGCCCGGGAGCTCGGGGACGGGGTTCTCCTTGAAGCCCCAGAACTGGCCCGGCTCCTCGCTCGGCTCCATGAACTCCTTGTGGTCGTCCCCCGCCTGGGACGCGCCGCGGTCGGCGCGCCATCCGAAGAGACCGGGGGCCCCGGAGCCGGGGATCGGGTCGTGCGACGTCCCGTTCGTGTGGCACCGGGCGCAGACGGCGTTCCCGCGCGCCACGCCCTCGGCCGTCCCGTCGGCGAACGAGCGGGGGTTGAGGATCTTCCGCACGTCGCCCTGCTCCGCGTGCGCGGCGCCCGGCCCGTGGCACTGCTCGCAGCCGATGTTCGTCTCGACGTAGCCGGCGGCTGTGCCGCCCGCCGCAGCCGCGCCGAGGACGAGCCCCGTGTTGTGGCAGCCGGAGCACTGCGACTCGAACGTCCTCGTCTTCGGGACCGACGCGGCGGAGCCGTACCGCGGCGACGTGCCGTCGTACCAGTCGTCGGTGAACGCGGCGACATACTCGCCCCGCGGCTCGTCGAACTCGAACGGGAGCACGTGGTCGTTCCCGCCGATCCGCGTGAGATAGCGCTGGCGCCAGATCCCGTTGCCGCCCATCGTGCGGTCCACGGTGTACGTGACCCCGCCGATCGTCACGCGCGGCGGGACGTCGGCCCCCTCCGACCACGAGAGCTTCGGCGCGTCGGCGCCGAACGCGGCGAACGCCGCGGTCGAGGCGAGGTCCAGGCCGTCCTCGAAGTCGCTCCGCCCGTTCCCGTCGGCGTCGTTCACGAGCGGCTCGCCGGAGAGTCCCGCGCGGTTCCAGGCGCGCACCGCGGAGTTGTGCACCGTGTCGGACCAGGAGCGGAGGAGGTCGCCGTGGCATCGTCCGCACGCCTGCGACCCGACGTATCCCTGCCTCGCCGCGATCGACGGGTCGCCGGTCTCGACGACGGACACGTCGAGGCCCTCGGACGCGCCGAAGTCCCGCGTTCCCGCGGGGGCGGCGGGCGGATCGAACCGGAACATGATCTTCAGGTCGCCGGGCGCGCCGGAGTTCGTCCAGCGCAGCGTGTGCCTGCCGCCCGCCGCGAGCGGCACGTCGAGGATCGCCGCCCCGCTCCGCCGCTGGTACGAGAGCACCGGCGTCACGGCGCCGTCGTCGGCGACGATCGAGTCGATCTCGATCCGCGGCCCGCGACCGGCGGGCAGGATCGCCGCGGAGACGCGCGCGCCGGGCGGCACGTGGAAGTCGAACTCCGCCGAGCCGGCGGGCGACGCGGGGTAGAGCCCCTTCAGCTTCGAGCCGCCGCGCCGCTGCGTCGAGAGCGTGTATCCGCCGTCTCCGCGCGCGCGGCCGACCTCGAGGACGAACCAGCCCGAGTAGGGAAGTTCCGCGCCCGCGACGCGCTCGCCGCCGCCGGCCGTCCGCAGCGCGCGGCCCGAACGCACGGGCTCGCCGCCGGGCAGGGTGAGCCGGAGCGTCGGCGCGAGCGACGCGTCTTCGTCCGGCGCGACCGTCGCGGACACGACGGTCCCCGCGACGCCGAAGAACGAGTACCGGTGCGATCCCTCGGACCGCGGTCCGAACGCCGCGCGCACGCGCTCGCCGGGGACGATGTCCGCGGCGCCGCGGAAGACCTCTTCCCCGCCGTCCTGGGCGCACGCATCGCCGCCGGACGCCGCGAGCAGGATCGCAGCGGTCGCCGCCGTCGCCGCCAGCGCGAGCGCCCGCACGCCTCGGACCGAAGCCCGGACCTCACGCGTCCCGCGGACGGATGCCATGCGTCACCTCACGTGCCTCGGCGCGCCTCCGCGCCGTCGTCCCCGAGGTTCGCCGCGCCGCCGCGTCCCCGCCGTGACCGAAGTCACCCGCGCCGGGGACCGCGGCGCCGGACACGCGCTACGGCTGCGTGAGGTTGAGCAGGAAGATGCTGCCCGAGCGGTCGTTGTGCGCAGTCTCCACGTTGAGCGGATCCCCGAACGCGCCGATCAGCGCGACTTCGTCGTCGAGCGCCATGTCGGAGCCGAAGAAGTCCCCCGGGAAGCGGACCGCGGGCAGGAGGCTCTCCGAGTAGCTCCACTCGGTGCCGTTCCGCCGGAAGACGAAGACCCGGCCCCGGTCGCTGTCGAGGTTGACCTCGTACACGAGGGCCGCGTCGCCGCTGATCGCGACCGCGCGCCCGAAGAGGCGATTCACGACGTCCGACTCCTCGAACAGCCGGTCCTGCTCGACCCACTGGAAGATTGGCGCGGAGCCCGGCCCCGCCGATCGCGCTACTCTCGGTGCCGACGGAGGAATCCCGCGATGATCGGTTTCGGTCGCCCCAGCGTCGTTGCGCAACTCGCCACCGGCGCGAAAGAAGACGAGTCTCGCACGGTCCTCGCCGAGGCCGATACGCGTGTCTCGCCGGACCCGACGCCGGACGGAGGCGCGTCCCCTGCCTCCGGCGAGAAGTACGAGGTCATCGCCCCGATCGGGCGTGGCGGGATGGGCGAGGTGCTTCTCATCCGCGACCGGGACCTGCGGCGCGAGATCGCGATGAAGGTGATCCGGCCGGAGTACGCGTCGGGCGCGGAGATGAAGCGGAAGTTCGTCGCGGAGGCGCAGGCGACGGCGCAGTTGGAGCATCCCGGCATCCCGCCGGTCCACGACGTGGGCACGCGGCCGGACGGCAGCCTCTACTTCACGATGAAGATCGTGCGCGGGAAGACGCTCACGCAGGTGCTTCGAGACCTGCTGCTCGGCGTGAAGGAGGCGCGGAAGGAGTACACGCTCCACCGGCTCATGTCGATCCTCGAACGCATGGCGGAGGCGCTCGAGTTCGCGCACGAGAAGGGTGTGATCCACCGGGACCTGAAGCCCGACAACGTGATGCTCGGCTCCTACGGCGAGGTCCACATCATGGACTGGGGCCTGGCGAAGATCGCCGGAGCCGCGACGGGCAGCGACGCAGAGTCCTCCGTCGAGGTGGCCGTCCGCACCGACGCGACGGACGCGGGTCTCCAGACGATGGCCGGGACGATCCAGGGCACGATCCCGTACATGAGCCCCGAGCAGGCGCGCGGCGAACCGCTCGACCGCCGGAGCGACGTCTACGCGATGGGCGTGATCCTCTACGAAATGCTCACGCTGCACCGCGCGTTCGAGGGCGCGAACCTCCTCACTCGCGTGCAGCAGGGCACCTTCGCTCCCGTGGAGACCCGCAACCCCGAGCGCGCGGTGCCGGAGGCTCTCGCCTCGCTCTGCAGACGCGCGATGGACCGCGACCCGGCGAAGCGACCTCCGACGGCGCAGGCGTTCGCAGCGGAGTTGCGCGCGTGGCTCGACGGTCGCGCGGAGCGGGAGCGGCGCCACAAGGAGGCCGAGGCGCTGGCGGTGCAGGGGCGCGAGGCGATGGCGCGGTACGTTGCGGGACAGGGCGCGATCGACGATGCCGAGCGGGCGAGCCGGGCCGCGGCGGCGCGGCTGAAGCAGTGGCAGTCGCTCGACGAGAAACTGCCCCTCCTCGAAGCACGCGACGCGATCGCCGCCGCACGAAAGGCGCACGCGCTCGCCTTCGCAGAGACGTCGAAGCTCCTCGAAGCAGCGATCATTGCGGAGGAGGAGAACGCCACGGCCCGCGGCCTGCTCGCGGCCCTCTGGCGCATCCGGCTGGAGGATGCGGAGAGACGACGAGAAGCGAGCGACGCGGACTTCGCGCTGACGATGATCCGGCGCTACGACGACGGCCGCCTCGCCGCATACGTGGCGGGCGACGGTTCGCTCGAACTCACGACCGATCCGCCGGGCGCAGAGGTCACGATCGCCCGGTTCGAGGACCGGCGCGGAGTGCTGCACCTCGGCGAGTCCCGTCCGCTCGGAAGGACCCCGCTCGCTCCAGCGGCGCTCCCGATGGGCAGCTACTTGTGCATCGTCAGGCACCCCGGTTTCCGCGACGTCCGCTATCCGGTCCACATCACGCGAAACCGCGCGTGGAAGGGCCGCGTGAAGGTGCGGACGGACCACGAGATCGGCGACGGCTTCGTGCTGGTGCCGGGCGGTCCGTTCATCTACGGCGAGGGGACGGACACGAAGACGTTGGAACTGCCCGACTTCGCGATCGCCGAGAAGCCGGTGACGTTGGGCGACTGGGCGGAGTTCCTGGCGGCGGTCGGGGAGGAAAAGGGGCCGGAGGCGGCGCAGAAGCTGTGTCCGGGCACGGCCGGCGACGGTCCGCTGATGGAGCGTCGCGGCGACGGGACATGGGTGCCGCTCCCGAACAACGTGGAGGGCCCGGCGCGGGAGCGGTGCCTGCGGGAGCACGGGCCGGACTTCGAGCGGTTGCTCCCCGTCACGTGCGTCTCGTGGCACGACTCGGTCGCGTACTGCGCATGGAGGTCGAAGACGACGGGGAGGGAGTGGCGTCTCCCGACGGAGAAGGAGCGCGAGAAGGCGGCGCGGGGCGCGGACGGCCGGGTGTTCCCGTGGGGCGATCTCGCCGACGCCACGCTCGGGAAGTGCGACCACTCCCGCGACGAGCCCTCGCAACCGGAGCCCGTCGGGTGTTTTCCCGCAGCGACGTCCGTCTACGGAGTGATCGACGCGTCGGGCAACACCTGGGACTGGACGGACTCCTGGTTCGACTCTCGCAGCACGCTCCGCGAACTGCGCGGCGGCAGTTGGAACGACCCGATCGTGGGCCTGCGGTGCGCGAATCGGAGTCGGCGCGTGCCGGGCTTCCGCAACGCCACCTACGGACTGCGGCCCGCCAGGTCCGTCACGCCGTAGCTTCTTCCGCGCGTCACGACGCCGCTGGCGTTCGTCGTCGGGCCCTGCCGTCACAGCGTCGGCCCGTGCGAAGCCGGGCGCAGGCGCCGCGGGATCTCGCCTCACCGAGCCCCGAAGGGGCTGGTCGGTCACCGGGTCGTTGTTCCCGAGGACCGTCCTCACGGACTTACCCCCGGGGACAGTCGTTGCCCACGGGGCAGTCGTTACCCCCGGGGGAGCCGCGCGAGCGCGCCTTCGTACTGCACGCGGTCGAACTCGAACGGGCCAAGGCCCGCGTAGGACTTGCGCCGCTGACCGTCGGGTCCGATCGGCCCGAGTTGGCCCCGGAACTCGGACCAGACGACGCGGTCGTCGCTCTACGCGATGAAGCAGTTCACCGACCCGCATCCCAGTTCGCCGCACGTGCACGTCAGGAGCGTCACGATCCCAGGATGGCAGCAGTACCAGCCATCGACTTCCCCAAGCAGGAGCCGCGATGGTGGAACCACCTTCGCGATGTCGAGTCCGACGTAGTGCCCGGCGGCACTTGGACGGCCCGCGGCCTCGGCATGAGGACGCTCGTAGTGCGCGATCAGGTCGATGAGCGAACGCCCATCGATGAACACGGTGACGATGTCGCGACTCGCGTCCGGATCCGGTTGGCGGCGGAACTCGATCGTGTTCACGCGTCCCAGCGGCTACCGCACCAGCGGCGCGACGTCGTCCTCGATCTCCGCCCCCACGCGGTCCCTCGCGCACTCGAGGTCGTAGAGCGCCTGCAGGTTCATCCAGAACTCGGCGGACGTCCCGAGAAGGCGCGCGAGGCGCAGGGCCGTGTCCGCGGAGACGGCGCGCTTGCGGTGCACGATCTCATTGATCCGCCGCGCCGGGACGCCCGTCGCCTTGGCGACGCGGTACTGCGTCAGGCCGAGCGGCTCCATGAACTCCTCCTGGAGGATCTCGCCGGGGTGCACGGGTGCAAGTCGCTTCGCCATGTGCTTCGTCACGTCACGTCTCCTAGTGGTAGTCCACGACTTCGACCTGCTCCGCGCCGCCGTCGCGCCACACGAAGCAGACCCGCCACTGATCGTTGATCCGGATGCTGTGCTGCCCCGCGCGGTCGCGGCGGAGCGCCTCCAGGCGGTTGCCCGGCGGCGCACGGAGGTCGTCGAGTCGGGCCGCCGTCGCGAGGATCGCCAGCTTGCGGTACGCCCGCTGGTAGATGTCGGCCGGGAACGCACGCGGCCGCTCGCGGCGGAAGATCCGCTCGGTGTCGGAACAGCGGAAGCTCCGGATCACGAGCTGGATAATAACACCGCGCGATCATACCGCAAGGCGTTACTACGGGCCGAGTCCCCGCAGCGAGCGGTCCCCGACGACGCCAAGGCACGAGATGGGCACGAACCAGGTGCCGCGGGAGGCCGCAAGTCCACTCCCATCCGCGAACTGCACTCGCCCCTACTTCTTCTCCCACTTGTACAGCTCCACCACCTCCGCCAGCGTCCGGCCCTCCTTGTCGATCTCGTGGCGGACGCGGTTCTCCTTCTCGAGGACGTCCTGGGCGCGGTTGGCGAACTCGACGGCGTGGGCGCGGGGCAAGGTGACGACGCCGTCGTCGTCGGCCGTGATCCAGTCGCCCGGTTCGACGGGGATGCCGCCGATGCGGAGGGCGACGTTCTCCTCGCCGAAGCCCTTCGGCTCGCCGGCGTGCGGGCAGACGTGGGTCGCCCACGCGGGGAAGCGGAGCTTCCGGATCTCGGGCGTGTCGCGGATCGCGCCGTGGATGACGACGCCCGCGAGCTTCCGCTGGATCGCGCTGTGGGTCGCGAGTTCGCCCCAGAGGGCGGGCGGGGCGCCGTAGGCGTCGATCACGAGCACCGAACCGGCCGGCGCGTGGTCGATCGCCTCGACGGGCTTCGCCCAGTCGCCGGGCGCGGTGCGGACGGTCCACGCGGGGCCGGCGGCGCGGGCGCCCTCGACGATCGCGCGGAGCCCCGGGAGCGGCGGGCGGCGGTGGAACGCGTCGGAGACGTTCGCCACGCTGACGCGCGTCAGGATCGCGCGGATCTCGTCCTCGCCGCCGCCGCGCTTGAAGAGCGTCGTCGCGACCTTTGCGCCCGTGTCCACGGCCTTGCGGATCTTCCGCGTGGCCGCCGTCGCGTCCTCGGCCTTCGTGATGAAGCCCCCGACGATCACGACCGACGCCCCCGCCGCCACCGCGTCGGCCGCCGACTCGCTGTGGATGCCCCCCGCGACGGCCACCGGGATCGCCACCGCCTTCGCCACCCGGCGCAGGCGCTCGAACGGGTCCTTCCCGGCCATCTGCTCGTCGATCGGGCAGTGGACGCCGACGAATGCGGCCCCCCACGACTCGGCCTGCTTCGCGCGGGCGACCGGGTCGGGGTGGCCGAGCAGGTCCACGTAGACCCGGATGCCGTAGTTCCGGCCGGCCTCGATGCACTCCTGGATCGTCTCGTCGCTCGCCACGCCGAGGACGGTCGCGATCGACGCCCCCGCCTTCGCCGCCATCTCGACCTCGGCCCGGCCCGCGTCCATCGTCTTCGCGTCGCAGACGATCGGGATCTTCGGGAACTCGCGGTGGAGCGCCCGGACGGCCTCGAGCCCCTCGGCCTTGAGGAGCGGAGTGCCCACCTCGAGCAGGTCCGCCCCGCCCGCTGCCGCCTCGCGGGCGCACTTGAGCGCCCGGGACGTGTCCACGAAGTCGAGGGCCACCTGCACCGTGATCCGTCTCTGGACGGCGCTGCGCCGGGTCTTGCTCATCCCGCCGAGGCTACTCCCGCCGCCGCCCCCACCCGGAAGGGAAGCTTGCCCGGGAGCCGGGCCCGTGGTCGAATAGTCGGTTGCTGTACGTCCGGAACGCTGTGCGACGGACGGCGGGGTCTTCCCTCGCCGTCCTTTTTCGTCGGAGGTGCGCCGTGCAAGGAGACGACCTGCTGCGCCTGGTGGACGCGATCCACCGGGAGCGGAACATCGACAAGGAGCAGCTCTTCCAGGCCCTGGAGCACGCTCTGCTGACGTCGTCGCGGAAGAAGTACGGCGAGCAGGCCTCGGTCTCCGCCATCATCAACCGCGAGACGGGCGAGGCCCGGGTCATCGGCCCGGAGGGGGCCGTCACGCTCGACGACCTCGGCCGGATCGCGGCGCAGAACTTCAAGCAGGTGTTCGGGCAGATCCTCCGCGAGGCGGAGCGCGAGATCATCTTCACCGAGTACGACCGCTTCCAGCGGCAGCTCGTGACCGGCACCGTCTACCGCATGGACGGCACGGCCGTCATCGTCCAGCTCGGGAAGACCGAGGGCTACCTCCCCAAGCACGAGCAGGTGCGCGGCGAGACGTACCGCGTCGGCGACCGCGTGCTCTGCTACGTGGTCGAGGTGAAGAAGATCGCGAACCGGGTGAAGATCATCCTGTCCCGGTCCCACCCGGACATGATCCGCCGGCTCTTCGAGCGCGAGATCCCGGAGGTCGCCGACGGAGTCGTCCAGATCAACAACCTGGTCCGCGAGGCCGGGTACAAGTCCAAGGTCGCCTGCAATTCGCTGGATCCGAAGGTGGACCCGATCGGCGCCTGCGTCGGCGTCCGCGGGAGCCGCATCAAGAACATCACCAACGAGCTCGGCGGCGAGAAGATCGACATCATCCGGTGGAGCGACTCCCCGGAGGTGCTGATCGTCAACGCGCTGAAGCCCGCGCAGATCAACTCGATCACGCTGTACGAGGAGACGAAGCGGGCGCTGGTGGTCGTGGACGAGGACCAGCTCTCGCTGGCGATCGGCAAGAAGGGCGCCAACGTGCGCCTGGCGTCCAAGCTGGCCGGGTGGGAGATCGAGATCCTGTCCGAGACCGAGGCGAAGGACCGCGGCGTGTTCGAGCAGCCGGCCGACGCCCGGTCGGTCATGATCGGCGAGACCACGGCCATCGCCGAGCCGGGCTCCGAGCCCGCGCCGGAGCCGACCCCCGCGCCGGAGGCGAAGGAGCCCGCCGCTCAGTCCTCGCAGGACGAGGGGGGTTCCGGCCAGACTGCGGAGTCCGGCCCGGGCGGCACCGACGACGGTGCCGGAGCCGGAGCCTGAAACCGGAACGTCCGCGCCGCACGGCGTGAGCGCGGAGACGCGCAGGACCGACCGGAAGGAAAGAGGAGCGACTTTTGAGGGTTTACCAGATCGCGCGCGAGTTCGGCCGGCCCCACAGGGCCGTGCTGCAGCTCCTCCGTGAGCTCGGCCACCAGGTGCCGAGCCACATGGCGTCGCTCACGGAAGACGAGGAGCGCAACGTCCGCGAAGCCGTGGACCGCCAGGCCCGCGGCGCCCCCGCCGTGCGCCCGGTGCAGCACAGCGCGCCGTCCCTCGATTCGGCGCAGATCGCCGAGGTGGTGGACGAGCCGGACCTCCAGGAGGAGGACGGCTCGCAGTCGCCCGCGGTGTCCCCGGCGGCGGTGCCGGCCGCCGCCGAGTCCGCGCCGCCTCCCCCCGCGGCTCCGTCCGCGCCCGTCCCTGTGGCGGCGGTGCCCGGCCTCATCGGGCCCCCGCTGCCGCCGCAGCCTGTCCGCCG
>JAJVHW010000151.1 GCA_022072415.1 Planctomycetota bacterium
CCGACGTCATCACCGACCACCCGATACACGAGGAGCCGTGGACGCTCCCGGCCGAGACGGCCGCGGCCGGGCTCGAGACCCGCGCCGCCGGCGGCCGCGTCGTCGCCGTGGGGACGACCACCGTCCGCACGCTCGAGAGCGCCGCCGCGGCGTCGCCCGACGGACTTCCCGCCGCCGGCGCCGGCGCCACGCGCCTCTTCATCGCCCCCGGCTGGCGCTTCCGCTGCGTGGACGCGCTCCTCACCAACTTCCATCTCCCGCGCTCGACCCTCCTCTGCCTCGTCTCCGCGTTCGCCGGCCGCGAGCGCGTCCTCGCCGCCTACGCCGAGGCCGTCCGCGCACGGTACCGCTTCTTCAGCTACGGCGACGCGATGCTGCTGGCGTAGCGCACGGTATCCTCCCCCCGATGAGCAAGGCGCGGCCCTCCGCGGACGTGCGGGTGCGAATCGACGAGCTGCGGCGGCTCGTCGAGGAGGCGGACCGGGCCTACTACCAGAAGGGCGAGGCGCCGCTCACGGACCAGGAGTACGACCGGTTCCGGGACGAGCTGGTGGCGCTCGAGGAGGCGCATCCGGAGCTGGCGGCCGAGGACTCGCCGACGCGCCGCGTCGGGTACGCGCCGGAGGCGGCGTTCGCGGAGGTCGTCCACACCGAGCCGATGCTCTCGCTCGAGAAGGTGAACGAGCCGGAGCGGTTCGCCGCATGGGCCGCGGGGCTCGACGAGGACGGGACGGGCGCGCCGCCGCCGCTCACGGTCGAGCCGAAGATCGACGGCGTGGCGGTGGAACTCGTCTACCGCGACGGAGCGCTCGCGGTCGGCAGCACGCGGGGCGACGGCACGAAGGGCGAAGACATCACGGCGAACCTCCGCACCGTGAAGTCCATCCCCGCGAAGCTCCGCGGCGCGGGCGTCCCGGCGCTCCTCGAGGTGCGCGGCGAGTGCTTCCTCACGAAGGACGACTTCGAGGAGATGAACCGCGCGTTCGCGGCGGCGGGCGAGGACCGGAAGGCGAACCCGCGGAACTTCGCGGCGGGGTCGCTCAAGCAGAAGGACGCGGCGGAGACGGCGAAGCGACCGCTCCGGTTCACGGCGTACGGGCTCGGCGCGTGCGAGTGGGGCGCCCGTCCGCCCCGCTCCTGGTCGGAGGCGCGCGAGCGTCTCGCGGCGCTGGGCGTGCCGGTCGTCGAGGACGCGCTCTTCACGCAGTCGGCCGATGCCGCGGGCGCGCAGTCCGGCATCGCGGAACTGCTCCGCCGCCGCGACGACCTGCCGTTCGAGATCGACGGCGCGGTCGTGAAGGTGGACCCGTTCGACGCGCAGCGGCGCCTCGGCACGCGGTCGCGCACGCCGCGGTGGGCGATCGCGTACAAGTTCCCGCCGCGCGAGGGGCGGTCCGTCGTCCGCGCGATCGAGGTGTCGGTGGGACGCACCGGGAAGCTCACGCCGGTCGCGGTGGTGGAGCCCTGCCCGGTCGGAGGCATCACGATCACGAACGCGTCGCTCCACAACCGGATGGAGCTCGCGCGGCTCGACGTGCGCATCGGCGACACGGTGCGGATCATGCGCGCGGGCGACGTGATCCCGCAGGTGGTCGAGGTGCAGAAGGACCTCCGCCCGCGCGGCGCGGAGCCGTTCGCGTGGCCGACGACCTGCCCCGCGTGCGGCGGCGGCGTCGAGTCGCCGCCGGACGAGCCGCTCAGCTTCTGCACGAACCTCGCGTGCCCCGCGCAGATCGAGGCGCGGCTCATCCACTTCGCGCAGCGAACGGCGATGGACATCGAAGGCCTCGGCGAGAAGCTCGTCGCGAAGCTCGTGGCGGAGCGCGGCGTGACGACGCCGGCGGACCTCTTCCGGCTGCGCGCGGAGGACCTCGAGTCCCTGGACCGGATGGGGGAGACGAGCGCGGCGAATCTCGTCGCGCGCATCGATGCGTCGAAGTCGCGCCCGCTCCCGCGGCTCCTCTTCGCCCTGGGCATCCGGCAGGTCGGTCTCTCCACCGCCCGGGACCTCGCGATGAAGTTCGGGACGCTCGAGAGGCTTCGCGCCGCGACGCGCGACGACCTGCTCGCCGTGCCCGACGTGGGCGGGATCGTCGCCGACGCGATCCTCGCCTTCTTCGCCGAGCCGCGGAACCGCGCCGTGCTCGACGGACTCCTCGCCGCGGGCGTCGCGCCTCCGGCGGAGGAGGCGGCCGCCACCGAGGGGCCGTTCGTCGGGAAGACGATCGTGTTCACCGGAGAACTCGTGGCGCTCACGCGCGACGGAGCGAAGGAACTCGCGGTGAAGCTCGGAGCGAAGGCCGCGGGGTCGGTGTCGAAGAAGACCGACCTCGTCGTCGCCGGTCCCGGCGCAGGGAGCAAGCTCGAGAAGGCCCGCGAGCTCGGCGTGAAGGTCGTGGACGAGGAGGAGTTCCTCCGGATGGCCGGGGTGAAGCCGTGAGGCGCGTCGCCGTCGTCGCGCTGCTCGCGCCTGCCGTCGCGTGCGCCATGGCGTCCGCCGCCTGCCGTCCCGCCCAACCGGCGTCGTCGTCTCAGGGACCGGTCCGCCTGCGTCACGAGGCCGGCCGGAAGCTCGTCTACCGCACGACGCACGTCGAGGAGGCGCCCGACCCCGCACTGGGGCTCGGCGGCACGGTGACCGCGTCGTCCGAGGTCGCGCTCGCGTGCCTCGCGGTCTCGTCGGAATCCGCGCCGTTCGGCGAGTACGAGGCCACGCTCCGCCGTTTCCGGATCGAGGGGCCGCCGCACTCCGGAGTGGCCGCGGACTCGACGTCGACGCGTCCGCTCGCGGGCGACGCGTCCGGCGCGAACGCCGTGGTCCTCTCGCTCCTCCCTCGGCGCGCGGCCCTCCGGCTCGGGGCCGACGGTTTGCCGTCGGGCGCCTCGCCCGACGCGGACCTCGCGCGGCACCTCGCTGCGTGGTCCGCGCAGCAGCCGAAGGCGACGCAGGGGCCGGTGCAGCGGATCGCCGAGCACCTCGACGTGGGGCCGTTCACGGAGCGCGCGTTCGCCGCGGCGGCCTCCCTGATCGGAGGGAGCGGCTCGGGGACGCGCCGGGTCGAACTCGGATCGGCGGGCACGCCGTTCGGACCGTCGAAGGTGTCCGGATACGTGCGCGAACGGCCGGCCGGCGGGGCCGTCGTGCTGTCGGCGGCGTGCGACGTCGCGCCGGGCCTCGGCTGGGACGACGCGGTGCGGAAGGCGTTCGTGGCGGGGTCCGCGAAGATCGACGTGTCGGTGGATCTCGTCCGCGGCGTCGTGGACCGGATCGACCGCGAGGTGCGGCTGGACTGGAAGACGCCGCAGGGCGAGCCGACGTGGTGGACCGCGCGGACGCGCTGGGAGCTCTCGCCGGCCGGGTCAGCGCCCGAGCGCCGATAGGATCGCCGCCGCGGCGGCGCCCGGATCGTCGGCGGCGAGCACCCCTGCGCACACCGCGATCCGCCGGAACCCCGCCGCGGCGACGAGGCCCGCGTTCTCCGGGGTGATCCCGCCGATCGCGAAGGCGGGGACGCCCGCCGCCTCCGCCGCGGCCGCGAGCGGCGCAAGGGCCGCGGGCCCCGACACCGGGACGTCCCGGCCCTTCGTCCGGGTCGCGAACACTGCGCCGACGCCCACGTAGTCCGCCCGGTCGGCGAGCGCGCGGCGGAGTTCGTCTGCGTCGTGCGTGGAGACGCCGACCAGGACGCCCGCGGCGAGCGTGGCCCGGGCCGACGGGACGGCCTCGTCGTCCTGCCCCAGATGGACGCCGTCCGCCCCCTCGTCCCGCGCGACCGCGACGCGGTCGTTGACCACGAACAGCGCGCCGCTCCGCTCGCAGAGCGCGCGCAGCCGCCGCGCCGACCGGAGCACGTCCCCGTCGCCCGCCGACTTCTCGCGGAGCTGGACCATGTCCACGCCGCCCGCGAGGGCCGCCGCCACAGCCTCCTCGAGCGGACGCCGCGCGACGGACGCCGTCGCCAGCAGGCAGAGCCTCGAAGCGCGGAGCCGCGCCGACCGGTCCATCGCGGCGATGCTACCGCGGCGCCGGGAGGAGGCCGGCGACGTCCGTCTGCCGCTGCGCCCCGGACTCCAGGAACTCCGCCGCGCCGCCGAACCACGCGGCGGCCTCCTCGACCATCGCCGGGTCCGGCGCCGCCTCCCGGACGACCTTCCGTCCGCCCTGCGAGATCCGGTCCATCTGCGCGTCGCGGTGCAGCCCGAGCGTCAGCAGGCGCTCCCCGTCGTAGAGCCCCACGTTCAGGTAGTTGCACAGCAGCGCGCGGCGCGGGGGGCGGCGCAGCACGTCGGCGCCGAAGAATCGGCTCTCGTAGTCCCAGTTCAGGATGCCGAGCAGGGTCGGCACGAGATCGATCTGGCTGCAGAGCTCGTCGCACCGCCCCGGCGGGACGAGCTTCGGCGCGAAGATCAGCGCAGGGATGTGGAAGCGGTCCACGGGGAGCTCCGACTTCCCGCGGGAGGAACTGCAGTGGTCCGCGACGACCACGAACACCGTGTCGTCGAACCACGGACGCTTCGCCGCCTCGTCGAGGAACGCGCCGATCGCGTGGTCGGTGTACCGGACCGCGCCGTCGCGCCCGGTGCCGCTCGGCACGTCGATCCTGCCGTCGGGGTACGTGAACGGGAGGTGGTTCGACGTGGTCATCACGAAGTGGAAGAACCTGTCGCCGGCGGCGGCCGTGCGGTCGCACTCGCGCAGCGTGCGGCGGAACAGGTCCTCGTCGCACACGCCCCAGACGTTCGAGAAGGAGACCTCCGACGACTCGAGATCGCTCCGGTCCACGACGTCGAAGCCGTTCCCGGAGAAGAACTCGTTCATGTTGTCGAAGTAGCCGTAGCCGCCGTAGAGGAACTTCGTGACGTAGCCGCGGGCGCGGAACAGCGGCCCCGTCGCGTAGAAGCCGGCGCAGTCCGCGCGCTTCGGAACGGCGCATCCCGGAGTCGGCGGGATCGAGAGCGTCAGCGCCTCGAGTCCGCGCACCGTGCGCGTCCCGGTCGCGTAGAGACGCGTGAAGAGGAGGCTCCTCTTCGCGAGCCCGTCGAGCCGGGGCGTGCACGACGGCCCGGACTCCCGGTGCTGCGCGCGGAACTCGTCCATGAACCACGCGGAGAGGCTCTCGACGCAGACGATCACGACGTTCGGGCGGATCTCCCCGCCTTCGCCGCGCACGCGGCGGGTGACCCCGACGCCGCCGGGAGGGGCGCCGAGCCGCTCGCGGAGAATGGCCGCCGCGCGCCCCTCCGGGAGGGTGACGTAGTTCTCGTCCCACGGGAGCCGGCTGTTCCGGAGCGCCGCGAAGAACGAGTGGACGCCGTTCCGCGCGATCTGCGCCGCGAACCGGTTCCCCGCGACGTCGGCGGCGGAGTCCGAGACGGTCCATCCGAGAGCCGCGGCCAGCGCCGCGTGCGCGGCGACGTCGCGGAAGCGGCGCCCGGGCGGCGCGTCCCCTCCCATGGCCCGCGCGAGGGGGAGGCGGACGAGGGCGAAGACCGCGGCCGCCGGCACCGCAACAGCCGGGAGGATCCACTGGAGCGGATAGCTCTCCCGGATGTTCCCGACCACCTCCTTCGAGTAGACGAGGTAGTCCACCGCGACGAAGTTGAACCGCGAGCCGAACTCGTCGAAGAAGAACCACTCGATCACGCCGCCGAACAGGGTGACGTACGCCCAGGCGGCGCACGCGGCGATCGCTCCGCCGCGGATCCACCGCGACCTCCACGCGCGCGACGGGAGCAGGGCGGCCGCGGCGGCGCAGGGGAGCGTCAGGTACACGGCGGCGACCAGGTCGAAGCCGAGGCCGAGCCCGACGACCGCCGCCGCGCCGGGGAGCGAGACCTCGGCCTCCCGCCAGAAGGCGCCGAGCAGCGCGAGCCGGAGCGCGGTCGAGGCGCCGGCGTAGCAGGCGGCGCCGACGAGGAGCGGGCCGAGGCGGGAGCGCGTCACGAGGGCGTCGATCCGGCCCCCGAGGCGGCCCCCGAAGTGGCCCCCGGAGCGCGGCGCGTGTCCGGCCGTGGAATCGGGCATGCGCCCGAGCCTCGCTGCGGGCCCCCGGACGACCGGGCGAAAGGCGGGCGCGCCCGCGCCCTGTCCGGATTCCGATGACGTCCCCGCAATCCGCAGGAGCGAGTACCATGCGCCCCATGCCGCGAACCCCCGCCGTCCGGTCCGTCCCTGCCGCGCTGCTCGCCGTTGCGGGGACCGCCTTCGCGCTGACCGCCTCCGCCCTGACCGCGCGGGCGGACGAAGTGCTCCTGGTCAACGGCGGCAAGCTCGAGGGCAAGGCCCGCACGGTCGGGTCCGAGGTCGTGATCGACACCGGCAGCGGCGAGATCCGCCTCGCGAAGGACGAGGTGAAGCAGATCGTCCCCGGGAAGACGCGGAAGGACCTCTACGCGGAGAAGTCCGCCGCGCTCGACGCCGCCGGGACCGCGAAGGACCCTGCGAAGCGCATGGAGCTCGCGGACTGGTGCCGCGACCAGAAGCTCGCGGACCTCGAGAAGAAGGAACTCCGCACCGTCCTCGTCCTCGATCCCGACCACGAGGGCGCCCGTGCCCGCCTCGGCTACGTCCGGAGCGACGGCCGCTGGATGACGGAGGACGAGTACCGCCTCTCCCGCGGCTTCGTGAAGGTCGGGACCGAGTGGATCGCGAAGGAGGAGCTCGAGCGCCGCCGCGCGATCGCGGAGGCCGAGAGGGCGCAGAAGGAGCACGTGAAGACCATCCGCGACTGCATCGCGAAGATGCAGTCCCCGCTCCGGAAGCCCCGCGCCGAGGGGAAGCTCGCGCTGATCCGCTACGCCGAGAAGATCGGCGACACCGGGCTCGCCGACTTCGCGGGCAAGGTCGCGGCCTTCTACAACGAGTCCTGGCGGCAGGTGAAGGCCGAGCAGGACGCCGCCACGGCCACCGTGACCGTGCGCGCCACGAAGTCCGAGCTGAAGCGCCCGATCCCGACCGTTTCGACCAGCCTCGGCGCGTTCTCCACCCCCGTGACGATCCAGCTCCCCGAGCTGTCGATCATGTCCGTGAACTCGACCGTCCGCGTCCCGATCAAGATCGAGCTCGACGAAGAGTGACCGGACGAGCCCTGCCAGCGTGGCAGGGCGGCGTGCGCCGCGGGCCCTGCCGGACAGCTTGGCAGAAGGGCTCCGCGAGCCCACGGACGCCTCAAGGCGTTGGATGAAAACGGGTTGCGTCGTCGACGGGGCGCCGTCGGCCTTTGGTCCCCCCGTTGCGAATCCCCTCCCGAGGCCGGGTCATGCCCGGACCTTGCCGCGCCTTGGGACAAACGGCGCGGCGACGCACGATCGGGTGCCGCGGGCGCGGCAACGACCCGTCGATGCACCGACCTTCAGGAGAGGACCCAGATGGCCAAGATCAAGCCGATCAACGACAAGGTGCTGGTCAAGCGCCTCGAGGCGGAGAGCAAGACGAAGGGCGGGATCGTCCTTCCGGACACGGCGAAGGAGAAGCCCAAGGAGGGCAAGGTCGTCGCCGTGGGCAACGGCAAGCTCCTGAAGAGCGGGGAGCGCAGCAAGTTCCAGGTCAAGGCGGGCGACCGCGTGATCTTCAGCCCCTACGCCGGCAGCGAGGTCAAGGTGGACGGCGACGAGTACATCCTCATCAACGAGGACGACATCCTCGCGACCGTCGAGAACTGACGGCCCGCGCCGCACGCCGATCCGCACCCCCAAACGAACGAACCGGAGACACGACCCATGACCGCGAAGCGCATCGCATACAACCAGGAGGCGCGTGAGGCCACGCGCCGCGGCGTCCGGCAGCTCGCCCGCGCCGTGAAGGTGACCCTCGGCCCCCGCGGCCGGAACGTCCTCATCGAGAAGTCCTTCGGCGCCCCGACGGTGACCAAGGACGGCGCCACCGTGGCGAAGGAGGTCGAGCTCTCCGACCGCTACGAGAACATCGGCGCGGTGATGGTGCGCGAGGTCGCGTCGAAGACGGCCGACGTGGCCGGCGACGGCACGACGACCGCCGTGGTCCTCGCGGAGGCGATCTACGAGGAGGGCCTGAAGAACGTCGCGGCCGGCGCGTCGCCGCTCGGCATCAAGCGCGGCATCGAGCTCGCGGTCGAGACGATCGTGGCGCAGCTCGAGAAGGACTCCGTCAAGATCGACGCGAAGGACAAGCAGGAGATCGAGCAGGTCGCGTCCATCGCCGCGAACAACGACCGGGAGATCGGCGGGAAGATCGCCGAGGCGATGACGAAGGTCGGCAAGGACGGCGTCGTCACCGTCGAGGAAGGCAAGGGCATCACCACCGAGGTGGAGTGGAAGGAGGGCATGCAGTTCGACAAGGGCTGGCTCTCGCCCCACTTCGTGAACAAGCCCGAGTCGATGGAGTGCGTCTACGAGAACTGCCTCGTGCTCGTGCACGAGAAGAAGATCTCGAACGTCAAGGACATGCTCCCGCTCCTCGAGCAGGTGGCGAAGGCCGGGAAGCCGCTGCTCGTCATCGCGGAGGAGGTCGAGGGCGAGGCGCTCGCGACGCTCGTCGTGAACCGCCTGCGCGGCACGCTCGACGTCGTCGCGGTGAAGGCGCCGGGCTTCGGCGACCGCCGGAAGGCCATGCTCCAGGACATCGCGGTCCTGACGGGCGGCGAGGCGATCTTCGAGGACCTCGGCGTGCAGCTCGAGAACGTCACCGTGGCGAACCTCGGCCGCGCGAAGAAGGTGATCGTGGACAAGGACAACACCACGATCGTCGAGGGCGCGGGCAAGCCGGCCGACATCAAGGGCCGGGTCGAGCAGATCCGCCGCGAGCTGGCCGAGACGAAGTCCGACTACGACCGCGAGAAGCTCCAGGAGCGCCTCGCGAAGCTCGCGGGCGGCGTGGCCCAGATCAACGTGGGCGCGGCGACCGAGGTCGAGATGAAGGAGCGGAAGATGCGCGTCGAGGACGCGCGCGACGCGACCCGCGCGGCGCTCGAGGAGGGCATCCTCCCCGGCGGCGGCGTGGCGCTCCTCAACTGCCAGAAGTGCCTCGACTCGCTCAAGTCCGAGGTGGCCGACGTGAAGGTCGGCGTGGACATCGTCCGCCGCGCCCTCGAGGCGCCGATCCGCCAGATCGCGCAGAACGCGGGCACCGACGGGTCCATCGTGGTGGACAAGGTGCGCAGCCAGAAGTCCCGCACGTGGGGCTTCAACGCCGCGACCGAGGAGTACGAGGACCTCGTCAAGGCCGGCGTGATCGACCCGCGGAAGGTCGTCCGCGCCGCGCTG
Organism: Planctomycetota bacterium; assembly: GCA_022072415.1. Taxonomy (GTDB): domain Bacteria; phylum Planctomycetota; class JAJSAM01; order JAJSAM01; family JAJVHW01; genus JAJVHW01. The sequence continues at coordinate 9,241 of JAJVHW010000151.1, forward strand.
CAGAACGCGGCCAGCGTCGCCACGCTGCTCCTCACCACCGAGGCGGTCATCACCGAGATCCCGGAGAAGAAGAAGCCGGGCGGCGGCGGCGGGCCGGGAGGCATGGGCGGCGGCATGGGCGGCATGGGGGACATGGGCGGCGACTTCTAGCCCGCTTCCTCCCTCGGCCTCGCGACCCTGAAGGGCGGACCGGATCTCCGGTCCGCCCTTCCGATTCCGGGGCCGGGGTTCCGGCGGATCGCGCGCACCGCAGGTTCCGCCTCCGCGCTACGATCCGCGGCTCGGCGCCCCGCCGAACCGCACCCGGAGGACGCGATGGAACTCGGCCCCTACCGACTGGACCGCGAGCTCGGCTCGGGCGGCATGGGGAAGGTCTGGTCCGCGTCGGTGGTCGGCGACGCCCCCGGTCTCCGGCGCGGCGACGTCGTGGCGCTGAAGATCGTCCATCCGCACCTCCTCGAGTCGCCGCAGTTCCTCCAGCGGTTCCTCCGCGAGGCGCAGATCGGGCAGGCCGTCGTCCACGAGAACGTCGTGCGCACATTCGACTGCGCGAGCGTCGAACACGACGGGAAGCGCGTGGACTTCCTGACGATGGAGTACGTCGAGGGGCGCACGCTGCGCGAACTGCTCGAGGAGCTCGAGCGGGTGCCGGAGGAGCTCTGCCGCCACATCGGCCGCGAGGTGGCGAAGGGTCTCGCCGCGATCCACGCCGCCGGCGTGATCCACCGCGACATGAAGCCGGAGAACGTGCTCATCACGAAGGACCACGTGGTGAAGGTCATGGATCTCGGCGTCGCCCGCCTCGTGGACGACGCGGCGCGCCTCTCGCAGACCGGTTCGTTCGTCGGGTCGATCCACTACGCCGCGCCGGAGTGCTTCACCGACGGCGGGAAGAGCGTGGACGGCCGCGCGGACCTGCACGCGCTCGGTCTCGTCCTCTACGAGCTCGCCTGCGGCGTGAACCCGTACTTCGCAGACGCGATCGCGCAGATCCTCCGGAAGGTGCTGCACGAGGAGCCGCGCCGCCTGGGCGATGCGAACCCGCAGCTCTCCCCGTTCTACGAGGAGGCGGTCCACTGCCTCCTCGCGAAGGACCCGGGCGCGCGCTTCCCCGACGCCGCGTCGCTGGCGGAGGCGCTCGAACGGGGCGAGGAGTCGGTCTGGTGGACGGCGCGGGCCCGTGCGCTCGTCGAGGCCACGCGGAAACCCCTGCGGAGGATCCGCGTCCCCCGCGAGACGGCGGTCTACGGCCGCGAGGCCGACCTCGCGACGCTGCGCGGACTCTGGGAGAAGGTGCGCGGCGGCGACGCGCAGATCGTGCTCGTCGAGGGCGAGGCGGGGATCGGCAAGAGCCGCGTCGTGGACGAGCTCGTCGGGCGGCTCCAGCGCGACGGCGAGGATCTGAACTTCCTCTTCGGGAGCTACCCGCCCGGCGGCGCGGCGACGGCCATCGGCGCCTTCGCGACCGCGTTCCGCGAGCAGTTCGGGGAGGCGGGGCTCGAGGACGCGGTCCGCGGGCGGCTCGGCGCGGCGGCGACGCTCGCGCCCGCGTTCGCCGCGCTGCTGACGGGCGCACCGCCTCCGCCCGGGTCGGAGCCCCTCGCCCGCGATTCGATCCAGTCGTGCTTCGTCGCGGCCGCCCGGAGCCTCGCGGCCGACCGCCCGACGGTGCTGCTGATCGACGACCTCCACTTCGCGCCGGACGAGGCGCGCGCGCTGTTCGCGGCGCTCGCGCTCGCGGCGCCGGGGCACCGGATCCTCCTGGTCGGCACGGCGCGCCCCGGCGTGGACGAGCGCTGGCTCGCCTCGATCCGCTCGTTGCAGAACGCGCACCGCATGCCGCTGGCGCGGCTCGGGCCGAAGGACCTCGCGGAGCTCCTCGCCGACTCGTTCAAGTCGGAGCACCTCGCGGCGCAGCTCGGCCATCGCATCGCCGTCAAGTCCGACGGGAATCCGTTCTTCGCGTTCGAGATCATCCGCGGGCTCCGGGAGAACCATCTCATCGCGCTCCGCGCCGACGGCACGTGGGCGTCCACGCAGGCGATCGCGGAGATCAGCATCCCGTCCACCGTGATGGACCTCGTGAACGCCCGCGTCGCCGGGCTCGACGAGGCGGAGCGGAACCTGCTCGACGTCGCGTCGTGCCTCGGATTCGAGTTCGACGCCTCGCTCGCCGGCGCCGCGCTCGGGATCGGCCGGATCCCCGCGCTCCAGACGTTCGCTCGCGTGGAGAAGCGCGACCGGCTCGTCCGTGCGTCGGGACGGAACTTCATCTTCGACCATCACCAGGTGCAGGAGGCGCTCTACGGCGCGCTCCCCGAGATGCTCCGCGAGGAGTACCACGCGGCCCTGGGCGAGGCGATCGAGGCGCGCACGGGCGCCGCCTCGAAGGACGTCTCGCAGCTCGACGGAGCGCTCGCCGCCGACCTGTGCGGCCACTTCCTCTCCGGCGCGCAGGGCGATCGCGCCCGTCGCTACCTGGACGCCGCATTCACGCACTTCGAGCGCACGTTCGCGAACGAGGCCGCTGTGAAGCTGGCGGAGCGCGCGCTCGCCGTGCCGGACCTGCTCGCCGGGGCGGAGCGCGCGCGGCTCCTCGTGCGGATGACCGGACGCCTCGACCTGCTGGGGCGCCGCGCCGCGCAGCGTGCGGCGGCGGAGGAGGCGCTCGCGCTCTTTCGTTCCCTCGGTGACCGGAAGGGCGAGGCGGCCGCCCTCCTCGCCCTGGGCGGGGCGCTGCTCCTCGAAAGCCGGATCGAGGAGGCCCGGCGGTGCGCGGAGGACGCGCTCGCCATCTCCCGCGCGGAGGGCGACCCGCTCGGCGAGAGCTCGGCTCTGCAGAGCCTCGGGAGCGCCGTCCAGGCGATGGGCTATCCGGCGGAGGCGGTTCCGCATTACGAGCGCGCGCTCGTCCTCTGCCGCGAAACGGGGAACCGCCGCGGCGAGGCCGTGACGCTCGGCTCCCTCGGCATCGCCGTGCACACGCTCGGCCGCTTCGACGACGCCCGCGGCTACCACGAGGCGCACCTCTCGATCAGCCGCGAGATCGGCTACCGGCGCGGAGAGGCTCCCGCCACGGGGAATCTCGGCAACGCGTGGCACTCGCTCGGACGCCTCGCGGAGGCGCGCGACTGCTATGAACGGCACCTCGCGATCGCGCGCGAGGTCGGCATCCGCCGGGGCGAGGGCATCTCCACGGGGAACCTCGGGTCGATCGCGCTGATGGAAGGACGGCTCGACGACGCGGAGTCGAACGCCTCGCGGTTCCTCGAGATCAGCCGCGAAGTGGCCTACCGCGTGGGGGAGGCGTCCGCGCTCGCGACCCTCGCCGATGTCCGGTCCGCCCGCGGAGACGACGACGGCGCGCTCGCGCTGCTGCGCGAGTCGCTGGACCTGCTCGCGAAGTCGGGGGCGAAGGGCGCGGCCGCGGGCGTCAGGATCTCGATCGCGTCGATCCTCGTCGACCGGCGCGATGCCGACGCCGCGCGCGCCCTGCTCGACGCGGCGCTCGCGCAGGGGATCGCGTCGGGGAGCCCCGACCTCGAGACGATGGCGCTCTGCCACCTCGCGCTCCTCCCCGGCGGCGACGGCGCGCGCGCCGAGGAGCGGACGCTCGTCCACGAGCCGCGGCTCGCGATGCACGAGCGGATGCGGGCCCGGTTCCTGCTCTGGCGGGCGGGCCGCGGCGACGCGCACCTGGCCGAGGCGAAGCGGCTCCTCGACGCGTCTCTCGCGGGCCGCCCCGAGGAAGTCCGCGCGTCCACGCTCGCACGTTTCCCGCTCTGCCGCGACATCGCGGCGGCGTCCGCCGCGTGATCGCTCCGCGCCTCGGCGAGTTGGGCCGACGCACCTCGGGCCGATAGGCTGGCCCCTCCGGGTCCGCACCCCCGCGACGAAGTCCGCCGCGCCGGGCCGCGCGCCCCCCCATGGAGCCCCGCATGAGACACGGACCGATCGCCGTCTGCCGAGCAGCGGCCGTCACCCTTGCCGCACTCGCCGCGGGCGTGCCCGCCGGCGCGCAGGAGATGCCGCCCGCCGCGGTCCGTACCGACGCGGTGCGGAAGGAGACGGTCACCGAGCGCCGCCGCGTCTCCGGGAACGTGCGCGCCGCGGAGCGCACCGCCGTCGCGGGCCGCGAGGCCGGGATCGTCCTCGAGGCGCCGGCGCGCGAGGGGCAGCACGTGAAGGCGGGCGACCTGCTCGCGCGCATCGACGGAGAGCGGATCGCCCTCGAGCTCGCGGTGATCGAGTCCCAGCGCGGGATGGTCACGACGACCGTGGAACTCCGCCGCGCGGAGCGCGAGCGGGCGCAGACCGACCTCGACCGCATGGAACGCGCGGTGAAGAGCGACGCGGCCGCGGCGCGGGACCTCGACGACGCGCGCGCCGCGCTGAAGGAGGCCTCCTCCAGGATCGCCGCGGCCGAGGCGGAGTTCGCCGTGCTCGACGCACGCGCCGCGACGCTCCGCCGCCGGGCAGACGACTGCACCGTGCGCGCGCCGTTCGACGGGATCGTGACGATGCGCCGCGTGTCGCCGGGGGCGTGGCTCGACGCGGGCGGCGCCGTCGCCGACCTGATGTCCGAGACGTGCGAGGCGTGGATCGACGTGCCGCAGCGGGACCTCGCCTCCCTGTCGCCGGGCCGCGGAGAGATCCGCCTCTCCGCCGACGCGACGGGCGCCGCCGCGAAGTCGCTCTCCTCGTGGCGGGTCCTCCCCGACGTGGACCCACGGGCGCGCACGTTCTCCGTCGTCGCGCCCCTCGACGCCTCGTGGGGCTTCACGTCCGGCATGTCCCTCACGGCGTGGGTGCCGACCGCCGAGTCCGCCGCGCACCTCACCGTGTCCGAGGACGCGCTCCTCCGCGGCGAGACCGGGCCGTTCGTCTACGTCGCGATGCCCGGCGCGGCCGGCGCGCCGCACACGGCGGTGCGGGTGCCCGTGGAGATCCTCTTCCACGCCGGCGGCCGCGCGGTCGTCCGGTCCGACCGGCTCGCCGAGGGCGCGCTCGCGATCGTCGAGGGCAACGAGCGGCTCTTCCCGACGGCGCCCGTGTCCCCCGTCGCCGCGCCCGAGGGCGCCGGGAAGCCGCGATGAACTGGATCGAAGCGTCGATCCGCCGTCCGGTCACGGTGCTCGTGGGGGTCATCCTCACGCTGCTCGCCGGACTCCTCGCCGTGCAGCGCCTCCCGATCCAGCTCACGCCGAACGTGGAGGACACGATCATCGCGGTCTCCACGCGGTGGGAGGGCGCGAGCCCCCTCGAGATCGAGCAGGAGATCGTGGACCGGCAGGAGGAGGCGCTGCAGGGGCTCGCCGGTCTCCGCAACGTGACGAGCACGTCGCAGCAGGGCGTCGGGAACCTCCGCCTCGAGTTCGCCGTGGGGACGCCGAAGGAGTCGGCGCTCCGCGAAGTGTCCGACAAGCTCCGCGAGGTGCCCGAGTACCCCGAAGGCGCGGACGAGCCCGTCGTCGAGGCCTCCGATCCGGAGAACCGCGACTACATCGCGTGGTTCGTGCTGTCGTGCGCCGATCCGTCGGTGGACGTGCGGACGCTCCAGGACTTCGTCGAGGACCGCGTGAAGCCCATGCTGGAGCGCGTGCCCGGCCTCGCCGAGGTGAACGTGATCGGCGGCCGCGAGCGCGAGGTGCAGGTGCGCTTCGACCCCGCGCGTCTCGCGGAGCGCGGGGTCACCGTCCCGCAGATGCTCGCCTCGCTCCGCAGCGCGAACCGCAACGCGTCGGCCGGGCGGCTCGCGGCGGGGAAGTCCGACGTGCGCGTGCGCATGGAGGGGCGGTTCTCGCGTCCGGAGGAGGTCGCCGAGACTGTGCTCGCGGACACGCCGTCGGGCGTGGTCCGCGTGCGCGACGTGGCGGAGGTCGTCGAGACGTACAAGGAGCCGATCTCGTTCGTGCGGTCCCGCGGCGTGCCCGTCGTCGCGCTGAACGCGCAGAACGAGGTCGGGAGCAACGTGATCGAGGTGATGGGGCGCCTGAAGAGCGCCGTCGCCGCGGTGAACGCGCCGGGCGGCGTGCTCGAGGGCGAGGCGCGGCGCCGCGGCCTCGCGGGCGGGCTGTCGCTCGTGCAGGTCTACGACCAGACGACGTACATCCACGACGCGCTCGACCTCGTCACGGAGAACATCTGGGTCGGAGGGCTACTCGCCGTCTCCGTGCTCTTCCTCTTCCTGCGGTCCCTCCGCACGTCGGCGATCATCGGGATCTCGATCCCGCTCTCGGTGATCGGCGCCGTCGTGTTCATGCTCGCGATGGGGCGCACGGTGAACGTGATCAGCCTCGCGGGGATGGCGTTCGCGGTGGGCATGGTCGTGGACAACGCGATCGTCGTGCTCGAGAACGCGTACCGGCACATGGAGATGGGGAAGCCGCCCATGCGGGCGACCGTGGACGGCACGAAGGAGGTCTACGGCGCGGTCGTCGCGTCCACGCTGACGACGCTCGTCGTGTTCGTGCCGATCCTGCTCATCCAGGAGGAGGCGGGGCAGCTCTTCCGCGACATCGCGCTGGCGATCTGCGCCGCGGTGGGGCTGTCGCTCGTGGTCTCCGTGACCGTGGTGCCGATGCTGATCGCGCGGGTCCGCCGGAAGGAAGGGGGGAGCGTGCTCTCGCGGCTGCTCGCGCCGCTCGCGCGGCCGTTCGCGGGGGTCGCGCCGGGGGTCGCGGGTCTCGTCTTCCGCCTGTCCGGAAGCTGGATCGCGCGACTCGCGGTCGTCTCGTTCTTCACCGTGGCGTCGGTCTGGGGCACGGCCGCGCTGCTCCCGCCGTCCGACTACCTCCCGCAGGGGAACCGGAACCTCGTCTTCGGCCTCCTCGTCCCGCCGCCGGGATACAGCCTCGCGCAGCAGGAGGCGCTCGCCGACCGCATCGAGACCGTGGTCCGCCCCGCGTGGGAGGTCGCGGCCCTCCCGGCGGGATCGGAGGAGCGCCGGAGGGCCGAGGACGCGCTGCCGCTCCTGAAGACGTTCGACTTCGCGCGCGGCGGACCCGGCCCCGACATCCGCCCGCCCGCGCTGGAGAACTACTTCCTCGTCTCGTTCGACGGGCTGATGTTCCACGGCGGCATCTCCGACGATCCGTCGCGCGTCGTGGACATGCTCCCGCTCTTCGCGGCGGCCACGCAGGGACCACAGGCGCCGGGCACGCTCGCATTCGCGTTCCAAGTGCCGCTCTTCCGCCTCGGCGGACGCACCGGCTCCGCGGTGAAGGTGAACTTCGAGGGCGACGACCTCGACGAGGTGACCCGCGCCGCGCTCGTCGCGTACGGCGACCTCCTCCGGAAGTTCCCGCCGTACTCGATCCAGCCGGACCCGGGCAACTTCAACCTCCCGACGCCGGAGCTCCGGATCGTCCCGGAGCTCGAACGCATCGCGGAGTCCGGGTTCACGCGGCAGGACGTGGGTTCGATGGTGCAGGCGTTCGGCGACGGCGCGCTCGCCGGCGAGTACCGCGTCGGCGGCCAGTCGGTGGACCTGAAGGTCGTCGCGAAGGACGCGCTGGAGCCGGGGGCGCTCGGACGCCTCGGCGACCAGCCGGTCGCGACGCCGCACGGCGCGGTGGTCCCGCTCTCGGCGCTCGCGCACCTCGTGCGCGTCAACGCCGCGCCCCAGATCAACCGGTCCGCGCGGCGTCGCGCGGTGACCCTCCAGTTCACGCCTCCGCCCGGCATGCCGCTCGAGGCGGCGGTGACGGAGATCCGCGCGATCCTCGACGCGCGCCGCGCCGACGGCTCGATCCCGCCCGGCGTGGACACCACGTACACCGGCTCCGCGAGCAAGCTCCAGGCCGTGCGCGCGGCGATGCTCGGCGACGGGACGCTCCAGGGCACGCTCGTGTCGTCGCTCGCGCTCGCGCTGATCGTCGTCTACCTGCTCATGTGCGTCCTCTTCCAGAGCTGGCTCCAGCCGTTCGTCATCCTCTTCAGCGTGCCGCTCGCCACGCTCGGCGGGTTCGCCGCGCTCCGCCTCGTCCACGCGTGGAGCCTCTCCGACCGCTACATGCCCGTGCAGAACCTCGACGTGCTCACGATGCTCGGGTTCGTGATCCTGATCGGCATCGTCGTGAACAACGCGATCCTGCTCGTGCACCAGGCGGTGAACTTCATGCGCGGCACGGCCGACGAGGGTCCGGGCCGCGCGCTGCCGCCGCGCGAGGCGATCGCGGAGAGCGTGAAGACGCGCCTCCGCCCGATCCTGATGACGACGCTCACGTCGCTCCTCGGGATGCTGCCGCTCGTGCTCGCGCCGGGCTCCGGCTCGGAGCTCTACCGGGGGCTCGGCGCAGTGGTGCTCGGCGGACTCCTCGTCTCGACGGTCTTCACGCTGATCCTCGTCCCGCTGCTCTTCAGCATGGTGTGCGACATCCAGCGGAAGCTCGGGATCGACCCGGCGGGACGCGCGGCGGAGTGAGTCCGATGGATCGCGCGGGCTCGCGGCGGGGTAACATCCGAACTCGGAGGTGAGGCATGAAGATCCGGGGACTGACCGCCGTGGTTCTGGCGCTGGCCGCGTGCGGGACGAGCGGTGGCGAGCAGGGACGCGACGACCTCACGGAACCGACGGCGTGGAAGGGGCGGGCCGTGCGGGCGGCGCGCGAGGTCGAGGGAGCGCCCTGCGGTGCGTACGCGGACGACATCGCCGCGCTCGACCTTGCGGTGGCGGGGTTCGACGACGCCTTGCAGGAGCTCGACTCCCTGCACGACGCGAGTTCCGCGGCCGACTCGACCCTCGCCCGGTTCCCGGAGCTCCTCGACGAGGTGACGGCCCGGCGGACCGCGCTCGAGGTGATCGTCGCGCGGGTGAACGCGGATCCGACCTACTCGCTCGTGGCGCAGGCGATCCTCCACGGCGGCGTGGTCGCCGATCCGGACGTGAACGTGGCGGAGCCCGAGGTCACGCGGATGGTGAACTGGGTGCGCGAACTCGATGCCGCAGCGGACGCGTACGAGGCCGCGTTCGACGCCGCCGCCGCGGTCGAACCGTGGTTCGAGCGGTCGCGCAACTGGCTCGACGACGAACTGGTCATCATGGGGCGGGCCGCGTCGATGGTGAGCGACCGGCTCGCGTTCGACCTGCTCCAGACGGTCCGCGTGCTGATCGACGCCGCCGGCGCCGGACACCGGATCGTCGTGAAGCACGACCGGCTTCTCGTGACGTCGCCCGCGTGGAGCGGAGTCACGGTCGCGGCGAACGCAGCGGCGGCCGAGGCCGCGGAGGACGCGGCGATCGAGGCGATCCGCCTCCGCGGGGAGCGGGTCGAGGCCGAGGCGTCCCGGATCCTCTGCGACTGCGCGAACTCGTGGCGCGCGTCGCTCCCGCGGGCCCCCGGGGCCATCGCGAGCGGGATCAAGACGCGCATCGCGCAGGCCGAGGCGGCGCGGTCGAGACTCCGCCGCCCCGAGCGCTGGCCGGCCGACATCCGGTCGGTCTGCAAGCCGGTCCAGCCGGAGAGCGGGGCGATTCCGACGCCCGGAATCAGGTGAGGTCCCGCGTCTCCCGCGGGGATCCGGTCGCGGAGACTCGCGCCGTGACGTGCATCGCGGCGGCGAGGAGCAGCCACGGCTCCAGCGGATAGCGGTTCCGGGCCGACGTCGCGAGCGCGCACCACACGGCGAGGTGCGCGAGGAGCGACCATCTCCACCAGCGGAACGCCGCGTCGCGCCGGAGCGTCGCGGCCAGCGCGAACACGCCGAGCCCGAGCAGCGCGAGGCTCTGCGCCCAGGCGAGGGACTCGAGCACGCGGGACGCGCCCCTGGCGAGGCCCTCCGGAGCGCCGCGGGCCGCGTGCCATCCGAACCCCTGCGGGCGGCCGAGCCAGAGATGCCATGCCTTCTTCGGAGCGTTCGCCGCCGCCTCGCCCGGGTGCTCCCGGATCCACGCGAGCGCGGCGTCGGCGGCGGCGCCGCCGGTCGGGTCCTCGGCGTACATCTCGCGCACCCTCGCGACGACGGGCGGCGACGCGTTCCCGTATCCGTTCACCTCGATCGGGTTGTTCCCGAAGTAGAGGATGAGCCCGCTCTGGACGCTCGTGCGGAGCGTGCCCGGATAGCCGTCGCGGAGCGAGTGGTTGACGGCGAAGGGCACGGCGCACGCGGCCGCCGCGACGGCCGAGAGGACCGCCGCGCGGACCCGCTGCGGCCTCCAGCACGCGAACCACGCCGCGAAGCCGGCCGGCAGCAGCACGACGAGTTCGGTGCGCGTGATGCCGACCCACCCCAGCAGGAATCCGAACGCGAGGGCTCCGCGGAGCCCGGCCTCGCCGCGGCGCACGCGCTCGAACGCGGCGGACGCGGCGACGACGAGCATCGTCGCGAACGTCTCCGTGTACGGGATCACCGCGAACACGGCGTGGGGGAGGAGCGCCGCGTACGCGAGCGCGGCGAGGCGCGCCTCGCCGTCGCGGCGGAGGGCGCGTCCGAGCGAGAGGATCGCGAGCCCGCAGACCGCCGCGCAGGCGATGCCGAACACGCGGGCCGACGCGAGGCCCGCCGTCCCGGTCACGAGGTACCAGCCCGCAAGCGCGAGCGACATCCCCTGCGGCCGGTAGAAGAGCGTCCCCGCGGCGTTCCGCTCGGCGTTCCGCGGATGACCGTCGCGGAGGATCGCCTCCGCCTTGGTGACGTACTCCTCCACGTCGTGGGAGAAGTGCGGTTCGAACGACGCCATGAGCGCCGCGCGCACGGACACGATCGCGACGACCACGAGGATCGCCGCCCTCCACCGGCTCCACCCGGCCGCGGCGTCGCGCCACGACGCGATGCGTGACCGGACGGGCGCGAGGGACAGCGCCGCCGCGAACGCCGCGGCGGCCGCCGCGTGCGGCGCGAATGCGAGCAGTTCCGCGGGCCAGTCCATGTCGCTCGGCCGAAGGTATCCCCAGCGCCCCCGTCCCGTCGTGCGATGCCGGGCCTCCCTTCAATACCATCCCCCGGTGCGACCCGACGGGCTCCGCCGGCACCTACCCGCGCTGCTGCTCATGGCGGCGCTCGCGGCGGCGCCGTTCGGAGGCGCCCTCGTGCGAGGCGAGGCGCCCTTCTTCCTCGACCTCTCCGACCACTGGTACCCGTTCCGCCTCCATGCGTGGAAGGCGCGGCAGGAGGGTGAGCTCGCGCACTGGTGGGGGAACGTGTTCTGCGGGATGCCGTTCCTCGCGCAGGCCGAGGCGGCGCTCTCGTACCCGCTCCACTGGGTGACGGACCTGATCCATCCCGCGAAGACGCTCCTCCCGCAGATCCTGCTGCACCGGTTCCTGCTCGGCGCGGTGATGTACGCCGCGCTGATCGCACGCGGGCACTCGCGGCTCGCTGCGTCGCTCGGCGGCGGGCTGCTCCTCCTCTCGGGGATCACGACCACCTGCTTCTCGCAGATGGCCGTGCTGCGCACGCTCGCGTGGCTCCCGCTGCTCGTCCTCGCGTCGGCGCGGTTCCGCGAGCGGCGACTCGGCTCGGGGGCGGCGTGGACGGCGCTCGCGGTCGGGCTCGGCGTCGTGTCCGGCTATCCGCCGTTCCTCCAGCGCGCGGCGGTGTTCTTCCCGGTGCTCCTCGTGCTCGATCCGGGGATGCCGCGGACGCTCGCCGACTGGAACGACCGCCTGCGGACGCTGTGCGCGGCGGGCGCGGGTGCGGCGCTCGGCGCCGGGCTCGGCGCCGCGCAGCTCCTTCCGACGCTGCACGCCACGTCGCTCTCGCAGCGGCAACTCGGGCTGGATCCCGATCTGCTCCAGTGGCTCCGTGCGGAGCCGTCGCACCTGTGGATGATGCTCTCGCCGCGGCTCGCCACGGACAACGGCGTCGTGAAGCAGGGGTTCGCGTACCTCGGCGCGCTGCCGGTCGCGCTCGGCGCGGTGGCGGTCGCGGCCCGGCGGCCCGGGGCCGCCGCGTTCGCTGCGGTCGCGCTGCTGTCGGTGGTCGCGTCGCTCGGCACGCAGACGCCCCTCGGACATGCGCTCGATCTCGTGCCGCTCGCGTCGTCGTTCCGGAACCCGTCGCAGTACCTCGTCGGATGGGTGCTCTACGTGCCCGTGCTGGCGGCGATGGGGATGGACGCGCTGCGCGGCGGCCAGGCCGGGCCGCGCGTCGTGTTCGCGTCGTCCGCGTCGGTTGCAGGGCTCCTCGTCGTCGCAGCGCTCGTGCCGACCGCCGCCACCGGGCGCGAACTCGTCCAGGCCGGGATCGCGTTCGGAGGACTCGTCGCGCTCGCATGCCGTGCGGCGGCACCGGCGTCGCTGAGCGCGGCGGCGACCGTGATCGTCGCCGCCGCGGCGCTGCTCGACGCGGGATCGCTGGGCTTCGGCTATCCCACGGCGAAGGGCCGGCTCCGCCCGACCGCCGACCTCCTGCGTCCCGACGCGCCGTTCGCCGCGGTCGCGGAGCACCACAGGGCCTCCGGCGACGCGTGGCCGCCGCGGGCGATCACGTCCGACGCGGTCTTCAACTGGGAGAATCACGGGGAGGTCGCCGACGTGGGGAACGTGCGCGGACTCTCCGCGCTCGCGCCCCTCGCCACGATGGACCTCGCCCGCATCCTCGAGAAGGGCGCGCCGTTCCCGCGCGTCCCGCCGAAGGAGCCTCTCTACGCCTACGGTCCCACGCGCTCGCTGAACCATCGCCTCTTCCCGCTGTTCGGCGCGCGGTACGCCGTGGGATGGACGGACGCGCCGGGCGCGGGCTGGACCCGCGTGGCCGACGGCGTGTGGGACCGCGGCGCGACGCCGCAGGCATGGGTGTCCCGCGTCCCCGCGATCGACGACTCGTTCATGCCGCCCGCGGAGCGGATCGTCGATGCCGTCCCGTCCGCGATCCCCGTGAACGGAGCGACGATGACGGGGAGCGCCGGCGGCGTGCTCGTCTGGAGCCAGTCGTTCGACCCCGGATGGGCGTGCACGGTCAACGGGACAGCGCGCGACGTGCGGATCGCCAACCACGCGTTCATGGCGGTGGACGTGCCGGACGCCGCGTGGACCGCCGAGTGGAGATACACCGCGCCCGGATGGCGGGCGGGCGCGGCGATCTCGCTTGCGTCGCTCGCCGCTCTGATCGTGCTGGCGTTCCGCTCGCGGAGGATGGACCCGTGAGCGCCTTGCGCCCGCCGCGCGTCCTCGGCGCCGCGTCGCTCGCGGTGCTCGCCGTCGCGGTCACGTGGCACTGCCTTCCGTTCCCGTGGCCGACGAACCGGTTCGACGCGGGGATCGCGCTCTGCGCGGCGGACCTCATCGCCGACGGGAGGAGCCCGTACACGGACTTCCAGACGCTCTACACGCCCGGCGGCTACTACCTGAAGCGCTGGGCGTTCGCCGCGTTCGGGCGCACGTTCGACGTCCACTCGTACCTCGACTTCACGGTGATGGGCGTGCAGGCGTGGATGGCCTGGCACTGCGCCGCGCGGCTCGGCGGCTCGGCGGTTCGCGCCCTCCTCGCGCTCGCGGCGGGACTCGCGTTCAGCTACCCGTATCCGTCGGTCGCGCTGGCGCTGCTCGCGGTCACGTGCGCGGTGCGTCCTCCGGACTGGCCGCCGATCGTGCGCGCCGTCGCCGCGGGCGGCGTCGCGGGGCTCGCGGGCTGGTTTCGTCAGGACTTCGGCGCCGTCGCGGCGGTGTCGGCCGCGGTCGCCGTGGCGCTCTCTGCGGACGGCGCGTCGCGGTCATCTCGCTTCCGCGCGTTCGCGGCGTGCGGGGCGTCGGCCGCGGGCGTGCTCGGCCTGCTCCTCCTGCCCGCCCTGATCGAGTCGCCGCGGCGCGTGTGGGAGGGGCTCGTCGTGAACCCGATGTCCACGGTCGCCCATCGGGACACGGGGCACGGTTCGATCGGCGTGCTGCTCGACAGCGTGCCGCTGCTCTCCGTGGCGCTGCTCGGCGTCGCGGCGCTCGTCGTCTGCCTGTCGGCCGGATGGGCGGCGCGGCGACGTGCCGCGCCCGGGATCTTTCCGCCCGGCGGGAGCGCGGCGGGGCTCGCGGGACTCGCGGTGATGGTCCTCTGGTCGCTCCGGTACCTCGTCCTTCGCACGGAGCCGCACCACGCGGTGCCGATCGCGCTCGTGGCCGCGGTCGCCGCATCTGCGGCGTTCGCGAGGTCCCGCGCGGCCACCTTCGCGCTGACGGCCGTCGCGACGGCCGCGATCGCGGTCAGCGGGATTCCGTCGGCCGCGGCGCGCGCGAAGCACATGCTCGGCCGGCGCGAGGTCCCGATCGAGCGCCTCGGTCCCGACTGGCCCGGCACGTCGACGCTCTGGCTGCCGAAGCAGGAGGCCGACGACTACCGGCGGATGCTCGGCTTCCTTCGCGCGTCGGACGGCGGGCCGATCCTCTCCGCCTGCGCGCGTCATGACCGCATCCACGACCAGGACCTGCTCCTCTACTTCCTCCTCGGGCGCGTGCCGCCGGCCTACGACTACCACTTCGACCCCGGAGTGACGACCCGCCGCGACGTGCAGGAGGGGATCGTCGCCGACGCCGAGCGCGCGGGCGTCGGCACGGTCGTCCTCTTCGACAGCCGGGACGCCGCGCCGCCGGAGGCGACGCCGATGCCCCTCGACCGCTGGCTCTCGCAGGGCTGGCGCACGGCGGGACGCTATGGACGCTACGAAGTCCGCGTCCGCTGAGAGGATCAGTCCTTGTCGACGATCTGCTTCAGCATCCGCTCAAGGCGCGCGTCGTCCTTCGGGCCGAGGGTGCGGAGCGTCTTCACGAGCAGGCGGGCGGTCTTCATGTCGCCGAGCTTGTCCTTGGCCGTGAACGCGGCCTGGACGAGCGCCGGGACGTAGTAGTCCGCGTCCCGCAGAGTCCCGGTCTTCGCGAGCGTCACGGCGGACTCTACGAACGGAGCGTTCCGCGATCCGCTCTCGTCGTCCTTTGCGGCCTGCATGTCGGTGAGGAGCGCCATCTCGAGGAGGCCGCGCCGGTTGTCCGCGTCGAGCGCCCGCGCGGCGCGGATCTCGGCGTCGCCCGCCGCGCGCGACGCGAAGAGCGCCCGGAGCGCGCGGGACTGGAGTCCGGCCGCGTCCTGCGGGTCCGCCTGCGACGCCTGCGCCGCGATGGCCGCGATCCTGCGCCCCGGCCCCGCGTTCCAGCGCTTCCGGCGGACGGGGCTCTCGTCCTTCCGCTCGAGGAAGTCCACCGCGCGCGCGATCACCGTGCTCCGCGCCTCCGGCGTCCCGGCCGCGGCGAGGTCGCGCTCCATCGCGGCCGCGTCGTCGCGCGTGCGCTTTCCGAAGCGCTCGAGCTTCGCGAGCTGATCGACCCACTTCGCGGCGCCGCCGGGCTCGTAGCCCGTCATCGCGAGGACGTCGCCCTCGGGGGCGAAGAGGAGGACGGTCGGGTACTCCGTGACGCCCTGGGACTTCGCGATCTCGGCGTTCCGCGCCGGGTTCGGGACGCGGGCCTTCGCCTCGTCTCCGTTGGGGAAGTCGAGGCGGCAGAGCACGTACGACGTCGCCGCCGCCGCGAACTCGGGCTTCGAGAGGACCTCGGCGTCGAGTTGCGCGCACCAGTGGCACCAGTCGGTGCCCGTGAACTCCACGAGGAGCGTCTTCCCCGCCTGCCGCGCCGCCGCGAGCGCCTGGTCGAAGTCAGGGAACCACGCGGGCGCGGCCGGAGCCTCCTGGGCCGAAGCCGCCGGAACGGCGCCGCCCGCGACCGGAGCGAGGCAGAGGACCGAGGCGAGCAGCAGCGTCGGGATGTGGGGCGGGCGCACGGGGACCTCCTGCGGAATCGAAGGGGCGGGTCGAGCGGGGATGGTACCTCCCCGCAGCGGCCCGCCCCTCGTGAGGAAGCCGGAGACGTCCGGCTACTTGGGCGCGTCGGGGGCCTTGGGGGCCTCGGGCGGCTTCGGAGCCTCGGGAGCCTCGGGCGCCTCCGTGTCGAGGAGCTGCTTCAGGAACGCGTCGAGGCGCGGGTTGTCCTTCGGGCCCTTGTCGCGGAGCGCCTGCGCCAGCGTGCGCGCCGACGCGTCGTCGCCGAGCACCTGCTTCGCCATGCCCGCCGCGTTGGCGAGGGCGCCGACGTACACCTCGGGGTCCTTGAAGTTCCCGATCTTCGCGAACGCCACCGCGGACTGGATGAACGGAGCCATCTTCTCGCCGGACTCGTCCATCATCGCGGCCTGCATGTCGTGGGCGAGGACCAGCTCGAGCAGACCCTGGTCGTTCTTCGGGTCGAGCGCGCGGCCCGCCTCGACGACCTTCTCGTCGGCGAGACCGGCGCCGAGGAGCGCCTTCACCGCGCGGAGCTGGAGACCCTTCTCGTTCTTCGGGTCCGCGGTCATCGCGTGCGCCGCGACGGCGGCGATGCGCTTCCCGGGGCCCGCCGGCGAACCGAGCTTCTCGAGGATGTCGAGCGCGCGTCCGACGACCGCGCCCTGCTCCTCCGGCTTCGCCGCGGCGTACTCCGCCTCGAGCTTCGAGGCGGCGGCGATGGCCTCCTTGCCGGCCGTGCGGATCTTCGCGAGGTGCTCGACGTACGGCTTCGCGCCGCCGGGCTGGTAGCCCGTCTGCGCGATCACGTCGCCGTCGGCGGTGAGCAGGAGGATCGTCGGGAAGCCCTGGATGCCGTGCTTCTGCGAGAGCTCCTGGTTCCGCGCCGGGTTCGGCACCTTCGCCTTTGCGGCCTCGCCGTTCGGGAAGTCGAGCGCGCAGAGCACGTAGTCCTTCGGCGCCTCGGCCTTGAACTCGGCCTGCTCGAACACCTCCTTGTGGAGGCGGATGCACCAGCCGCACCAGTCGGAGCCCGTGAAGTCCACGAGCAGGTCCTTCTTCTGCGCCTTCGCGGCCTCGACCGCCTTGTCGTAGTCTGCGAACCACTCCACTTCGCCCGCGACCTGACCGTCGCCGGCGTACGCTGCGTCGCCGGGTCCGAACGGGCGGGCGGCGACGAACGCCGCCGCGCCGAGCGCGACCACGCCGATCGCAAGGGTGCCGAGGATGCGCATGGAACCTCCTTCGGGGCCGCGCGGCGCTGCGCCGGTCCGGCCCGGGACAGCCCGTCAGGCCACCACAGGGCGGACCGCCGGGGAAGCTTTCGACGTTCCGACACCCCGGGAACGCCGTGCCATTCCGGATTTCCGGCCGCACGCGGGCGGGGTGTCCGCACGAGGGGACATCCCGCCGCGGTAGAAGCTCCCCGGGACCCGAAATGAACGACGACGTGACCCGCCTCCTCGCCGCCGCGCCGCCCCATCCGCGGCGGATCGTCTGCCTCACGGAGGAGACGACGGAGACGCTCCACCGGATCGGCGCGATGGACCTCGTGGTCGGCGTGTCGGGGTACACGGTCCGGCCCCCGGAGGCGCGGCGGAAGCCGCGGGTGAGCGCCTTCCTCACGGCGAAGTACGACGAGATCCTCGCGCTCCGCCCGGACCTCGTGGTCGGGTTCTCCGATCTGCAGGCGCCGCTCGCGGCCGAACTCGTGAAGCGGGGCGTGCCCGTGGTCGTCTTCAACCAGCGGAGCGTGGCCGAGATCCTCCAGACGATCCGCGTGACCGGAGCGATCGTGGGGCGCGGCGCCGACGCGGATGCGCTGGCCGCGCAACTCGCGGAGGGCGTCCGCGCCGCCGCGGAGCGGGCCGCCTCGCTGCCGCGGCGGCCGCGGGTGTTCCTCGAGGAGTGGCACGACCCGCTGATCTCGGGAATCCGATGGGTGTCGGAGCTCGCCGGCGTCGCGGGCGCCGACGACGTCTTCCCCGAACTGCGCGCGGAACAGGGCGCGAAGGGACGAATCGTCGATCCTCGGGAGGTCGCGCGGCGGGACCCCGAACTCGTGATCGCGTCGTGGTGCGGGCGCAAGGCGAGCCGCGACGTGATCCGCGCGCGCGCGGGCTGGGAGCGCGTCGCCGCGGTGCGCGACGACCAGCTCTACGAGATCAAGAGCACGTACATCCTCCAGCCGGGGCCGGCGGCGCTGACCGACGGACTCGCGCAGCTCGGCCGCATCGTGGCCGCGGCCGCGCGCGGCGAGCGGCTTCCGCCCCGTCGCGCCGGGGACCTTCGCCGCGCCGACGGGTGACCCTCGTCACCCCGCGCCGCGCCGCGGGGCTCTAGGCTTCCATCTGCCGGACGGGGCCCGATCTTCGGGCCGCCGACGGCGAGGAGGTGCGCCGTGTCCAGCCCCGCAAGCCGTCCGACGCTCGAAGGCCCGCCGCTCCCGCGCTGGGTCCAGCTCTCCGCGGGCGACATCATGCAGACGCGCGTGCTGTCCGTCGCCGACACGTCGCCGCTCTCCGAGGTCGAGCGCGTGCTCTGCGAGAACCGCATCTCCGGCTGTCCGGTGGTGGACCAGTCCGGGCGGATCGTCGGCGTCGTGTCGCTCCGCGACCTCGTCGAGCGGTACGTCGAGGACCCCGACGCGCGGCCGAAGCACGGGCGCTCGTTCTACGAGATGCCGTCGGAGGAGATCACCGACCCCGACGACGACGCGTACGAGCCGACGGAGGAGCCGCCGGAGTCGGAGGAGATCGCGCGGGACGTGATGACGTCGGAGATCTACCACGTCACCGTGGACGCCACGCTCCCGGACGTCGCGCGGAAGATGGTGTCGCACAAGATCCACCGCGTGCTCGTGACGAGCCCGAAGGACGGCCGGATCGTCGGCATCGTCACGACGATGGGCGTGCTCGCGGCGCTCGCGTCGTAGGGCAGGGGCACGCCGGAGAGCGCCCGGAGCACCGGCCTCAGGCAGGTCGTCCACGCCGTCAGGCGGCAGACGATCCGAGGATCGGAACACGTGCGCGTCGCGGCGGCGCGCGACGAGGCCGCCTCGTCCCGCTACCTCCGCGCGATCAGCGTCTGCGCCGACCTCCGGAACACGTCCGCCTCCGCGCGGCGGACGGCCAGGTTCACGTCGGCCGCGGCGAGTCCGCACGCGCGGCCGATGTCCCGCAGCGCGGCGCGCTCCGACGGCTCGACGGCTCCGTCGCTCGCGGCCATCTCGGCGGCGAGGCGCATCCACTGCGCCTCCTCGCCCGGGAGCGGACGCGGCGCGGCGCCGCCGGCGGCGGGGACCACCGGATCGAACAGCAGACGGTCCGCGTGGTCCGGCCGCACGCCCGCCTTGGTCGCCACGGCGTGCAGCGCGATGCGCTCGTTCTCCGTGACGCGCCCGTCGGACCGCGCCACCGACGCGAGCCACTCGAGCACGTCCGTCCGGGTCGGCGGCCGGTCCGGCTCGGGCGTCGGCGCCGGCGCCGGTCCGGCGTCCGGCGGCGGGAGTTTCGCGCACCACGCCGCGGCCCCGGACACCCAGGAGCCGTTCCAGTCGGCGAGGACCCACCGGTTCTGCGGACCGAACGCGACGCCGCAGGACCCGCACGCGGACTCGCCGAGCGCCGTCTCCGGCGCGCCGCACCGAGGGCAGTGCGCGGAGTCGAACCCTCCGCCGGTGCGCGGAGACTTCGGCGTCTCGCGCATCGCCACGAGCAGCGACGTCTGCGTCGGAATCCGTCCCGTGCGTCGCGGCGGGCCCGAGCCTCGCGCCTCGAACCACATGCCCTGCCACCGCACCTGGAAGAGCGCGAAGTCGAACCCGTCGCGCCGGGCGACGCGCGCCAGCGAGACGCTCCCGACCGCGCACTCGCCGGGCCAGCGCCGCACGCCCGATTCGCCGGCCTCCCGCGCCGACCACGTCTCCGCCGCGTGCGCGGGCTCCGGTAGGGAGTGCCCGGCGAGCGAACTCCGTGATCCCAGCCGGAGCGCCGCCGCGTGGCGCCAGAACAGGACGGCCGCGCGGTCCTCGAGACCCTGCGCGGAGATCGACGGATCGGTCGCCGCGAGCGCGTCCACGGCGCGCGCCACGCCGGTCAGCGCGCGCGTCCGTTCGAACGCCTGCGTGATCTCGACGAGCACCCAGTCGTGCTCGCCGCTCCGGAGCAGCGCGCCGCACGCGGCGCACTTCGCCCACTGCGACCGACCGATCGGGGCGGCGCAGTTCGGGCAGTTGCCCTCGATGAGCCCCGCGGCCCCGGTCTTCGTGCGCGCGCCGCGGCGACGCGCGAACGTCCACGACTCGGCGAACGGGACCACGTCGCGGTTCCCGCCCGCGAAGCTGCCGTCGCGGAGCGACACGCGGTAGTCGCGCGCCCGCGCCGCAATCCGCACGGTGAGGCACTCGACCGCGCCGTCGAGGTCGAACCCCTCGAGCACCGCCGACTGCACCGCGACGTCCTTCATCTCGTCGCGGTAGCCGAGGCTCCGCTGCTCGGCGATCTGGATGGCGAACCGCTCCGCGACGCCGTCGGAGCAGAACGCGTGGAGCTTCGTCAGGTCGTGGGAGCACCAGCCGTCCTGCACCGCATGGAACGCGGCCCGGGCGCGTGCGAGGAACGACGTCTCGTCGAACGCGGGGTCCGTGCGGAGCATCTCGCCGAGGGCGATCCTCGAGTGCACGCCGTGCGACCGGGACGCCGCCGCCGACGCCACGAACTTGCGCGTCCCGCGCTCCGTCCGGAACGCGAGCCAGGCGAGGATGGCGAGCACGGCGAGCGTGAGCGGGATGCCGACGACCGGCGCCTCGACGCAGAGGACGAGGAGGAACCGCACGAGCAGGTAGATCAGGTAGAGGATCGCGCCGCCGTCGCCGTCCCCGCCGCTGCCGCCGCCGCCCCCTCCTCCGCCCCAGCCCCCGCCGCCGCCGCCGCGCGCGTACGCGTCGGACGCCGCCGCGGAGAGCAGGCAGAGGACGAACAGGGCGAGCGTCGCGCCCGCGGCTGCGCGGAGCGCGATCCGAGACGTGCGACCGGTCACGTCAGGCGGACTTCGGCGCCTGGCCCCCTCGCGGGGTGTCGGGACCGGAGAACGGCGGCTTCGGCGGGGGAGGCAGGTACGAGCCGGCCGCGCCGGAGCCCGAACCGTCGTGTCCGCGCCCGCCGCCCTCGCGGAAGAGCTCCGCGATCCCGCCGAGGGAGCCCATCACTCCGGCGGAGTCGAGCGGCAGGAAGATCTTCGTCGCCTTGCCGTCGGCCACCGACTTCAGCGTCTCCATGTACTGGATCGCGAGGAGCTGGTTGGTCGGGTTCGCGTCGTGGATCGCCTTGAACACAGCGAGCGTCGCCTGCGCCTTGCCCTCGGCGATCGCGATCTCGCGGTACTTGTTCGCGTCTGCCACGGTGCGGATCGCGTTCGCCTCGCCCTCGGCGCGGAGCGCCTGCGCCTGCCGCTCGCCGGTGGCCTTCTCGATCTCGGACTGCTTGCGTCCTTCCGCCTCGAGGATCATGGCGCGGCGCTCGCGCTCGGCCTTCATCTGCCGGTGCATCGCCTGCGTGACGTCGGCCGGAGGCTCGATGCGCTGGATCTCCACGCGGACGATGCGCGTGCCCCACTTGTCCGTCGCGTCGTCGAGGATCTCGCGGAGCTTCGTGTTGATCTGGTCGCGCGACGTGAGCGACTCGTCGAGCGCCATGTCGCCGACCAGGTTGCGGAGGTTCGTCTGGGCGAGCTTCGTGGCCGCCGTGTAGAAATCGGCGACGTTGTAGATCACCTTCTGCGGGTCGGTCACCTCGTAGTAGACGACCGCGTCCACGGTGACCACCACGTTGTCCTTCGTGATGACCTCCTGTGGCGGCACGTCCACCACCTGCTCGCGCATGTCCACCTTGAGCATCTTGTCGAGCCCGGGGACCATGAACGTGATGCCCGGGGCCGCGGTGTCGCGGTACTTGCCCAGGCGCTCGATGACGCCCTTCTCGAAGGGCCGCACCGTGCGGACGCCCATCGACACGAGCACGATCAGGAAGAGCACGACCACGACGGTGAGGACCACCCCTCCGTCCACCGCGCCCAGCACCAGCAGGTTTCCGTTCACGACGTGCCTCCGATCCTGCGCACGATGACCCGCGCGCCTTCCATGCGGACGACCTCGACCTCCGCGCCCTTGGGGATCTCCGCGCCGTCGTCGGACTGCGCGCGCCACTCCTCGCGTTCGACCTTCACCATCCCGCCCTGCCCGAGGGGGCGCACGGCCGCGGTGACGAAGCCCCGCTTCCCGTTCAGGCGGTCCCCGGCGAAGCCCTCCGGCCGCGGCGGCGCGACGCGCACGCCGAGCACGCGGAAGCCCGCGAGCGCGAGCATCCCGAGCCCGCCGAAGACGATCCACTGGAGCGACTCGCCGGCGCCGAGCCAGTTGGCGACGGCCGCGCCCGCGGCTCCGAGCCCGAACGGAAGCAGGAAGAATCCCGCCGTGAAGACCTCGGCGATGCAGAGCGCGACCGTGAGTCCGATCCAGAGCCAGAACCAGGCGTCGAACACCGGGGCCTCCCTTGTGAGCCGGCGAATCTAGCCGCGGCGGGGCGGCGCGTCCCGGTTCAACCGTCGGCGGGGGGCGGGGGTTCGGCGGGGGGACGGGAAGGGACGAGAATCCGCCGCATGCGCACGTGGCGAACGGCCGGGATGGACAGGGGGATCACGAGCATGGCCGCGGCCGGCGCCGCCCGGATTCCGACTGCGATCACTGCAGCCAGGAAAGCGATGACGCCGCCCGCAAGCAACGGCCAGATCGGTCCCGGAACGACGCTCCAGAGAGAAGCGATTCCCAGGGAGAGCAGGAGCAGCGCTCCCGCTGCGGCCGCGGCTCCTGCTGCAGCCCGCGCGGGCGCGACGCCGGGTTCGAACATTCCGTACGCGGTGAGCAGGAGGAGCGGCAGAGCGAGAAGTAGGCTGGACACCGCAGTCCACCTGCGCGACGCAAGCCACGTACTCTGCGTCCCCGCGGCGTATCCCCCGTCGAACCACACCATCGGACGCAGGCCGAGCCACGGGAAGGGGACCACGTGAACCCCCGCCATCCGACCGTCGGCCGTGCGGAACACCGTGGCCGGACGCCCCGGCCGCGCCGGCTCGGGCTCGAGCACGCGCCCGTCCATCGTCACGACCACCTCGCGCACCGCGCCGAGCCAGTCCCTCCGCCAGCCGACGACGACATGCGAGTCGGCACCCTCGCCGCCATCCGACAGCGCGACACGTCGGAGGCTCACCGCGACACGTGCGGGTTTCCCCGCTCCCAGAACCGCCACCGAAGCGACTTCGCCCGAGAGATTCCGATCCGCGGGCCGGACGCGACGCGCGGAGGCCGCGCCGGGCGTTCGAACGTGAATTCGTCGAGCGCCCGCGCGCCGAGGAGGTCGTCCCCGATCCCGAGCGCCACGAAGAGCTTCGCCGGGCCGCTCGCGATCTGCCGCGGGTCCGTCACGCCGCGCCGCCGCGCCATCTCGGCCACGCCCTCGATCGGCTCGAGCGCGCGGAGCAGCACCGCGCCGGGTCCGTTCCGGTCGGCCGTCACGTTCAGGCATCGGTGCAGGCCGTAGATGCGGTAGATGTAGAGGCGCCCGAACGTCGTGCCCATCATGGCCGCGGTCCGCGGACGCGTGACGAAGTGCGACGCAGGGTCCCCCGCGTAGGCCTCCGTCTCGACGATGCGTGCGGCGAGGCGGCCGAAGCGGAGGGTCGCGCCGACGAGATCCCGCGCCACGGCGACCGCGCCGCGCGCGAAGAACGCGTCGTCGATCGGGTCCGCCGCGGTTCCTGCGCACGCCATGAGCTGAGGAGCATCCTACGAGCGAACCGCGCCCCCCGGAAGACGCCGCCGCCGCAACGCCGGCCGCTCCGGCCCGCGGTGCCGCGCTGCTCGCAGGGTCCATCGTGTTCGTCGCCGCGCTCGCCCTGTTCCGCGGCCCCGCCTTCGACGGTTCGCGCCTCCCCGCCGACTCCGTGGACACGAACGACGTCTCCTACGTGGGCGTCGTCTTCGAGCAATGGGCCGCCGCCGTCCGCGAGGGGCGCCTGCCGCTCTGGTTCCCCGAGTTCGACGCCGGCGCGCCGCTCGGCGCGGCGTGGATGTACGGACTCCTCTCGCCGTCGCTCGCGCTCTTCGCGCTGCTCCCGCTCGGCACCGCCTGGGCGTGGACCGCGGCGATCCACATGGGAATCGGAGCGGCAGGCATGGCCGCCTTCACGGGGCGGCGGTTGCGCGGAACGGCAGGCGCCGGCGCGGCGGGCGCGATCTCGGCGGGGCTCCTCTACGGGCTCTCGGAGTTCATGGTGGGGCGCACGGCGTGCGGACATCTCAACCTCGTTCTCCCGATGGCCTACCTCCCGTGGGCGCTCCGCTTCGCCGACGGCGCGGTGCGCGGCGAGCGCCGCGCGATCCCGCTGCTCGGGCTGACGTTCGGCTTCGGGCTCCTCTCCGGCCATGTGCAGATGTGGACCTACCTCGCGCCGATGCTCGCCGCGTTCGTCGTGTTCGAGTCGCGGACCGGGGCCGACGCCCCGCGCGCGCTCCTCCGCGGCGCGGCGGGACTCGCGCTCGGATGCGGCGTCGCGGCGGCGCAGGTGCTCCTCACGTTCGGCTACCTCCGCCAGTGCGCGGGCCAGTTCGCCGACCCCGACGTGCTCCACGCCGTGTCCGTTCCCGCCGGAACGCTCGCGACGAAGCTCCTGCACGGCTGGACGCCGCCGCCCGCCGAAGCGGGCACCTCCCTCGACTTCCGCCACGAGCACCGCGGGATCGCCGGCCTCGGCGCGTTCGCGCTCGCAGCGGCCGGGTTCGCGCTGCGCGCGCGGGGACGGTGGTTCTGGACGTCGGTCGCGTTGATCGGCGCGGTCGCCGCGATGGGGACCCGCAATCCGCTCTCGGCCTTCATCCAGGAGAGCGTCCCTCCGTTCTCGCTGACCCGCGCCCCGGGCCGCGCGCTGGTGCTCGTGGCCGTGGCGGTCAGCGTGCTCGCCGCGCACGGCGCGTCGGCGCTCGCCGCGTGGACCGCCGCGCGGCTCGGCGCGGGGTTCGGATGGGTCGTTCCCGCCGCGGCCGCGCTCCACGCGCTCCTCGTCGGCGCGCCGGTCGTCGGAGACATCTCCGCGACCACGCACACCCTCGACTGGACCGCGCGACTCCCGGCCGAGGCCGCGGCGCACCGCATCCACGCGGGCGTCGGCGGCGCCGTGTCGGCCTACAACCTCACCAACTTCGAGCGGTGGGGCTTCCGCACGCTCCGCCCGCCCTGCTACATCCGCCACGAGGGCTACGAGCTCCTCTCTCAGCAGGGCCGCGCCGAGGCCCCGTGGTGGCTCGATCTCGGCCTGCAGTTCGTGCCGGAGTGGGGCCCCTTCGACGCCCGCCACGACCGCGTCCCGCCGCCCGACGCGCTCGTCGCGATCGACGTCCGCAAGTTCGACACGATGGGCGCCGCCCGCGTCGTCGCCTCCGCCGAGCGCGCCCTCTCCGACGCCGCTGCTCTCGCCCGGATGAACACCGGCGACCGCGCGCTGCTCGTCCACGACGCTTCCGTGCCCGCGGCCGACCTCGCCCCCGGTCCCGCGTTCGACGCACGCCGCGCCACCGCCGTCCGCCGCACCTTCGCGGGCGGTTCGTTCGACGTGGACGTCACCGCGCCCGCCGCCTGCTGGCTCCAGGTCAGCGAACGCTGGGACACCGGCTGGCACGCCGAGATTGACGGCGCCCCCGCCCCCGTCCACCGCTCGAACCTCGCACTCTTGGCCGTCCGCCTGCCCGCCGGCGCCCGCACCGTCCGCTTCACCTACCGGCCGGGGTGGTTCATCGCCGGCGCGGCGCTTTCGCTGGCGTCGGCCGCGGCGTGCATCGCGTTGGCGCTGCGATCCCGTGCGCATCCGTCGTGAACAGGAACCCGTCGAAGGCTGCAAAGATCGGGAGCCGCTCGATCGGGCGCATCCGGCTCACGAGCAGGTCTTGCGCGCTGCTCCCCAAGTCGTCCGACCTCGAAATCGTGCTCCCGATCGGCAAGATTTCAAGGAGAAGGCTCACACCATGCGGCGCCGTCGCCTTCCCGCCGCTTCGAACGGCAGGACGGGGTGCGCTTCGATCCGCCGACTCCGCGGAACGCGAGTACTCGACGCGAGCACCGCACGCATCGCGGGGTGAGCTCGGTTCGCCGCCGTGGACGGCGCATCGAACTGCGCGAGTCGACTCCCCGGGGCTGCGAACTGAGCCGGCCTGGCCCGGACAGCCTGCATGTATCAGGCAGCACTCATGTCGCGGTGGAGTCCCGCCGCAGGCTGCGCTCCGTTAGGATCCCCCCATGCCCGGCTGCGGCTGCCCGTCCCCGCCGACCCCGCCCCCGCCCGCGGGTCCGCATCCGATGCCGGGCCCGCTGGTGCCGCTCGACGCTGCCGTGCCCGGAGTTGAGGTGCCCGGCGTCGATCCGCCGAACATCGACATGCCGGTCGTGGGCCGCCCTGTCGAGCCGGATCCTCCGCCGTGCAGCTTCAAGAGCCTCTGCCCCCAGGTGGACGGCGCCTGCTGCTGCAAGTCGGAGGACGCCGACGAGGGGACGCGCTGCTGCTGTTGCTGCTGCTGCGAGTGCCCGTGCGAGTGCGGAGGCGAAGAGTCCGGCGCTCCGCTCGAGCCGCCGCCGATCGAGTCCGCGGATCTGGTGTCGGGCGGCGTGGGGTTCGCGCCGGGGCCGGGTGCGGGTCCGGGCGGCGAAGTCCCGGCCGACACACGCAACCCCTGGGGCGACTCCGCCCCGCTCCCGCCGCGGGCGCCGTCGCAGATCCACTGCCCGCCGGGGAGCAGCTACCGGGAGCAGGTCGGCTGGAACGCGCAGGGCCAGCCGGTCGGCGGGTGCTGGCCGCCGGCCTGCCCGCTGCCGTCGGGGGTGATCTACCCGGCGGGGACCCAGTGCGTCGGCGAGACGCCGGCGGGCTGGCAGTACGTCGAGAGCACGGTGCCGACGGCGCCGCAGGACGCAGCGGCGAGCGTCAGCCAGTCGGGAGCGCCGCAAGGCCCGGCCCGCGGCGGCGGCTACGCCTGCCCGCCCGGAACCGCCTTCATGGAGCAGATCGGCTGGAACGAGCACGGCCAGCCGGTCGGCGGCTGCTACCCGCCGCCCTGCCCGCGCCCGGCGGGCGTGATCTACCCGCCGTCGATGGAGGGTCTCTGCGCGCCGGACGCGCCGTCGGGCTGGTCGCCCTACTCCGACGCGCAGGCAACCGGCCCCGCGCCCGGCGGTCCCGGCGGCGGAGTCGGTGGAAACTACTTCGACGATCCGCGCGAGTGGGTCGGCCGCGACCCCGGCGCGGCGATCGGGACGTCGAAGTACCCGCTCTCGCCTCCGCCGGACAGCACGTGGCCGGGTGCCCCCAATTATCTCTACATCACGGTTGGGAACCCGCTTCCGAAACAGTCGAGATCACCAACGTTCATACCGGAGGCGCCGGTCGGACTTGTCTACTCAGGCGTTTGGGCGGCAGGTCCCAAGTACCCGTCAGGGGTAGATGGTCCGGTGCTGAGCTTCACGTTTCAGTATTCGCTGCAGGATGACGTAGCTCCCGATGGAACGAAGGTCGAGCCGCCCCCGCCCATCCCAAAGGCGCCCAAGCCCACGCCGCTGCCGGATGAGGAGCCCTGCGAGGAAGTCTGGCTCGGATTGTTCTTCAACGGTACGCACGCCACATGGAAAGGTGACCATGTAGGCTCTAGCATCTTCAACGCGCGGGACGAGTATCGACTGCTAGCGCACAAAGCCGGAGCAAAGCCGATAGTTCACTACGAAGGGTTCACTGTCAGCATTCCGGGGTTGGTGTACGATCCCACAGACTCGGCGAACTCTTTCGTTGAGTTCGACGCAGTGGTCGAACGGTCCTTCAAGGTCGCCTGTAACGCCATTTGCTCGAATGCTAAGAGACACTGCGACAAGTCCAAGCTGCGAATCGACATGTTCGGATGGTCGCGCGGTGCCGTGGCGGCGCTCTGGCTTTCAAACCTCATGAACCGATCGGACTGCTTGTGTCCCACCCCTGCAGGGAAGGTCGCCGCCAGCGGGTTTCCGATTCGATACATGGGTCTCCTCGATCCCTGCGACTCGAGCTTGACATTCCCGCAAGATCGCCTAGCGTTTCTGAAAGGATTCAAGAGCTTCCCACACGATGTCGATAACTTTGATTCGGCGGGATATGGCTGCCCGGCAAACGTGGAGAATGTGTTCGCCGCTTATGCAATGAAAGGAGTTCCGGGGGATATCCTGTTCCAGGCTGACAAGGTATTCATCCCAAAGGGTAGCAAGACCAAGGGGTGGCTTTCAGAGAGAGACATGTCGCACCTTCCAATGACCTACCAGGTGAATGACTATGAGACGACGCATGGGAAGATCGGATACCCCCTGACTGACGCAGGTGCTTGGGAGGACTTGTGGGGATTCTTCAAGAGAGTGTCGAGCGCGAAAAAATGATTTCGGAGGACGGTCATCGAGGGAAGTCGAGCTCCGGTTGTCGTTCGCTCGCGTTGGTGCTCACTTTCGCGCTCGGCGCGATCACGATCGCCGAGTCTATTCGAGTGCGGTTCTCCCCCACAAGCGAGGAAATGGGGCTGGGAGAAGTACTTCGTGCGGCGGTGTTCGTTGTTCCGGGTCTGCTCGTCGTGATCATTTCTTGTCTTCACATCCTCCTAACTGATCCGAAGTCGCCGCTCTGGTCGAGAGTCCTCTGGAGTTGTTTGGGGGGCACATCGATTGTTTGCTTGATCATGCTGCTTCTGCACTGAGCGACTCCACACGTGCGAGCCGCTTGGATCGTCCTTCGGTACTGACGGGTCCGGCCCGAAGGCCTCTCAGTCCACCTCAGGCGACCCTGTGTTTGGGAGGTCTTGCGCCCCGTCTTCCACGGGAGACGAGCCATGCATATCCGGCTGTTGACCGTAGCCCCAAGGGGTTGTGCTAGAAGGGCAACGGATCGGCTGGCTCGTCGGCGTAGACCTGCGCGTAGGTGCGCGGCGGGACCCGGAAGGTGTCAAGGTAGTTGTCGCACGCAGCGCACTCACGCTGCGCTCGTTTCGTTCATCTGCGACGCCGCCGCGGCGGCGCGTTCGGGGTTCAGCGCGACGGTCTCGATCGGTGACCAGTTGCG
>JAJVHW010000065.1 GCA_022072415.1 Planctomycetota bacterium
CCCGGAACACGCGGCGACGGGCGCGGCGCACTCCCCGCGGCCGCGTGCGTCGCGCGTCGCGTCGGGTTCTTCGCCCGAAGCCCCGGACGCGGCCCGCGACGAGGCGTCGGCGGCCGGCGTGCACGAGGTCGAAGGTCCGGTCCTGCGCATTCGCGCGGCGCTCGCCGACGGTTCCGACGCGCCCGCGGCGCGCGTCCGGCTCCAGGGATGGAAGTCCGCGCAGGTCCGGGATCTTCGGTCCGGCGATCCCCTCGTCGTCCGGCTGCCTGCGGACGAGGAGCCGCCGAACCACGTGTTCGCATGGACGGACACGCTCTGCGGCTCGGCTTCCGTTCCGGAGCCCGGCGAGGGCGGCGTGCGCGAGGTCGCGATCACGCTCGCGGAGGGGCGGATCCTCCGGGGGGTCGTCGTGGACGGACGCGACGCACCCGTGGCGGGCGCGACCGTCGTCGGCGCGGGCGAAGTCGAGGGCGGCGCGGTCGCCGCGGCGGAGTCCGTCACCGGGCCCGACGGCTCGTTCGCGCTCCCGCCGCTCCCTCCGTCGCACTGGACGAGCGGCGCCACCCTCGAGGTCCGCGCGACCGGGTTCTCGACCTCGTGGACCGGCTTCGACGAGTTCGGCGGCGACACGAACGTCAGGATCTCCCTCGAGCGCGGGATCGTGGTCGTCGGGCGCGTGCTCGACCCGGACGGGAACCCGGTCGCCGGCGTGCAGGTGGATCCGTCGTCGGGCGACACGACGAGCACCGGCGCGGACGGGCGGTTCCGCACCGACCATCTCCCGCAGTCGAAGTTCCGCCTCTCGATCCTGCCGGACGACTTCGCGGCCCACGTGGTGCAGTTCGGGAGCGTGGAGCCCGGCACGAGGGACCTCGGCGACGTGCGGCTCGCGCGCGGCGTGGCCGCGACGGTCCGCGCGCTGCACCCCGACGGTTCACCTGCGGCGCACGCGTGGATCGGCGCCGTGGACGCGGAGGCCGGGCAGTACGTGCGGCAGGGCCAGGCCGACGCCGAAGGCCGCATCACGTTCGAACACCTCTCGGACCGGGCCCACCGCTTCGAGTCCCACGCGAACAACGGGCCGTTCGAGGGAGCGCGCGGATCGGCCGAGCGCACGCCGGACGGCGGAGAGATCGAAGTGCGCCTCGAGACCGGGACGAGCGTCGTGCTCGAGTTCCGCACCGGCGACGGCGCGGAGCCGGTCTGCCCGAGCGAAGTGTCCGTGAAGCTCGAAGCCGAGGGCGACACGCGCGGGGGGCCGGGCGGCGACGAGGTGGGCGTCGGCTTCTCGCTCGGCGGATCGACGAGCGCCGTGCGCTGCGACCTGCCGCGCGAAGGGACGTGGCGGATCACGGTCCGCGCCCGAGGCTGGTCGCCGCCGCCGCCGTTCGCCGCCGTGCTCGCCCGCGGGGAGCAGCGTCTCCGCGTCCTCCTGCCGCCCCTCCCCCCGCCGGCGGGGAAATGACGTCACGCCGCGCGGAGCGGCTCGCGGAAGACGAAGTACACGGCGCCGAGCAGGCAGAGCCCCGCCCACACGAAGTCGAGCCGCAGCGGCTGCTTCATCCAGAGGACCGCGAAGGGGACGAACACCGCGAGGGTGATCACCTCCTGCACGATCTTCAACTGCGCGAGCGAGAGCTGCGAGCTCCCGATCCGGTTCGCCGGGACCTGCAGGCAGTACTCGAAGAACGCGATCCCCCATGACACCGCGATGGCGGCGACGAGCCCGAGGGACCCCTTGTGCTTCAGGTGGCCGTACCACGCGAAGGTCATGAAGACGTTCGAGAGCACGAGAAGGCCGACGCACTGGACGACGGGCGAGAGAGTCAAGCGGGACCTCCGTGGTGCGCCGCGGCGGTTCCGGCGGGGCCTCGGGCGCGCGGGCCGGCGGCCGGGGTCAGAGATCGAGTTCGTCGCCGTGCCGGCGGAGCCAGCGGCGCTGCTCCTTCCAGCCGTCGCAGTGCTCGGCGACCTTGCGCCAGAACTTCTGCGAGTGGTCGGGGACGTCGATGTGGCAGAGCTCGTGGACGAGCACGTAGTCCACGACGGCGTCCGGCGCGAGGACGAGGCGCCAGTTGAGGCTCATCTTCCGGTCCGGGCCGCAGCTCCCCCACCGGGTCGCCATGTCCTTGATGACGACGCGGCGGGCCGACTTCCCGACGCGGCGCGCGGCCGCCTTGTGCTTCTCGTGGAAGACCTCGCGCGCCTGCTCGAGGAGCCAGCGCAGCACGGCGTAGCGCACGACGGCGCGCCGCTGCGCCAGCTCGAGCCCCCGCGGCACGAACACGCGGAGCGTCGCGTCCTCGCGCACCGCCTCGTCGAGCCCCGCGCGGTCCGTCTCGACCACGTCGAGCACCAGCGACGCGCCGAGGAACGGCACCTGGTCGCCGGAATCGAACGACCGGAGGCGCTTGCGGCGCAGGCGCTCCTTCGTCTCCTCGAGCCGCTTCTCGATCCACGGGCGGAAGCGCTCGACGATGCGGCGCACCTCGCTCTGCGGCGTCGTGAGCGGGGCGCGGACCTGCACGCGCCCGTCGGGGCGCACCGCGACGCCCACCGTGCGGCGGCGGCGGCGTTCGATCTCGTAGTCGAGGGTCTCGGAGGAGAGTCGTAGTTCGGGCACGGGGAGATTGTCGCCGGGAGGGGGACATCGGACGTCGTGCGGCGGCGACGCGGACGATCCTACCGCGTGACGCGGCAGAGGACGTTCTTCAGGTAGCGCGCCTGCGGGAAATCCGAAGGCACGCCGTGGTCCGCCGGCGCGCCGCGCACCTCGAGGAACGTGACGTTCCTCCGCGCCGACGCCGCCGCGCGCGCCAGCGTCGCGAGGAAATCGTGCTCCGACACGACGCCGGTGCACGAGCACGTGAGCACGAGCGCGCCGTCGGCCGCCTTCTCGAACACGAGCGCGTTCAGGTCGTGGTACGCGCGGAGCGCCTTGTCGCGCTCCTCCTTCCGCTGCGCCTGCTTCGCGGGGTCGCACACGATCAGGTCGTGCTCGCCGCCGCGGAGGCCGCGGAGGAACGGGAAGACGTCGGCGTGGACGAAGTTCACCTTCGCCGACAGCGAGTTCTTCTCCGCGTTGCGCTTCGCCTGCGCGACGGCCGTCTCGTCGAGGTCCACGGCCGTGACGAGCGCCGCGTCGCCCTTCGCCGCGTTCACCGCGAAGCCGCCCGTGTACGAGCAGAGGTCGAGCACGTTCCGCCCGCGCGCGAGGTCGCGCACCTTCCGCCGCGACTCGCGCTGGTCGAGGAAGAACCCCGTCTTGTGGCCGCGCGCGCAGTCCACGTCGAACTGGAGCCCGTGCTCCTGCACGACCGCGCGGGCCGATTCGCCCGCGGAGTCGGGGATCGGGAACCCTTCGAGCTTCGCGAGCTTCGGGTCGCTCTGCACGTGCACCACGCGCGCGTGGAACGCCTTCTTCAGCTCGTCGGCGAGCACGGGGAACGCGCGGTACGCGCCGAGGGTGGACACCTGGCAGGAGAGGACGTCGCCGTAGCGGTCCACGATCAGGCCCGGGAGATGGTCGGCCTCGGAGAAGACCGCGCGCCACCCGTTCGTCACGCGGTCGAGCTGGAGGGTGTCGCGGCGGAGCGACACGGCGTCGCGCACGGCGCGGCGGAGCCATCGCTCGTCGCACGGCGCGGGGTCCCTCGTGAGCACGCGGAGCGCGATCTCGCTCCGCGGGTTCCAGAACGCCCACGCCACGAACGTGCCCTCGCGGTCGAGCACCTTCACCACGGCGCCCGGCTCGGTGCGCGGCGACGGCTCGCGCACCATCTTCCGGAAGATCCACGGTCCCGTGGACGAGACGACCGTGCGGAGCAGGACCACGTTCGGGCCGAGGTCCGGCGGGAGCTTCGTCATCCGCTCCGGCGGCGCGGCGCCGTCGGCGGGCGGGGACGGGGCTTGCGGCGTCTGCGACGGCGGTTGCGGAGGGGACGGCCGTTGAGGTGACGGCATGTGAGGCGACGTCCTGTGAGGTGACGTCCGCTGAGGCGACGGCGGCCCCCCGGGACCGCGGGGCGGGCGCGGCGGGCGGGGAGGATGGCGCCCGTTCACTGCGAGGGCGCCGCCGCGGCGAACACGAGCTTCACCCCGACGCGCGCGCCGCCGCGCACCACGGTGACCTCCGTCCCGTCCATCCCCGCCTCGTGGCAGAGGTCGAGCGCCATGCGCAGGTCCGTCGCGTCGCGCACGTCGATCTCGCCGCCGGGGATGCCGATCGACGCGAGCACGTCGCCCTTCGCGAGGCCGGCCTTCGCGGCGAGCCCGTCCTTCACGACGTCCTCGACCACGTTCCCGGGCGCGCCGAGCCGCACGCCCGCGCGCGGCGCCTCGCCGAGCGGGTCCTCCGGGGTGCGGACCACGAAATCGCCGAGCCGCGCGTCCGGCGGATCGTCGTCGCGCGCGACGCCGGCGCGGCGCATCACGATCACCGTCATCGGCTGCGCCGCGGACCCCGCGCGCCGGAGCAGGCGGTCGGGGATGCCGTCGAACTCCTGCACGTGGTAGCTCCCCGCGATCACGAGCATCCGCGCGTCGCGCCCGGCGGCGAGGAGGGCGTTCGCGGCGGACTCCGCCATCGTCTCGTCCCAGATCACCTGTCCGAGATAGAGACCCTCGAGCCGCGCAGGCGGCATCGGGTGCGCGCCGCCGGTGAACACCTTCATGATCCGTTCGCGGTGCGAGGCGACGCCGAGGTCGAGGTCGGCCGGGAGCGCCGCGCGCTCGTCGGCCGAGAGCGCGTCGAGCCCCTGCCGGTTCGCCTTCCGGTGGAGCTCCGCCGCCGGGTTCAGGGCGACGATGCGCATCCCCTTCTCGCGGCAGAGGCGCCAGAGCGGCGCGTAGAACGTGTGGTCGAACGACCACCGCGAGAAGTACTCCGTGCGGCGGAGCATCTCGCGCTCGTCGATCCTCCCCGCGACGTAGTCGTCGAGGTGCTGCTGCCACGGGCGCTGGAACATCTCCATCCCGAGGAGCACCGGACCGCCGCCCTCCTCGCTCATGCGCCGGAGCACGTCGAGCTGGAACTCGTGATGCGCGCGGTCGTCGTGGGACTCGCCGACCAGCACGACCTTCGACTCGTCGATCGCCGCCTCGATCGCGCGATCCGCGGTGCGCCCCGCGGCCACCTCGCGCCCCGGCGCGGAGAGCGGCGCGACCGTGCGGCAGGCCGCCGCGAGGAGCGGAAGCGCCGCGAGGAGAGCCGTGATCCGTTGCTTCATCCCTGCGACGATACGCAGAAGGCGGCGGACGGAGGATAGGATCCCGCCATGGCACCCGCGACGGAGCCGTGGATCCCCGCCGATACGACGCCCGAAGCGTGGGCGGAGCAGACCCGCCTGATCCGCCGCCTCACCCCCGGAGAACGCGTCGCGCGTTCCCTCGAGCGCAGCGCGTGGATGCGCGCGGCGATGCTCGCAGGCATCCGCATGCGACGTCCGGAGGCGAGCGAGCACGAGGTCCGCCGCGAGTTCGCGAGACTGCTCGGATTCGAGATTCCCGGCGGCCCGTGAGCACTCCCCGGGCGTTCCACGACCTTGCCGACCGGTTGGACGCCGCGGGAATCCCCTGGGTCGTCACGGGTTCGGTCGCCGCCGCGGTCCACGGGCTCTCCCGGACGACGGTGGACTTCGATCTCGTGATCGACCCGTCGGAGCGCGCGCTCACGTCATTCCTCAACTCGCTCCCTGCCGAGAGCTACTACGTCGATCGGGGCGCCGCGATCGACGCGCTCCGGCGGCGATCTCTGTTCAACGTCATCGACCAGTCCGATCTGTGGAAGTTCGACCTGATCGTCTCGCATGGCGATCCGTTCGCGCGCGCCCTCTTCGCGAGGCGGTGCCGGGCAAGCGTGGGAGGCCGCGAGGCCTGGGTGGCCTCGAGCGAGGACGTCGTGGTCTCCAAGCTCGTCTGGGCTGCGGGAACCGCGTCCACCCGCCAGGTCGCGGACGTTCGCGAGGTGCTCCGCATCCAAGGTGCGCGCCTCGACCGCGCCTACGTCACCGCGTGGGCAGACCGGCTGGGGGTCGGCGGCTTGTGGCGCACCGTGACGGCGGGCGAGCCCCCCGGTTGACGGGCGGGCGGGGCCGGGTATCGTCGGGGGCGAGACCCGGGATCCGGAAGGACGTGTCCATGCGCCGCTCCGCGCTCTTCGTGCTGCCGCTCCTCCTCGCATCCGCCGCCGCGCACGCCGGCGACGCCCCCTGCTGCGCGTCCGATCTGGAGGCGCGCCGCGCGGCGCTGGCGAAGGAGGCCCCGTCGCTCGCGAAGGACGAGGCGGCGAAGCGTCACTACGCGCTCGGGCTCGAACTGCGCGCGGCGACGCAGGAGTCCGCCGCCCGCGAGGAGTTCGCCGCGGCGCTCGCGGCCGATCCGGACCACGAGCCCTCGCACGCGGCGCTGGGGGACGTGAAGCACGGCGACCGCTGGATCCCGTACGCCGAGGCCATGCAGGCGAAGGGGCTCGTCCAGCGCGGCGGCGCGTGGATCCTCCGGGAGGAGGCGGCGATCCTCGACCTCCCCGCGAAGGAGCGCGAGCGGCGCCGGGCGGAGCAGGCGAAGGTCGAGGCGCTGATCGGGCAGTACGAAGCCGGCGACGCGATGCGGCGGAGGTTCGCGCTCGACGCGCTCGGCGCCGTCGAGGACCGCTTCAAGATGGAGCCGTTCGCGTTCGCGCTCCGGTCGAAGAGCCGCGACGTGCGCGAGCTCGCCGCGAAGGAGCTCGGGCGCCTCCGCGACCGCCGCGCGCTGAAGACGCTGCTCCACCGCGGCATCTACGACAAGGACGCGGGCGTCCGCGCCTCGGCCGTGGATGCGGCCGTCACGATCGGCGACGACAACCTCGCCGCGCCGATGGTGAAGGCGCTCGGGTCGGAGAGCGCGGACACGCGGATGCACGCGGCGCAGGCGCTGGCGCGCATCGGCAGCCGGGCGTCGGTGCGGTACCTCGTCTGGAAGATCGAGTCGGCCGGCGGCGGCGGGCCGCGCGTCCACTCGTTCTTCGGGAACCAGCTCACCTACATCCAGGACTTCGATGTCGAGGTGGCGCAGACGGCGTTCATCGCCGACCCGCAGGTCGGCACGCTGCAGGAGGGCATCGTCCTCGACGCGCAGGTCCACGGGCTCACCCGCGAGACGGTGATCGTGGAGCGCGAGGTGTTCCACCAGTCCCTGGTGAAGCTGACGGGCGCCACCGGCGTGAAGAACGAGCCCGGCGCGTGGGCCGCGTGGTGGAAGGAGCACGGCGAGGCGTTCGTCGCGGCGGAGTAGCGCCCTGACTCCGCGAGCGCGCAGCGGAACACGGACATCCGCCCCGTTTCCGCCCCGGTGCGTCTACGATCTCCTCATGCGCCGAGCCGCCGCCCTCACGGTCCTCGCCCTGTTCGCCGCAGGCGCGCCCCCGCGGGCGGCGGCCGACGACGCCGCTCCTCCGGGCGGACCCGCCCCCGCCGCGCCCGGGGACGCCCCGGCCGACCCGCCGAAGGACCCCGCCCGCGAGCAGCGGTTCGCGGACCGCGGGGCCGAGGACGCGCTGAAGCGTCTCCGGTCCCCGGGCATCGTGGACGTGTGGGAGGCGCTGGAGCACCTCTCCCGCCTGAAGAGCGCGAAGGTCACCGCGGAGGTGATCGAGGTGATCCTCGGGCGGAAGGAGTTCCACGCCGCCGAGTACGCGGGCTGGGCGTTGGCGCAGTGCGACCCCGACGGGGCGATGGAGCGCATGCAGGCGGCCGCGACCGCGTCGAAGGCGCCCTCCCAGGAGACGCTCCTCCAGATCGTCGGCATCCTCGCCTTCCTCCCCCAGCCGAAGGCGGCCGAGATCCTCGCCTCCGAGCGCTTCGTCGGCGCGCGCGACACGGCGATCCGCCGCGAGTCCATCCGCGCGCTCGGCCTGAGGCGCAGCCCGCTCGCGATGCACGCGACGCTCGAGGCGCTGGGCAGCCGCGATGCGGGGCTCCGGAACGCCGCGTGCGTCGCCCTCGGACGGATCGGCGACAAGCGCGCCGTCGCCCCGCTCCTCTCGAAGCTCGACGAGAAGGACGGCGGCACGGGCGGCTTCGCGGCCATCGCGCTCGGCCGCATCGAGGACGACTCGATCTTCCCCGCGATCGCGCAGAACGTGGGCGCGGGCAACGCGCAGGACAAGGGCAAGGCGCTCGTCGCGTGCGCGCGCCCGAAGCACGCCGACCGACTCCGCGCGATGACCCAGAGCGGCTCGCGCGAGGCGAAGGTCGCTGCGTGCGCAGCGCTGGGGAAGATCGCGGACACGTCCCTCGACACCCAGAAGGTGCTCCTCGACGTGATGCTCGGCGACGGCGACCGGTTCGTCCGGCACGCCGCGTTCCACGCGCTCGGCCGCTGCGCCACGACCGAGCTCGCCCCGGTCCTCGCGAAGCGCATGGGCTGGCGCGACGCCGAGAAGCAGATGTACGTCTACGAGATCGCGGGCGACATCGCGGCCGCCGACTGCGCGGCCGCGGCGGAGGACGCCGCGTGGACGGAGAAGACGCCGCTCCTCCGCCGCGTGGCGATGGACTCCTTCTGGCGGATCCGCAACGCCGACGCGCTGCGCGCCGCCGAGGCGAAGATCGAGAAGGCGACGGGGAAGTCGTTCGAGCGCGCGATGGAGTTCCTCTCCCTCCGCCGCAACCGGAACGGGTTCGAGTTCGCGCTCGGGCTCCTCGAGAAGATGCCGGCGGGGAGCCGCGAGCAGTTCCTCGTGGAACTCGCGCTCGAACGCCAGACGGGGCACTTCTTCGGCCCCGACGTGAAGATCTGGCGCGAGTGGTTCGGGAAGAACCCGAAGTTCTTCGAGAAGGAGCAGGAGGCGATCGAGCGCGCGAAGTGGCGCGAGGACTTCCTGAAGGAGAACGCGGAGCAGTCCTCCACGTCGAAGTCCGAGGGCGCGGTCAAGGCGGCGCTCGACTACCTCGCGCGGCACCAGGACCCGTCCGGCGCGTTCGACCAGCAGCACTTCCTCGACATGTGCGCGGAGCCGGGCTGCCCCACCGCCGACGGGTCCCGCGTCCAGTTCGACTGCGTCGGCGTCACGTCGCTCTGCACGCTCGCGTTCTTCGGCGCCGCGTGCGAGCCCGAGAAAGGCCCCTACGGAGGCGTGCTCTCCCGCGCCATGGAGTACATGCTGTCGCGGCAGCTCCCGAGCGGCGACTACTTCGACAACGACCTGATCGGCGGCTACAACCGCCCGCTCGCGTGCCAGGCCTACGCCGAGGCCGCGCAGGTCACGAAGGACCCGCAGTGGCTCCCCTTCGTGCAGCGGGGCGTGGACTTCATGGCGTGCATCCAGTCCGAGAAGGCCGGATGGCGCTACCGCGTGGTGGACAACGCGAACGACTCGTCGGTCGTCGCGTGGGTGCTCTTCGCGTCGAAGGCCGCGCAGAAGGCGGGCGCCCGCGTCCGCACGTCGATCTACGAGGGCTCCGACCTCGTCTTCAACGCGTACCAGACGCGCCCGGGCCCGAAGGACGCCCGAGAGGACTTCGTGAAGGACATCGACCCGCGCTACGAGTTCGAGGTCGGCCTCAACACGGACTACGAGTACTGGACCGGCTACCAGAACGCGAACTTCGAGGCGAAGTACGCGACCACCGGCCTCGGCCTCATGAGCCGGATCCTCATGGGCTACCGCCGCTCCCACCCGTTCTGCATCGGCAGCGCGAACAAGGTCCTCGCGAAGCAGCTCCCCGAGATCCCGAAGGACGGCGACGTCGCGCAGATGAACTTCAAGCAGGAGTACCCCATGTACCACCTGTACTACGGGACCCTCGCGATGCACCAGATGGGCGGCACGTACTTCCGCAAGTGGAAGAAGCCCATGAAGGAGATCCTCGTCAACTCCCAGGAGCGCGCCGGCTGCAACGCCGGATCGTGGCAGGGCTGGGCCTTCGACCGCTTCTTCAGCCGCCTCTACACGACCGCGATGGGCGCCCTCACGCTCGAGACCGAGTACCGGTACGCGCCGATCCTGCAGAACTGAGGCGGGCTGCGAGGCCGTCGAGGCCGGTGAACGTCACGGGGAGGCCGCCGAGCGTGCGCACGGTGTCGCGATCGACGTCCATGCACACGACGAGGTTCTCGGCGCCCGGATGCCTCGCCCGGAACGCGCGCAGCCCCGCGGCGTCGAAGTCCGCCGCCGAACGCTTGCACTCCACGGCGACGGGCGGGCGCCCGCGGGCCGCGAGGACGAAGTCCACTTCGCGTCCCTGCTTGTCGCGCCAGTACCGGACCTCGCGGGCCGGGGACCGGGCCACGATCTCGTTCAGCACGTAGTGCTCCCAGAGGTGGCCCTCATCCTCCGGGCGGAGCCTGTCCCACCCCCGCATCGCGCAGATGAACCCGGTGTCGAACGCGTAGACCTTCGGCGCCGCGACGATCTCGGCCGCGGCGTTCCCGCCGAGCGGGCGGATGACGTGGACGAGGTACGTCGCTTCCAGCACCGCCAGGTAGTTGGCGATCGTGGACCGGCTCACCTCGCACGGGCGGGCGAGCTTCGACGCTTCGAACATGCCGCCGCTCTGCAGGATGAGCAGTTCCGCGAGGCGAAGGAACGCGGCGCGCCGCTCCAGCCGGAAGAGTTCCTGGATGTCCCGGGCCCAGTAGGCGTCGAACCACTCGGAGACGTCGCGCTCGGGGAACTCCGGCGAGAGGAACATCGGCGGGAGCCCGCCGTGGTGGAGCCGCCGCCTCAGGTCCGCGCTGCCGAAGTCGCGCAGGTCCTGCGACATCATGGGAGTCAGCCGGATCTCGCGCTTGCGGCCGGCCAGCGTGTCCCGGAACTTCGCCGACGCGCCGAGCGCCGACGACCCCGTCGCGAGCACCCGCGTCCGCGGGAAGTGATCCGCGGCGATCTTCAGCACTTCGGACGGGTTCGCGAGCCTGTGGATCTCGTCGAGCGCCAGCGTTCCGCCGCCCGCCGAGCGAAGGAACGCTTCCGGATCGCCTTCGATCTCGCGCCGTACGCGCGGCAGTTCGCAGTCGAAGTACGCGACCTCGGGCAGGCTCCGCGCCAGCGTCGTCTTCCCGGTGCGCCGCACGCCCGACAGCCAGACGACCGACCGGGACCGGAACGCCGCATCGATCTGTCCGAGCCAGAACGTCCTCTGCTCCATACGCCGATAGTTTGGCGTTTGGTATGACCAAACGCCAAACTATCGGCAGCCCCTCCCTACACATCCACCTCGCCGCGGAAGACCTCGACGGCGGGGCCGGTCTTGAACACGGGGTGGCCGGGACCCTGCCACTCGATGCGGAGGTCGCCGCCGCGGAGGTGGATGGTGACGTCGGGGCCGAGGAGGCCGTTCAACTGCCCGGCCACGGCGACGGCGCACGCGCCGGTGCCGCAGGCCCACGTCTCGCCGCTGCCGCGCTCCCAGGTGCGCTGGACGGCCTCGCGCGGAGACACGACGTGGACGAACTCCACGTTCGTACGGCGCGGGAAGCGCGGGTGGGTCTCGACGACGGGACCGAGGGTCGTGACCGGCGCGGCGTCGGTGTCTTCGACGAACGTGACGCAGTGCGGGTTGCCCATCGACACGCACGTCACGCGGAGCACGCCCCCGCCGCCGACACCCGCGTCGAAGGGCTCGTCGATCACGCGGCCCGGAGCGCCTGTCATCGGGATCTCCGCGCGGTCGAGGCGCGGCGCGCCCATGTCGATCCGCGCGGCGACGGCCTTCCCGGACTCGATCACGAGGTCGATGGTCTTCAGCCCTGCGTCGGTCTCGCAGACGATCCGGTCCTTCCGCGCGAGGCCGTGGTCGTACGCGTACTTCCCGACGCAGCGGATGCCGTTCCCGCACATCTCGCCGCGGGATCCGTCGGCGTTGTACATCTCCATGCGCACGTCGGCGGCGACGCCGGGGCGCGGCGGCGCGATGAGGATGAGGCCGTCGCTCCCGATCCCGAATCGGCGGTCGGACACGCGGCGCGCCAGCCCGGCCGGGTCGGCGACCGTCTCGCGGAACGCGTCCACGTACACGTAGTCGTTGCCGAGGCCTTCCATCTTGGTGAAGCGGAGCGTCGCCATGGGTCGTGTCAGTCTCCGATGCGGAACCACTCGCCGGGCGCGGGCGCGGCGAGGCCGGTGTGGCCGCGCGACGCGAGGTAGCCCTTGAGCGAGTCCATCTTCTCCGCCTCGCCGTGGACGAGGAACGTCCGCGCGGGGCGCTCCGGCAGCGCCTCCAGGTACGCCGCGATGCCGCGCCGGTCGGCGTGTGCCGAGAGGCACGGGATCTCGGCGACCTCGCAGCGGAGCTCGTGCTGCTCGCCGAACGCGCGGTAGATGCGCTCCCCGTCGAGGAGCCTCCGCCCGAGCGTGTGCTCGGCCTGGTAGCCCACGAAGAGCAGCGTGTTCCGCGGGCCGGCGCCGTGGTGGATCACGTGGTGGACGATGCGCCCGCCTTCGAGCATGCCCGACGCCGAGATGACCACGGCGGGGCCCTCGAGCCCGTTCAGCGCGCGGCTCTCGTGCTTGTCCTCGACGAAGCTCGTCTTCGCGGCGTCGAAGAGCTCGCCGCAGCACGACACGAACTGCCGCGCCTCGCCGTCGAAGAGATGCTCGTGGTCGCGGAAGACCTGCGTGACCGCGCGCGCCATCGGGCTGTCCACGTAGATCGGGACGTTCGGGATGCGCCGGTCGTGGATCAGCCGGTGGAGGACGTAGAGGAGGAGCTGCGTCCGGCCCACGGCAAAGGCCGGCACGATCACCTTGCCGCCGCGCGCGGCCGTGCGCGACACGACCTCGGCGAGGCGCTCCTCCATGCCGGACTCGTCGTCGTGCTCGCGGTCGCCATAGGTGGACTCGGTGAGGAACGCGTCGCACTCGCCGAGGGGTTCGGGGTCGCGGAGGAGCGGCACGCCCGTGCGGCCGAGGTCGCCGGTGAAGCCGATGCGGACGTCGCGCCCGCCTCGCGGGCGGACCGTGAGGTGCACCGCCGCCGAACCGAGGATGTGCCCCGCGTCGGCGAACCGCACGACGAGTCCGGGGACGGGCTCCGCGTCGCGGCCGTACTTCGTCTCGCGGAGGAGGCGGAGCGTCGCTTCCACGTCGTCGTCGGTGTAGAGCGGCTGCTTGCGCTCGTGCGGCGGGAGCCCGCGGTTCACGCGCTCGAGGTCGATCGCCTGGATCTTCGCGGAGTCGCGGAGGAGGATCGGGAGCAGCGCGCACGTCGCCTCGGTGGCGAGGATCGGTCCGCGATAGCCCATGCGGACCAGGTTCGGCAGCGCGCCGCAGTGGTCGATGTGCGCGTGGCTCACGACGACGAGCTTCACGCGCCCGGGGTCGAGCGGAAGCTCGCGGTTCCACTGCTCGGCCTCGGCGCGGTGGCCCTGGTACATCCCGCAGTCGAGGACCACGTCGCCCTGCGGCGCGCGGACGCGGTGGAGCGACCCGGTCGTGGTGCGCGCGGCGCCGAGGAAGCGCAGCGTGACCGTTCCCTGCTCGCCGGGACCGTCGACGGGCAGCCGCAGGGGCGGACGGGGACTCATCCGAACAGTCCCTGCGCCTTCAGCGTCGTCTTGAAATGCACTTTCGCCACCTTCCGGAGTCCTTCGATGCCCTCCGCGCGGAAGATCTCGCGCGCGACGACGTCCACCGGCGTCCCCGCGCCCTTCGGGAGCTTCCGCCCGCACGCGTCGCCGAGCCGCTTCAGCTCGCGGAGGAACCTCGCCCGCGCGAGCACCGAAGCCGCCGCGACGGCGGGATGCGACTCCGCGCGCGGCCGCTGCTCGAGGGTGATCTCGACGCCCTTCTTCCGCACGGCGTCGCGGACGAGGCGCTCGTCGGCGAACTTGTCCACGACCGCGCGCTTCGCGCCGTGCTTCGCCGCGAGTTCCGCGATCGCGGTCGCGTGCGCCCACGCGAGCAGCCGGTTCAGGTTGCCGCCGAACTCCG
The DNA here is from genome assembly GCA_022072415.1 of Planctomycetota bacterium. Lineage (GTDB taxonomy): Bacteria > Planctomycetota > JAJSAM01 > JAJSAM01 > JAJVHW01 > JAJVHW01. Next base: position 13,916 of record JAJVHW010000065.1, read on the forward strand.
CGTGCATCTCGTTGTAGCGTTCGGGCCCGATCACGACGACGGCGACGCGGTCCTTCCACGCGGCCTCGATCTCGTCGGCCATCTCGCGCGCCGCCTGGTCGGCGACCTCCTTGCTGTCGCGCGCGCCGAGCGTCCGGAGGATGAGCGCGACGTCGGGGTCGACGCACATGGCCGCCACGACGAGCGGGCCGAAGTAGTCGCCCTTCCCCGTCTCGTCGGAGCCGATGGTCTCCCCGGTGACGACGTCCCGCGGATCGCCGCTCGCCGGCGCCGCGTCCGGCGACTCGTCGAGGTACGTGATCGCGAAGTCGTCGGCGCCCTTCCCCTGCACGAGGAGCTTCCCCGACGCGTAGTGCGCGACGGTGACGCCGGGCCCGGCCATCGCCCACGCGGCGTGCGGGTCCTTCCGGTCCTCGAACCCCGCGTCGAGCAGCCGCTCGCGGAGCCCGCGCCCGGCGGCGGCGGAGAGCTTCAGCACCACCTGTCCCATCAGTTCACCGAGATCCCGAGCCGCGCGAGCTGCCGCGCCTGGTCGTGGACCCGCGCGAACACGGCCCCGGCGGGAAGCGCCGCGAGCGCGCGGCGGTAGTCGGCGAGCGCGGCCGCGCGGCGGTCGCTCCGCACGAGCACTTCGGCCCGGCGGACGACGAGCATCGGGTCGCCGGGCGCGAGCGCGATCTGGTCCGAGACCGTCCGCTCCAGGCGCTCGAGGTCGCCCCGCGCCTCGTAGCTCCGCGCGAGGTTGGCGAGCACGCGGAGGATCGTCTGCCTCGCCGACGTGCGGCGGAGCCACGCGGGAGACACGGCGGTCGCGCCGCCCGGCCCCATGCAGAGGCGGAGCACTTCGTCGCCCGAAAGCTCGCGCCCGCGGCCGAAGGGATCGACGTAGACGCCGTCGTCGTCCTCCCCGCTCTCCGGCTCCACGTACACGGCGAAGTGCCCCGGGAAGGGGACGCCGCGCGCGCCGATCCCCGCCGCTCGCGCGACCTCGATCCACACGACGGAGAGGAGGATCGGGAGCCCGCGCCGCCGCTCGATCACGCGGTGGAGGAAGCTGTTCTCGGGATCGTCGTACTCGCCGCCGGCGCCGCCGAAGCCCTCCTCGCGGCCGAGGACCTCGGCGAGCGCCTGCGCGGCCGGGAGCTTCCCGCCGGATGCCGCGCGCAGCTCCGCCACGCGCTTCGCCATGCGCCGGATCTCGGCGACCGGCGTCGACGGATCGAGGTGCGGATGCTCCGCAGCGGCGACGAGGAGGCACGCCCGCGCCAGCGCGCCGGGACGGGAGCCCCGGCGCACCGTGCGGTCCAGCGCCTTGCGGCGGGCGGCGTCGTCCATGCGCGCGATTGTCGGGGCGCGGCGGCCGACGACGAGGGATTACTCGTCGCCCCCGCCGGCGCCCTCGTCCGGCCGCCTCGTGTCGCCTCGGAGCTTCCGCACGCGCTTGCGTTCCTTCGACTCCTGGAACGCGAGCTCCCGCTGGAGGTGCCGCCACGCCGCCACCCGCTCCTCGTCGAGCGCTCCCGCGGCCACGGCCTCCGCCACCGCGCAGCCGGGCTCCGTGCGGTGCGTGCAGTCGCGGAACCGGCATGCGCCGCCCAGCTCCTCGACGTCGTGGAACGTCTCCGACACGCCGTCGCCGGCATGCCAGAGACCGAGCTCTCGCATCCCGGGCGTGTCGATCACCACGCCGCGTCCCGGGACGAGGAAGAGACGACGCGACGTGGTCGTGTGCTGCCCGGTCTGGTCGTGCTCCCGCATCGCGCGGACGAGTTGCACGTCGCGCCCGAAGAGCGCGTTCAGCAGCGTGGACTTGCCGACTCCGGAGCTTCCGACGAGCGCGCTCGTCTTCCCCTCGCGGAGGAACGGCGCGAGCCGGTCGAGCCCCTCGCCGCGCGCCGCCGCGACGGCGATCACGGGCACTCCGGGCGACGCCGCCTCGGCTTCGGCGACGCGCGACGCGACGTCGCCGCACAGGTCGGCCTTCGTCAGCACGACCACCGGCTGCGCGCCGCCTTCCCACACCTGCGCGAGGAACCGCTCGATCCTGCGCGGACTGAAGTCCGCGTCGAGCGAGGACAGCACGAACACGTGATCGACGTTCGCGACGATCACCTGCAGGTCGGCGTCGCGCGCGCCTTCCGCGCGCTTCCGGCCGGCGAACCGCCGCACGAGCACGCTCCGCCGCGGCAGCAGCGCGCGCAGCACGGCCTTGCGTTCGTTCGGGACGGGATCGACGAACGCGAAGTCGCCCGCGGCGGGGAAGTCGTCGTTCGATTCCGCGTCGTGGCGGAACCGCCCGGGCACGGTGACCGCGAGGTCGCCGCGTTCGGCGCGAGCGTCGTTGGGATGACTGTCGTTGACATGAGCGTCGGTGACAGGCGCGTCGTTGACATGAGCGTCAGCGGCGACGAGACCGTCGCGCCGCACTTCGAGGATTCGGACGAGAGTTCGGGTCGTGTTCGCGAGATCGGAGAGGGACGCGGCCGCGCGTTCCCACGCGGCGTCCCATCCCCACGGTTGGAGAGGGTGCAATGCAGTGCTCCTGGAGGAGGCGACGAGTGGCCCCGTCCGCCGCGCGGCGGAGGGAGGAGCGCGCAGGCGCGGTCCGGTCTGGGACGCGCGGCGCGGTGGCGTCGGAACGCGGCGGGGTGGGCCTCAGGCCGGCCCGGTAGTCGCGCGGAGCGCGGCTTCGGTCAGGCGCAGGCGGAGGCGCGGCCCGCGGCGAGAAGTGCAGTCTTCGCGGTTGCCATGTGTCGCCTCCGTGGGGTTCGGCCTCGCGCATCGCCCCGGGCCACGCTGCCCGGACGCATCGCGCGAGGCAGCATCCTGCCGCACCCTGCCGCCGCGCGGGAGGGAATCGCCGCCGCGGCGGTCGACGCGCCTCGCGACGTATCCGCGAGCGGCGCAGTCACAGGCTCGCCGCAGCAGCCCGCAGCCGGGCGATCCACGTCACGAGTTCCGCGCTCGACGCAGCGACCGTCAGCGACGGCGCATGCCGCCTCAGCCATGCGTCCTCGACCCCCCGCGCCAGCGCACTGGCCCGATTGCCGAGGCTGCGGCCGATGAGTTCGAACGTCCGACGCGGCCAGACGTCCGCGACGAGTTGCGGCGAGACGAGGATCACCAGGCAGGCGGAGCCGTCGGCCGCTCGTGCGTAGCGAAGCAGCGCGTCCCCGGGTTCGACGACCGCGACATCCGCGCCGATCGACGCGGCGAGCTCCGTCGCCGCGTCCGCATCGGCTCGGACGCAGAGGACCCGAGCGCGCATCTCGGTGTCCGCTGCGGCTGCGATCACTTCGACTCCGGCGCGCGGAGCAGCGTGCGGCCTTTCTCGACCAGGTTCGCGACGGCTGCGGCGTCATCGCCCCAGTCGCGGTCCACGAGGAACCGCCGGAGGAACCAGCGGCCGTGCCACTCTGGCCAGCCGCTCACGACACCCGGCTGTCCCATCGACTCGAGGCCCAAGGCTCGGATCTCACGAATCTCCTCCGCCTGGCTCGGACTCGCCTCCTCGCGACCTGCGTGCATCAGCTTCAGGCGTGTGTGCGACTCCCAGTCGACGAGGTCCGCATAGCCGAGCGCCGCGACGGCCATGACCGCCTCAGCGCGACTCGTCGGCTCGGGCGAGGTTCGCGCCCGGACTTCGAGCCACTCGGCGAATGCCGACACGCGCCAGCCGCCGTGCGCGTCCCGCAGACTCCCCCACAGCGAAGCAGCGGCGGACGGGCTGCAGTCCGGCACGCGCGGAGTCCCACCGACGGATGTCCATCCGACGGGCGACAGGTCCCGGCCCAGCGGCCACTCCTCGACCGACCGCGAACTCTTGCGGCAGAACGCCGCGGGCACGGCGGACATGCCGCGCGCCCAGGAACCGACGCGACGGCCGGCCTCCTCCTCGTCGCCGGCGCTGAACGCGCACACCGCAAGCATCAGGTCGACGGCTGCGGAACTCGGGCGAAGCGTTCCGGCCCCGCGATCCCGGCGTGTCAGCTCCAGGGTGTTTCCCAGTGCGCCGACACCGCCGCGCTTCAGCGCCTGCACCAGAACCTGTTCGATCTCGGCGGACCCGCAGGCGCCTTGGTCGACACGCGGGAGGAGCCACCCGAGTTGCTTCGCCGCCTCCGGAAGCGAGTCCGCGTCGGTGCCACCCCCGAGCGGCGGAGTGCTCTCTGGAGATGCAGGCGAATCCGAAGTCGGCTTGGCATCTCCGCCGGATTCCGGACGAGTGGACGGGGTGTCGGCGGCCTCCGCCCGCTTCGGGCGTGGTGACGTCCCGGGCCGCGCGGAGCTCACGGCTCCTCCGCCCGAGGGAATCCGTGTCTCGGCGCTCTCGCCGGGGTCTCTGCACGCAAGAGGCGAAAGCATCACGATCGACGCAGCGGCGACAGCGCGCACGCCGCCCATCGTCGATCCGCTCCAGTTCGCGAGTCGGTCACGCACGTGCGTCGACCGTACGCGGAAGACGGGACGGCTCCGCGCGCGGGGCCTCACGGACGCTCCGTTGGCGCGGGGCGCCGAGTTCGCTGCGCCGCGGCCGTTCATTCCGGGTCCGATCCATCCGGATGCACGCCGCCGGGCCCGGACCAGGGCATGCCGCAGTCGGAGTCTCCGGATTGAGGCAGCATGCACGCGCTGTCGGAGTGCGTGATTCCGACCAGGGAGTTGGCCCCGCAGTCGTTGTCTCCGATGGTTCCGAGCAAGCCGCCCTGAGTTCCAGCGACGGCACAGTCATTGTCGCCCTGCGCCCAGACCATCGGAGGTGACCCGATCGTCGTCCCGCATGCGGCATCCACGAATCGGCCGCCTCCGGGGGCGGCGACTGCGCAGCGCTGATCCGGGTCGGGGTACCCGGACGGCTGTCCCACGACTCCGTGCTTCCCGCAGGATGAATCCTGGGATGGCGGGGTGCCGGCGCCGCAGTCGTTGTCCGGATCCAGAGCTCCGCTGGACGCGATCGCGGCCTTCCCGCAGGCATCGTCTGCATCCAGAGCGGCCGGGTCTCCGGTCGTCTGTCCGCAGTTGAGATCCGCTGCCACGCCTGAGGTTGCGGTGGCTGACTTGTTGCATGCGGCGTCCTCGTACACGCCGTGTCCCTCCCCGCCGACCGCCCTGCATCGCAGGTCAGCCTCGACGGCCGCCGTGCCGACCGGGTTCCCGCAGGTCGCGTCCGGGACTCGCTCGCCCGTCTCCGCCCACGTTTGACCGCATCCGGGCTCATCCGCGCGCGCCACCTCTGCCAGGCGGCCTGTCGCAACGAGGGAAAGAGCGAGCGAACCCAGCCCGAGCTTCGCAACTCGGAGAACCGCCGTTCGACGCGTCACGCGTTCGCCGCTTGCTGGCTCAATATCTCCGGATCGGCGTTGCGACTCCATGGCGGGTTCTCCTGAACTCAAGGAACTGCCTGTCCGTCTCGCTCAGAGGATGCAGGGATGCCGATCGACGCCGTGCGTGGTTGCGATCCGGGCGGCTCCGCAATCCCCGGGTTCACTTCCGGCGCGCGCCTCAGCCGGTCGATCCACGTCACGAGTTCCGCGCTCGACGCGACGAGCGTCAGCGACGGCGCATGCCGCCTCAGCCATGAGTCCTCGACCTCCCGCGCCAGCGCACTGGCCCGATTGCCGAGGCTGCGGCCGATGAGTTCGAACGTCCGACGCGGCCAGACGTCCGCGACGAGTTGCGGCGAGACGAGGATCACCAGGCAGGCGGAGCCGTCGGCCGCTCGTGCGTGGCGAAGCAGCGCGTCCCCGGGTTCGACGACCGCGACATCCGCGCCGATCGATGCGGCGAGCTCCGTCGCCGCGTCCGCATCGGCTCGGACGCAGAGGACCCGAGCGCGCATCTCATTGCCCGCTGCGGCTGCGATCACTTCGACTCCGGCGCGCGGAGCAGCGTGCGGCCTTTCTCGACCAGGTCCGCGACCGCCGCAGCGTCGTCGCCCCAATCGCGGTCAACCAGGAAGCGCTTCAGGAACCACCGCCCCTGAGCGTCATTCCAGTGCCCGTGAATGCAGCCTTGCTCTCGGAGAGTCCTGAACTCCGTGAGGAGTTCGCGAACATGCGCGCCGGCATCCTGCGGCATGTCGGCTGGATCGGCCGCCCACCGCCTGCGGTCCGCTGCGCTGCTTCCCAGGGCGAGGTCTGCGTACAGAACCAGAGCTGCCGCCAGCGCGGCGGAAGCGCGGGATCGGGGCGTGGGTCCATCCTTCGCTTCGGATTCGAGCCACTCCTCGAAGTCGGCGGGGCGCCACTCAGGATGCGCTGTCCTCAGCTTCAGCCAGACAGACGTCGCACCCTTCGGGGTGCCATCCTTCCGTCCCGACGTCCCATCACCTGTCAGCCACCCCACCGGGGCCAGTTGGCGCCCCTGCGGCCAGGCGAGCCAGCTCTCCTTGGCCGCCTTGAGGAACGCGCCCTCCACCGCTACGACGTCAGTGCCGAACTCGATCAGCCGGTCCCTCGCGCCCGTCGCATCTCCGGCGCAGAGAGCGACCGCTGCGAGCAGGAGTTGGATGGATGCCGGTGCAGGCCGAGCGACGCCGGCCGATGCGGGCGCTTGCAGCGCCGTGAGCACCGATTCGAACTCGGCGAGCCCACCGGCCGCAAGCGAGTGCACCATGCAGTCCCCGACCTGACTTGAGTCCGGGGCCCCTGTCGTCGCAGTTGCGAGAATGCTGGCGAGCTCGGCATTCTCCGTGGTCGTTCGTGGCCACACCGGCCCCGCGCCGTTGGCACGATCGGGAGGCCGGTCGCCGCTGGCGGCCTCCGGATCACGAGGAGCCGCGGAGACAGGCGATGGCGGAAGACTCTGTCCTGATCGCGCTGCCCGAGGGGTTGGATCCCCGCCTCTCTCCGTTCGAGAGTTTGCGGGTGCCGGTGTTCGTCGTACCGGGTCGGAAGCGCTGGACCCATCGCAGGAAGCCGCACCCGCAGCAGCCGTCAACCAAGCAAGAGCGGACGCCGCGACGAGTGAAAGACGGGCCCGCGTGAAGCGCCGGAGCGTCGATCGCACGCGCACCCGCTACCCCGGCTCCGACCCGTCGGTGTATGTGCCCCCGGTGTACGGATCGCCACAGTCATCGTCGCCGGAGCTTGGAAGCGTGCATGCTGCATCGGAGTGCGTCCCGGTGGACAGCGACCCGAGGCCGCAGTCCTGGTCGCCTGCCAGTCCGTCTCCGTGCGTCACGGTGTATGCGCAGTCGTTGTCCCCTTGGAATGCAGAGGGCGAACTGCCGACCAGCGGCTTCCCGCAGCTCTCGTCGCTGTAGCGACCGCTGTCGGGCGCCGACTGCGCACATCGCTCGTCCGGCTCTGGATAGCCAGAAGGTTGCCCGGCGACGTTGTGACTGCCACACGCATCGTCCTTGGACACGATCTGCGCACCCATGCCGGAGCCACAGTCCGTGTCCTTGTCCAGCGTTCCGCCACCACCGATCGCGCTGACTCCGCAGTTCATGTCCTCATGCAGGATCGATGGATCTCCGACACTCGCACCGCAGGCCCGATCTCCTTTCGACCCGCCGGCAGGCACGGCAGTACAGCATGCCTCGTCTGCGTAGACGCCATACCCTTCGCCTCCCACCGCAGTGCATCGGGTGTCGGCTTCTACCGTACTCTGTCCATGGACCGTGCCACATGTAGCGTCCTCGGCGCGGGCGCCGCTCGGCTCGCTCTGTCCGCATCCGGCACTGTCTGCGCGGGCGGATGCAATTCCTGCAATCGACGCCGCCGCGGAGAGCGAAAGTGAGCCCAGGGCGATCGACGCGATCCGTCGAATGGCGATGCGTCGCGTCACCGGGGCTGGCGTTCCGGACTCGTTCGACACTTCACTGCCTCCTAGGTTCCTGGGACTGCCTGGCCATCGTTCTCCACCGGAGTGCTCGGGCCGCGTGCGGGCGGTTGAGGCGACTTGTCGGTCATCTCCGCGAGCCCCAGGTTCCTCTCCAGCGCCCGCCTCACCGAATCGCACATCGGCGCGTCCGGGCCGTACACCTTGCCGGTCGGGTCGGAGAGATACTGCGGACACCCGCCGCCGCACCAGCGGGTGGCCCAGCAGCCTGAGCAGTGCTTGTAGACGGCGAAGACGCGCTCGTAGTAGGCGGCGACCGACGCGCGGTCCACGCCGCTCCAGATGTCGCCGATCTTGTAGGCCGACATCCCTACGTAGCGGTGGCACGGATAGACGCCGCCGTCCACGTCGATCCCCTGGTCGTTCCGGCCGACGCCGCACGAGATCTTCGTCTGCGGCCCCTTGCGGTCGCGATCCTTGCGGAGGAGTTCGAGCGACTCGAGGAACGGGCTGTACGGCTTCCGGCGCCCCGCGCGGATGTCGTCGAGCCCGCCCTGGTCGAGCATCTCCTCGGTCTCCGCGTAAAGGTCCCGGCGATCGTCGTCGGTCAGGTCGTAGGGGCCCTTGAAGAACGAGAAGCCCTGGTTCGAGCCCATCATCACCTTGCCGAAGCCCTTGGCGGCGAGTTCGGACGCCGCCTCCGAGTCGGCTCGAGCGCACAGGATCCGAAGGCGCATCGGCGTGCCCGCTGCGGCTGCGATCACTTCGACACCGGCGCGCGGAGCATCGTGCGGCCCTTCTCGACCAGGTCCGCGACCGCCGCGGCGTCGTCGCCCCAATCGCGGTCGACCAGAAAGCGACTCAGGTACCACCGCCCGAACACCGTGTTCCATCCTTCGAAGTTCGCGGTCGGCATCGTGCCTCGGATTGCCTCCCCGTAGGACTCCACATCGGCGACTCGATCGGAGGGCGCCAGTTCGCGGCCGGACTCCCAGCCTCGCAATCGGCGCAAATCCGGCCATGTGGCGAGGTTCGTGTAGGCGACGCAGGCCGCACCGAGGACGCTGGCTGCGCGGAACTCCGGAACCCCCGTCCCGCGGGCCTCCGTATCCAGCCACTCGGCGAAATCGCCTGTGCGTAGAACGCGGCACCGCATCGTCAGCACCTGCCAGAGTTCCTGAACCGGTTGGGGCGTTGGATCGTGCAGACCGGACGTCCGCGCGCGTGTGACCCAGCCGATTGGAGCCAGTTCCGCCGCCATCGTCCAGTCAGACGAGTCTGCCCTGGGGTCCTGCTGGAAGGATGATTCTGGAGGGGCGAGCTGGCGAGCCCACTGCGTCAGGTGCTCGCGAGCCGCTTCCAGATCACCTGCACTGTGGGCGGCTGCCGACAGCAGAAAGTGTACGCCGGCCGGTCGAGGCAGCGCCGCCTCAGGGCCATGATCGAGCAGCATCGACTCCAACGCCGATCTCAGCGAGGTGCTGCCGCTACGCTGCGCCCGCCTCACCAGCAGGCTCACGACTGCCTGCGACCCAGCGTTGCCCTCGCGGTAGCGGAGAGCGAGCTCGGCAACGTCGGCGTCATGCTTGACGCTCGGTGTCCGCGGTGGATTGGAGGCATCCTCCGGCGTACGGGAGTCGACGTCGTCGTTCCGGTTCTCTTGTGCGCGCCGCTTCTGCCCTCCCTCGGCTCGATGCGGAAGCGACTCGGGGCGCCCCTGATCCGCATCGCGACGCGGCGCGACTCGCGCGCCCGAGTCATCCGATGGATCGCGACTGCACGCCGTGACGGCGAGTATCGCCGCCAGCGCGACTCGCCGCGCAGTCTGTGGCGTCACGAGGGACGATGGTACGCTCCCCCGTCCTACCCTCAAGCGCACCGTCCGCGCGGCGCGGGTTCGACGCGAGCGAGGGCCGACGTTCAGCCCGCACGCTCCCCCACGATCTCCACGACCCGGCACGGGGCGGTCTTGCCTTTCAGCGCGACGGTTGCGGTGCGGCCGCGGAGGAACGAGGCGGGGAGGCGGGCGTCGGCGTCGGCGGACACGAGGAGACGGGTGTCGGCGTCCTTGTTCGCGGACTCGATGCGCGAGGCGACGTTGACGGCGTCGCCGATCACGGTCTCCCGGCGGTTGTGCGCGGCGCCGAGGGTGCCGACGACGGCGGACCCGAAGTGGATGCCGGTGCGGGCCGTGAACGAGCGCCCGTAGGCCGCGGTCGTGTAGCGCGAGATCTGCGCCGCGGCGTCGGCGAGCGCGAGCGCGGCGCGCACGGCCTGCGGCGCGTCGGGGAAGACGGCCATGAACCCGTCGCCCATGTAGTTGTCGATGCGGCCCCCGTGCGCGGCCGCGACGTCTCCGGCCGCGGCGAACCATCGTTCGAGCACGTGGACCACGTCGTACGCGGGCAGCGCCTCGGAGATCGACGTGAACCCCGCGATGTCGGAGAAGAGGATCGCCATCTCCTCCTCGCGTCCGACCGCGCCGCCCGCGCCGGCGGCGGCGGACGCGAGCCGCACGTCGAGTTCGTCGAGCACGAGGCGCCGCACGGTGACGCCGCCGCCGCGGGCCGTGGTCTGGCACGCGAGGCGCGTCGCGTCGTCGAGCGACAATCGCGCCGCCATCGCGGACTCGGCGGCGTTCCGGGGCGCGCAGAGGTCCGTCCCGGACTCCACGCGCACGCGGCACGTCGAGCATCGCGCCTTCCCGCCGCACGCGCGGGCGATCGGCACCCCGGCCGCGACGAGCGCGTCGAGGAACGTCGCTTCCGGCGGGACGTCCACGGTCACGTCGTCGGGCAGCGCACGGAGATCGGTCACCTGCGCCAGCCTACCTTGCGGATGCCGGCGGCGCGACGGGCTCGCGCTCCTCCGGAGCCACGCCGATCGCGGCGCACGCGTCGGCGTGCGTGCGGTCCAGCGCCGCCTCCACGCGGCGGCACCACGCGGCGCGGGAGGCGTCGTCGAGTTCGCGGGGGACGCGAAGCTCCTCGCCGATCCGGAACGCCACCTTCGTGAAGAACCAGGGCACGATGAAGCGGTCCCATGAGCGGAGCCGCTTCGCGCTGCGGCACTCGAAGGCGAGGGGGACGATCGGCGCTCCCGTGATCGCGGCGGCCTCGATGCATCCCGCCTGCGCCACGAGGCGAGGACCGCGCGGGCCGTCGGGCGTGATCGCCACGTCCCGTCCGCTCTCCAGCGTCTCGATGATCCCGCGGAGCGCGCGCGCGCCGCCCCGGCTGCTGGAGCCGCGGACCGAATGGAGCCCGATCCGCTCGATCGTGCGGGCGATGTACTCGCCGTCTCCGTGGAGCGAGATGAGGGCGTGGATGTCCTGGTCCGCCTGCGTGGAGACGCCGAGGAGGATCCGCGAGTGCCAGAGCACGTAGATGACGCCCGGCGAAGGGCGCCCCGCCGCGATGCGCGCGGCCCGCGCCGCCGCGAGCGAGCCGTCGGGCGGGCCGTCGTGGCGCCACGAGGCGCGCATCGCGCGGAGCAGCCAGGCGCCGAGGAACGACGCGACGCGGAACTTCAGACGGACCGTCTCCGGGCGTCCGCGCGGATCGCGTTCGGGCTCTTCGGGTTCGGGCACGGCGGCGAGTGTCGCCGCGCGGGGACGCGGCGGCTACTTCGCGTCCCGCTTGCGGCCGCCGCCCGGATCGTCGTCCCTGCCCTTGCGGTCGCCCTTGCCGTCGCCGCTCTTGCCGTCGGAGGACGGGGCGTCGCCTTCCGGCTTCCCGAGGAGGTTCGTCAGCACCTTCCCGACCGCGGCCGTGTCGGCGCCCGCGGCGGAGTGCTTCACCTTGCGCTTCCCGTCGAGGACGACGACGTACGGGAGGCCCTTCTCCGCGAACCGCTTGTAGAGGTCGCCCTTCGGGTCGGCGGCCTGCGGGAAGGAGAGCTTCGCGTCCTCGGCGAACTTCTTCGCGTCGGCCGCGGTCGCGTCGCGCGCGACGCCGATCAGGACGAGCGCCTGCTTCTCGCGCCCCTTCCGGAGCGCGCCCACCGCGGCGGCCTCCTCGGCCGCCCGCTTCTGCCACGTGCCGTAGAAGAAGAGGACGACGGTCTTCCCCTCGTGCGCGGAGAGCTTCTGCTCCGTGCCGTCGGCCATGGCGAGCGCGAGGTCGGGCGCCTCGTCGCCCACGGCGAGGACCCCGGCGAACGCCGCCGCCGCGGCCGCGACGAGCGCGGCGGGCGCGAGCAGGGCTCCGAGGTGGCGGTGCATGGTGCGCATGAGAGTACCCGATCTGCGGGGGGATCGAGGGCCCGCCCCCGAAGGGGAGGCCCGCGGCAGGTCCCGCAGAGGGAGGGATGCGAGCGATGTGCCGGGCCGCCCCGGCGCACCGTCAGGCTCGGCTCAGGCTCGCGGGCGGGGCGGCGGCGATGTCCCCGCGCGGGGACAGGTCAGACCCCGAAGAACTCCGCGTGGAGCGCCTTCACGGCCCGCTTCTCGTCTCCGCGGTCCACGAGCAGCGACACGTTGATCCGGCTCGCGCCGACCGACACCATCCGCACCGGCACGGACTCGCGCTGCAGCACGGCGAAGACGCGGGTCAGGACGTCCGGCACGTCGCGGAGCCCCTCGCCCACGAGGCAGAGGATCGCCTTGTCGCCGTCCACGCGCACTTCGCTGAACTCGCGGAGCTCCGCGTCGGCGGCGGGGAGGTTCTTCGGGTTGTCGGTGGTCACCGTGACCGACACCTCGGACGTCGAGATCATGTCGATCACGATCTGGTGGCGCTCGAACACCTCGAACATGCGCCGCATGAACCCGACCTGGAGGAGCATCCGGTGCGACGTGACGTGCACGGCGGTGATGCCGCCCTTGCTCGCGATCGACCGCACGCCCGGCTCCGACGCGGACGCGCGCAGGATGAGCGTCCCGGGATGCTCCGGCCGCATGGTGTTCAGCACGCGGATCGGGATGTCCTTCCACACCGCCGGCTGGATCGTGGCCGGGTGGATCACCTTGGCGCCGTAGTACGCGAGCTCCGCCGCCTCCTCGAAGCTCATGCGATCGAGGCTCCGCGCGCCGGCGACGATCCGCGGATCGGCCGACATCACGCCGTCCACGTCGGTCCAGATCTCGATCTCCGCCGCGCCGAGCGCCGCACCGAAGATCGCCGCCGAGTAGTCCGACCCGCCGCGGCCGAGCGTCGTGATGTAGCCGTCGCCGTCCTTCGCGACGAATCCGGTCACCACCGGCAGGAGCCCGTCGTCGAACGCCGCGTCGAGCGCCGCCTCGATCCGCTCGTAGCTCTCGGGCTGCACGTGCGCGGAGCCGTAGGTGGCGTCGGTGACGAGGCCCACGTCGTACGCCATGTACGCGCGGGCGGGAAGCCCTGCGGCGACCATCGCCGCGGCAGAGATCCGCGCCGAGCAGCGCTCGCCGAAGCTCATCATGCGGTCGAGGCTGCGGAGCGTGAGGTCGCCGACCAGCGAGATGCCGCGGAGGAGCGTCTCGAGCTCGTCGAGCTCGTCGTCGATGAGCCCGGGTTCGAGCGAGAGGTCGGCGATGAGCCCTTCGAGCCGCGCCCGGAGCGGCGCGGGGTCGGCGTGTCCGGCCGCCGCATGGTGGGCGAGCTCGATGAGCTGGTTCGTGACTCCGGACTGCGCCGACACGACGACCGCCACCCGCCCGTCGGCCGCCGCGCGGCCGCGGACGATCGCGACGACGCCGCGGATCCGCTCCGCATCGCCGACCGACGTGCCGCCGAACTTGAGGACGCGCATGGGGACGATGATGCAGCGGAGACGCCGCCGATCCGCGAACTTCCGCATTGCGCAAGTTGGTCCGGGAGGGGCGTCCCCCGCTACGATCCCCGATTCCTCAGACACCGGAGACGCCCCATGCCGACCGAGCCGCGCCGCGAGGACCTCATCTACGACTGGAACACGGTGGACGCGCCGCCGAAGCCGACGCACAAGGCGGCGTTCGACGACGAGTCCCTCCGCGACGGCCTCCAGTCCCCCTCCGTCCGGAACCCGACCATCGCCCAGAAGATCGAGATCCTCCACCGCATCCACGCGCTCGGGATCGACTCGGTGAACCTCGGCCTCCCCGGGGCCGGCGCGCACGCGGTGGCGCACGTCGAGGCGCTCGCGCGCGAGATCGTGTCCACGAAGATGGCGATCGACCCGAACTGCGCGGCGCGCACGCTCGAGGCCGACATCCGCCCCGTGGCCGAGATCCAGCAGCGCACCGGGCTCTCGCTCGAGTCCGCGGTGTTCCTCGGGTCGTCGCAGATCCGGCTCCTCGTCGAGGAGTGGGACATCCGGAAGCTCCTCAAGCTCACGATCGACGCGGTCACCTTCGCGAAGAAGGAGGGGCTCCGCGTGATGTACGTGACCGAGGACACGACGCGGACCCACCCCGACATCGTGGACCAGCTCTACCGCGCGGCGATCGAGCACGGCGCGTCCCGCGTCGTGGTCTGCGACACGGTCGGCCACTCCACGCCGAACGGCGTGCGGAAGCTCGTGTCCTTCGTGAAGGACCTCATCCGGAAGACGAACCCGTCGGTCCAGCTCGACTGGCACGGGCACCGCGACCGCGGGCTCGACGTGATCAACGCGATCACCGCCTACGAGGCCGGCTGCGACCGCCTCCACGGCGCGGGCATCGGGATCGGCGAGCGGGCGGGGAACTGCCCCATGGACACGCTCCTCGTGAACATGAAGCTCCTCGGCTACATCGACAACGACCTCCGCGGCCTCATGGAGTACGTCCGCGCGGTCTCGACCTACACCGAGGTCCCGATCCCGAAGAACTACCCCGTCGTCGGGTCCGACGCCTTCGAGACGGCGACCGGCGTCCACGCCGCGGCGGTGATCAAGGCCCTCGCCCGCGGCGACACGTGGCTCGCGAACCGCGTCTACTCGGGCGTCCCCGCCGACGAGTTCGGGCTGGAGCAGGTCATCACCGTGGGCCCGATGAGCGGGAAGAGCAACTGCGTCTTCTGGCTCCAGCGCCACGGCTTCGAGGCCACGGACGACCGCGTGGACCGCGTGTTCCGGGCCGCGAAGCAGGCGAACAAGGTGCTGACCGACGCCGAGATCCGCGCGGCGCTCACCGCGTAGGCGTTCACCCGGATCATTCACGAGGGTTCGCGCGAGAACGGCATTCAACTCGCGGACTGCCTGCACCGTACGTCGATTCCGCCGACGGTCGCCCGGCGACGGACTGTCCTGGCCGAGATCCGCGGGATGCGATGCAAGGAGGAGACCGCAGAGCGACTTCGGCAAGTCGGTCAAGGGCTCCGACGCAGCAGCGCGCCCGCGGGCTCGGCCAGGCGCGAAGCCTCGTGAATGATCCGGGTTCAGGCGCCGTTCGAGGACGGCGCAGCCGCCGCCGGCGCGAGGCCGTTCCGCTGCTTCCAGACGAGGCTCCGGATGCAGGTGCCGCACTTGTGGTAGTTCTCGGCCTGGCGCTTCGCGCAGATGTCGCGCGAGATCAGGTGCGTGATCAGGCCGGGCACCTCGGTGGCGCGCTGCGGGCAGAGGATGTAGTACTCCGCGTCCGGACCGGTGCTGATCGTCCCCGTAGGGGTGTTGATCTGGATCGTCATGGCTCTCTGGCGGATTCTTATCGGCAGCGGAGGCCCGGAACAAGGGGGAATCCCGGGGCCGGGGGGCCTCTCAGGCTCGGGCAGGCTCGATTTTCCCCCCGGATTCCGGCCGCGGCCGGGGTCCGGACGGGGGGTTCCGGGCGTGACGAAATCAGAACCCGAGGCGCCGGAGGTGAGTCCCCGCCGCGGGCAGGACGGCGTGCGCGCGGTGGGAATCGCGGCTGAGTTCCACGGAAACGGGGCCCCGGAAGCCGATCTCGGCGAGGACCGCCGGCACGCCGGAGAGATCCAGGGTGCCCTCCCCGAACGGGAGGTGTTCGTGAACCCCCTCGCGCATGTCCTCGACCTGCACGTCGAGGAGGTGGTCACGATGTTCCCGGAGGATCGCGGCGGGGCTCCCCTCGCGCTGGCAGTGGACGTGCCCGAGGTCCAGTGCGAGCCCGAATCCGGGGTGCCGCACGCGCGACCTCAGCGCGTCGAATTCCGCCACGGTCGCGACGAACATCCCGGGCTCGGGCTCGAGCGCGGCGCGGAGCCCGGCGGCGGCGCAGTCGGCGGCCGTGCCCTCGCACTCGGCGGCGAGGCGCGCGAGGCCCGCCTCCCGGCCGAGGTCCGCGGGCGCCGCGCCGCTCCAGAAGGACAGCACGGTCGCCCCGAGGTCGCGCCCGGTCGCCGCGCAGCGGCGGTAGAAGTCCCGACGCGCGGCGCGGGCCGCCGGGTCGGGGTCCATCAGGTTCGGGTGGTGCTTCCGCCGCGGGTCGAGCACGTAGCGGGCGCCCGTCTGGATCGAACACGAGAGCCCCCGGCGCGCGAGGTGCGCCGCCACCGCCGCGACCTCGGACGCCGCGGCGCGGAACGGGTCCAGATGGGCGACGTCGGGGGTGAGCGCGATCCCGTCGAAGCCGTGGTCGGCGACGAGATCGATGGCGTCGGCCAGGCGGTGGTGCGCGAGGCCGTTCGTGTTGTAGAGGAGGGGACGCTCGCGGGACATCGACCCGCATCGTAGCCCGCGCGGTAGCCTCCGCCCCATGCCGGACGCCCGCCCCCGCGACGTGATCGCCTTCACGCCCGGGCCCGTCCACGTGCGTCCCGAGGTGCTCGCCGCGATGGCGACCCCGCCGCTCCCGCACCGCTCGGAGGCCTTCCGCGCGGTCGTCCGCCGGGTCGGGGCGGCGCTGCCGCGGGCCGTCGGGTCCCCGTGGCCCGTGGTGCCGGTGCTCGCCTCGGCCACGGGCGGGTTCGAGGCGTCGCTCGCGGCGCTCGCGCGGCGGAGGGTCCTCTGCCTCGCGAACGGCAGCTTCGGGGAGCGGTGGGCGCGCGTCGCCGCGGAACTCGGGTTCGAGGTCGAGTCGCTGGGATTCCCCCACGGCGACGTCGTCGATCCGGACGCCGTCGAGCGGGCGCTCTCCGCCGGTTCGTTCGACGCGGTGACGTTCGTCCACTCGGAGACGTCCACCGGCGCGCTCTCCGACGCGGCGGCGGTCGGCGCGGCCGTCGCGCGGCGGGCGGGCACGGCCCTGCTCGTGGACGCCGTGTCGTCGCTCGGCGCGGTGGAGCTTCCGTGGGCCGCGTTCCCGGCGGAGACGGTCGTCGTCGGCTCGACCGGGAAGGGGCTCGCATGCCCGCCGGGCATGGCGGTCGTGGCGGTGTCCCCCGGCGGCGAGGCGCGGGCGCGGGAGAGCCGGGCGGCCGTCTCGACGCTCCGGCTCGCGGCGCTCCTCGACTGGCACCGCCGCGGCGAGACGCCGCAGACGCCCGCCACGTCGCTCTGGCACGCCCTCGACGTGCAGATGGCACGGATGACGGCCGAGGGGATCGCCGCGCGGGCGGCGCGGCACCGGGAGATGTCGGCGACGGCCGTCGCGTGGGCCGCGGAGCGGTTCGCCGTGCTCGGCGGCACGGCCGGGCGCACGCCGGGGGTCACCGTGGTGGAGAACACGCGCGGGATCGGCGTACCGGCGCTCCTCGACGCCGTCGAAGCGCGCGGCTTCCGGATCGCCGACGGCCACGGCGCGCTCGCCGGAGCCACGTTCCGGATCGGCCACCTCGGCGACGTGACCCCGGCCGAGCTGGCGGCGTGCCTTGCCGCGCTCGACGCCGCGGGGACGCCCGTCGATCCTTCACGTCCGGCGCGAAAGTGAAGAATCGAAGGGCGTCCCCGTATCACACGGCGGTCTCGAGGCCCTTTCGCGCGTCCGGCGGATGACCTGCCGGGAGACAAACGAAGGAACCACCCATGCGAATCTCGAAGCCGCTGGTCTTCTCGCTCGTCGCCGCCTGCGCGATGCTGCTCGCCACCCCGGACGCCGAGGCCCGCCGCGGACGCGGGCGGGGCGGCGACCGCTTCCGCGACCGGATCGAACTCGTCGAGGCTCCGACCTCGCCGTTCTCCGCGGCCGAGGCGCGGATCCGGATCGAGAGCCGCGACGCTTCGCGCCAGGAGCTCCGGGTCAGCGTCGAGGGCGCCCCGGCGGGCCTCGACCTGCGCATCCGGATCGCCGACGCGCAGGGCGCGATGACCGAGGTCGGCGCCATGGAGGAGGAACTCGCCGGCGAGTACCAGTGGCGGCTCCGCTCGAAGAAGGGTGACGCGCTCCCGTTCGGGGTCGCCGAGCTGTCGGCGCTGTCCGGCCGGAAGATCGAGGTCCGGACCGCCGCGGGCGAGATCGCGTACGCCGCGACCCTGCCGGACATCCCGACCGCGGCGGCGCCGCGAGGGCTCCAGCGGAAGGGCCTCCGGTCCGGCCTGGCCGCCGGGAGCGGCGCCGCGCTGCTCGGGCTCGAGGGCATCGAGGCGCGCATCAAGGTGCGCATCAAGCGCCCCGGGGACGAGTCGTTCGAGGTGTCCGTGGAGGACGCCCCGGCCGGGACCGTGCTCGAGATCTGGATCGCCGACCCGGTCACCGGCGAGATGACGTTCATCGCGTCGATGGGAGAGCCGCTCCCGACCGCGAAGCGCGGCGGGGACGACGATTCGGACGATGACGAGGACGGCGACGACGATGGGGACGACGATGGAGACGATGACGACGACGGGGGCGACGACGGGGATGACGACGACGGACTCGAGCTCGAGTACGAAGTCGAGACCGAGGACGGCGACGTGCTCCCCTTCGGCGTGGCGTCGGTCGCGGACCTGTCGGGCCTGCGCCTCGAACTCCGCGCGCCGACAGGTGAGATCGCGGCCGAGGGCGTGATCCCGGCCGTGGGCGCGGGACGCGACGACGGGGACGATGACGACGGTGACGACGACGACGACGGCGAGGACGAGCAGGACGACAAGTCGTAACACCCATCACCTCCGCCGCGGACTCGGGCGGTTCCCTGTGATGCCGGTCACGCAGTTCCGGTCGGGGCGTGTGATTGCATGCGGGGATGGCATTCCCCATCTCCCGGCGGGGTCTCGCGATCGCCGCCATCCCGCTTGCCGTCGCGGCACTCGCCGCGCTCCGCCGCAGTCCGGCGGAGGCGCAGCAGACGCCGCCGTCCACGCCGGTCCTCACGCTTGCGGACTGGCCCATGAGCGAGTCCGCCACCCGCGGCCGCGTCGTCTACGAGCGCTGGTGCGCCGGCTGCCACGGAGACGACGGCCGCGGGCAGGGGCCCGCCGCCCGCCACCTGGACCCGCTCCCCCGGGACTTCCAGGCCGGCCGCATCAAGTTCCGCAGCACGCCGCAGGGCTCCCTGCCGCTTGCTGAGGACCTGATCGCCACGATCACGCGCGGCCTCCCCGGCTCGTCGATGCCCGAGTTCCGGCTGCTGCCCGACCCCCACAAGCGCGACGTCGCCGAGTACGTCATCGCGCTCGTGCAGTTCGGACGCGCGGCCCGCGCCGCCGAGGCGCTCGCGCGGGGCGGCGAGTCCCGCGAGGCGATCCTCCGCGACAACCTGAAGGACTGGCTCGCCGAGGCGGCGGCCGACCGCGCGTCCGTGCGGCCGGTGGCCGTCGGTCCCGAGCCGGCCGACGACGCGGCGTCCCGCGCCCGGGGCAAGGCGCTCTACCTGGAGAAGTGCCACAACTGCCACGGCGAGAGCGGCCGCGGCGACGGCTCGGCCGCCGGCAACCTCCGCGACGCGCTCGACGCGAACATCCTCCCCCGCGACTTCACCCGCGGATCGCTCCGCGGCGGCGACGCGCCGGAGGACGTCTTCCGCCGCCTCCGCACGGGGATCGACGGGACGCCGATGCCGGCCTACACGCTCTCCGACCAGGACACCTGGGACCTCGTCCACTACGCGATGTCGTTCCGCAGCGCCGCGGGCAAGGGCGGCGCGAAGGGAGGCTCGAAGTGAGCTCCATCACCGCATCCCCCGCGGGCGACGCGGCGCACGACGGCGCGGCCGAGTCCGCGGTCCCGCTCGTCGCGAAGAACCTCGTCAAGCTGCACCTGATCGCATCGATCCTCTGGATGATCTCGTCCATGACGTGGGGCTTCCTCGCGTCCCTCCAGTTCCTGCACGCGTACCCCGCCGAGGGGATCGAGTGGTTCTCGTTCGGGAGGATCCGCCTCCTCCACACGAACGAGATCGCCTACGGCTGCCTCGTGAACGGCTTCATCGGCTGCCTCTACTACGTCGTGCCGCGCCTCACGGGCCGGAAGGTCCTCTCGGCGGGGCTCGGGCTGCTCGTCTTCTGGGTGTGGCAGTTCCTGACCGTCGCCACTTCGGTCGGCCAGCTCCTCGGGAAGACGCAGGCGCTCGAGTGGGGCGAGACGCCGACGGGCTTCAAGCCCGGCACGTTCGAGCTGAACTACATCCCGGTGGACTTCCTCATCGAGGTCGGCGCCGTGCTCGTGGCGCTCCAGTTCATGACGCCGATCGTCAAGGCCATGAAGGAGCGGATGTACGTCTCCCTCTGGTACATCTCCGCCGGGATCGTGTGGCTCATCCTCACCTACGTGATGGGCAACACGCTGGTCGAGTGGAACTTCCCCGGGAGCTCCGGCGCGGCCGCGTCCGGCCTGTACATCCACGACCTGGTGGGCCTGTTCGTCACGCCCATGGGCTGGGGGATGATGTACTTCTTCGTCCCGATCATCCTCCGGAAGCCCATCTGGAGCCACGCGCTCTCGGTGATCGGCTTCTGGTCGCTCGCGTTCTTCTATCCGCTGAACGGCGTGCACCACTACCTGCTGTCGTCGATCCCGATGTCCGTCCAGTACGGCGCGGTGATCAGCACGATGGCGGTCGAGATCGTCGTCACCACCGTGATCGTGAACTTCTTCGGCACGATGTGGGGCCGCGGCCGCGCGATCCACTCGAACCTGACCATCCGCTGGTTCTACACGGGAATGATCCTCTACTTCATCACGTGCCTCCAGTGCGCGGTGCACACCACGCTCAGCGTGCAGAAGGTCATCCACTTCACCGACTGGGTGCCGGGGCACGCGCACCTCGTGATGCTCGGCGTCTTCTCGTTCTGGATCATCGGCATGACGCAGTGGCTCTGGCCGCGCATGACGGGGAACGAGTGGTACTCCCGCCGCCTGAACCACTGGCAGTACTGGCTCACGCTGATCGGGCTCTTCACGATGTTCGTGGACCTGCTCGCCGCGGGCGTGATCCACGGCTACATGCTCGACGCGCTCTCGCCCTGGATGGACATCGTCCGCGCGATGTACCCCTTCTGGCTGCTGCGCACGATCGCCGGCGGGATGATCCTCGCCGGGCAGATCCTCTTCTTCTGGAACCTGTGGAAGACGGCCCGCACGCCGAAGCCGTACGACCACCGCTGGGACCTCGTGGACGCGGGAGGTGCGGCATGATGGACCGTCTGACCACTGTGCTCGGCGTCGGCGGCATCGGCTGCTTCGCCGTCGCCTTCCTGCTCTCCGGCGCGTATCCCTACGCCATCACCGACGGCCGCGAGCCGGAGGCGGGATGGGACGAGATCGCGAAGGACGTCTCCCCCGACTTCAAGGACATGGCCGTGCGCTTCCCCGGCGGGTTCGCCGGACTGGAGGGCGGGCCGGACGCCGCGAAGGCCGGCGCCCCGGAGGACGCATGGCGCGCGGCGTACGCGAAGGCGATCCGCCGCGGCCGCGACATCTACATCGCGGAGGCGTGCTGGCACTGCCACAGCCAGTACGTGCGCCCCGTCGCCAACGAGGACATCCGCTTCGGCAAGGTGCGGTCGTCGCGCGACGACAACAACGTGGCGCAGCGCCCGGTGCTCTGGGGCACGCGCCGTGTCGGGCCCGACCTGACGCACGAGGGCGGCCTCCGGAGCAACGACTGGCACGCCGCGCACCTGCTCGATCCGCAGTCCACGTCGCCGGGGTCCGTGATGCCCCGGTACGAGTGGTACTTCGCCGACGGGTGGCAGGTCGCGCGCAGGGTCGATCCGGCCGTCGCGGCGCGCGAGCGCCTCGACCCGGCGACCGCGCGCGCGGTCTCCGGCGTCTACGCGTCCGAGGACGAGGCGAAGGCCGAGATGGCCCGCATCGCGGCGTCTCTCCCCGACGAGCGTTCGTCGGAGAAGACGCGGATGTCGGTCGTCCGCGCGAAGGGCCCGACGCCGGACGGCGTCGCGGTCCTCGCGTACCTGCAGTGGCTCGGCACCTGGGAGGCGCCGCCGAAGGAAGGAGGCGCGGAATGAGCGCGCACGTCGAACGCGACAAGCCCTCGCTCGCCCGGAAGATCACGCTCGCGGTGTTCCTCGCCGGATGCGCGATCGCGGGCGTCGGCTTCTGCATCAAGATCTATGAGTTCCTGACCGACGCCCTCGCGGAAGAGGGCATCGGGTTCGCGGGGGCGCACCTGCTCGTCTACGCCCTCGTGGCCGGCGGGTTCCTGATGCTCCTCGCCCACGCCTTCATGCGCGGGCACCTGGCCGACATCGAGAAGCCGAAGTACGACCTGATCGAGAAGGAGGAGGCGTATGACCGCGACGCCTGGGGGGCCTGAGAACGGCGACGACGTCCGCGCGGAGTTCGACTACGGGCACGCGCGGATGCCGGGCTTCATGAAGATCGCCTGGATCGGGTTCCTGGTCTTCATCGCGTGGTACGTCGCCTCGTTCCTGATCCCGGCGGCGGGACGCGAACTCGGCGGCTGACGTGACGACTCCCGCGGCGCCGCCCGCGCCGTGCGCGGGAGCTTCGTGCGCCCACTGCGGACTTCCCGTGCGGTCGCGCCGCGGGGCCGCGCCCGACTTCTGCTGCGCGGGCTGCCGCCTCGCCCACGCCGCCGCGGGAGGCCGCGGCGCGGTCGGGTTCCTCGACGCGCGCCTCCTCGTCTCCGCGTTCCTCTGCATGGGCGTGATGGAGTTCACGCTCGTCCTCTACGGCGACTCGCTCTTCTCCGCGCGCGCCGACGAGGCGGCCGGCGGCATCCGCGGGATGGGGCGCATCGCGCTCGTCTTCTTCTCGCTCCCCGTGCTGCTGCTCCTCGCCCCGCCGATCGTGCGCGGCGCGTGGCAGGACCTCCGCGCGGGACGCGTGCGGACCGACGGGCTGGTGATGATCGCGGTGGCCGCCGCCTGGGCGCTCTCGGCGTGGCACTCGATCGCGGGCACCGGCGAGGTCTACTTCGAGACCGCCACGATGCTCCTCCTGCTCTTCGCGTTCGGCCGGCGGCTCGAGGCGCACGCGCGCGTGCACGGACGCGACGCGGCGAAGGCGATGGCCGCCTGCCTGCCCGAGAAGGCGCACCGCATCGCGCCCGGCGGCGAGGAGGACGCGTCGCCGGAGAGCCTCTGCGCCGGCGACGAGGTGCGGATCGCTCCCGGCGAGTCGGCGCCGGCCGACGTGATCGTCGTCTCCGGCGAGAGCGAGGTCGTCGCGGCGCACGTGACCGGCGAGGAGGCGGCGCGCCCGGTCTCGCCGGGCGACGAGGTCCCCGCCGGCGCGGTGAACGGACCGGGCGGTCTCACGGCCCGCGTGGTGCGCCCGGCGCACGAGGGGACTCTCGGGCGGATCACGGCGCTCCTCGACGCGCCGCTCCCGCCGACGCGCACGCTGCGGATGACCGACGCGCTCTCCACATGGCTCGCGATCGTGGCGGTCGCCGCCGCGGCGCTCGGTGCGTGGCTCGCGGTCCCCCGCGGCGGGATCGACGAGTCGGTCCGCACCGCGCTCGCGGTGCTCGTCGTCGCATGCCCCTGCGCCCTCGGCCTCGCGACGCCGCTCGCGTACCGCGCGATCCGCGCGGCGCTCGCGAAGCGCGGCGTGCTGGTGCGCGATCCCGCGGCGCTGGAAGTCGCCGCAACCGCGACGCACGTCTTCCTCGACAAGACCGGCACGCTCACCGACCCGCGCGCGCCGCGCCTCCGCCGCGTGACGGGCGAGCGCGCCGCGTGCGAGCGGCTCGAGTCCCTCGTCGCGCACTCGGGGCACGCGCTCGCGTCGGCGGTGAGGGGACGCTGCGCGGCGCCGACCCGCGTCCGCCAGCATCCCGGCGCCGGAGTCGAGGGAGAGGTCTCGGGCGTGCCCGGCCGCGCGGGCAGCCCCGCGTGGATGGACCGCGAGGGACTTCGATGGCGCGCGTCCACGGCCCGAGCGAGGTCGCGGCTCGACGGCCGCGGCGCGACGCTGGTCGCGTACGCGGAGGAGGGCGAGGTCGTCGCGCTCGGAGCGGTTCGCCAGACGCTCCGCCCGTCTGCCCGCGACGCGGTCGCGCGGCTCCGCGCGGCGGGACTTGAGGTGGCGATCCTCTCCGGCGACCGCGCGGAGACCGCGGCGCGTGCGGGCGCCCGTCTCGGCGTGCCCGCGCACGGTGCGCTCCTCCCGGAGGCGAAGGTCGAAC
>JAJVHW010000083.1 GCA_022072415.1 Planctomycetota bacterium
CCGACGACGCGACGGCTGCCGCCGCGACGCACGCCGCGAGCGCCGCGCGGCTCGCGATCCCTGCGCGGCGCGCGGTGCGCCGCCGGCAACTGCGTTCTCCGGACATGAGTCGGCCTCCGCCGCTCCGTCCTCCCGCAGGGGAGACGCGCGAGACCCCCCGAACGTCACCGGGGGATTCCGGATTCCGGAGATTCCGGTGACGCCGGCAGGCGCGGCGCGGAGGTAAGGCGTCGTCCCGAAACAAGTGGCACACTTCGCCGCGATGCAGCGAGCCGGCTGCAAGGCGGGCGAGCGGCGCCAACTCAACGGAGAGAGTTGCGGCGCGAGCCCAACGCAGCAGACGGCCGTTGCATCGCGGCAGCTTGCTGGCATGCGGGTTGCGTACTGTTCGTGCGGGGTTCTCCCGCGACGGAGATCGCAACCCGCATGACGAAGTGTGTCAGTTGTTTCGGGACGACGCCTAAGATCGGCGGGGCGCGTCGTGCGGGATGCGCCCCTCCACCTACGACGCGCCGGCTCGCGCATGCGGGTCCGGCCGTCCACGAATCATGGACGACACGATCCAGCCTCCGACGAACGGGCCCGACCGCCTCGGCACGACCGACCGCATCCTGTCCGAGGAGTCGTTCCTCCGGCGTCTCGCGCGGCGCCTGGTCCGACGCGACGCGGACGCCGACGATCTCGTGCAGGAGACGATGCTCCGCGCCTACGCCGCCCGCAGCCGCTTCCGGACGGGCACGTCGATGCGCGCGTGGCTGGCGACGATCCTCCGCCGCATCTTCCTGACCGCGTCGATCACCGAACGCCGTCGGCGCACGCGCCCGGTGACGGACGTGCTCCCGAACCCCGCCACCGACGAGGTCGGGCCGCTCGACCGGCCGACCGGTCCGGACTGGGACCCGGCACGCGGCGCCGCGGCCGACATCCGCGACCACATGGGCGACCGCCTGCACAAGGCGTACACGGAACTCCCGGACTCGTTCCGCCAGCCGTTCGTGCTCTTCGCGCTCGACGGGCTCTCCTACGCGGAGATCGCGGCGCGCCTGCGCATCCCGGTGGGCACGGTGATGAGCCGCATCCACCGCGCGCGGACGAAACTCCGCGAGGGCGCGCTCTCGTCCACGACGTCGGAAGTCTGAAGCTCAGACCGGCGCGGCCTGGGGCGCCGGGGCCGGCATCGCCGGACTGTCGCTCATCAGGCGGAGGAACTCGTCGCGGTCCACGGTCTCCTTCTCCACGAGCGCGGCGCGGAGCCGGTCGAGAAGGTGGCGCTTCTCCGTGAGGATCGCGGTCGCGCGGCGCTCGCCCTCGAGGACGATCGCGCGGACCTCCTCGTCGATCAGGCGCTGCGTGTCCTCGGCGTGGTCGCGGTCGGAGCGGGAGAAGGGGTCGCGGAGGAAGCCGCCCGTCTCGGACTCGAGCGACACCGGTCCCAGCCGCTCGCTCATGCCGTAGCGCGTGACCATGGCCCGCGCGATCCGCGTGAGCTGCTCGAGGTCGTTCGCCGCGCCGGTGGAGGTCTCGTCGTAGACGATCTTCTCGGCGACGCGTCCGCCGAAGGCGAACACGATGTGCGCCATGAGCTGGTCGCGCGTGGCGAAGAGCTGGTCGTTCTCCGGGAACGCCCACGTGACGCCGCCCGCCATGCCGCGCGGGATGATCGTGATCTTGTGGACGGGGTGCGCGCCGGGCGTGAAGTGCGCGGCCACGGCGTGGCCCGCCTCGTGCGCCGCGGTCGTCTCCTTGTCCTTCTGGGTCATCGCGCGGTTCTGGCGCTTGAGGCCCATCACGACGCGGTCGATCGCCTCCTCGAACTCGTCGGTGCCCACGGCCTTCCTGTCGCGGCGCGCGGCGAGGAGAGCCGCTTCGTTGATGACGTTGGCGAGGTCGGCGCCCACGAAGCCGGGCGTGCGGCGGGCGACCTTCTCCATGTCCACCGTCGGGTCGAGCCGCACCTTCCGCGCGTGGACGGCGAGGATCTTCCGCCGCCCCTCGAGGTCCGGGCGGTCCACCACGATCTGTCGGTCGAAGCGCCCCGGGCGGCGGAGCGCGGGGTCGAGGATCTCCGGCCGGTTCGTCGCGGCGATCACGATGACGCCGTTGTTCGGGCTGAAGCCGTCCATCTCCACGAGCAGCGCGTTCAGCGTCTGCTCGCGTTCGTCGTTGCTGACCGGCGACGTGCCGCGGGTCTTCCCCAGCGCGTCGAGCTCGTCCACGAAGACGAGGCACGGCGCCTGCTGCTCCGCCTGCTGGAAGAGGTCGCGCACGCGGCTCGCGCCGACGCCGACGAACATCTCGACGAAGTCGGACCCGGAGAGGCTGAAGAACGGCACGCCGGCCTCGCCGGCCACCGCGCGGGCGAGGAGCGTCTTCCCCGTCCCCGGCGCGCCGAGGAGGAGCACGCCCTTCGGGATGCGCGCGCCGAGGGCCTGGAACTTCTTCGGCTCCTTCAGGAACTCGACGATCTCGCGGACCTCCTCGACCGCCTCGTCGCAGCCGGCCACGTCGGCGAAGGTCACGTGGACCTCCTTCTCGGCGTAGACCTTCGCGCGGGATTTCCCGAAGTTCATCACGCCCTGCGGCGGGCCCATCTTCCGCATGAGGAGCCAGAAGACGAGCACGATGGCGGCCACCGGGAGCAGCCAGATCAGCATCGGGCCGAGCATCGACGAGCTGTCGTCGCGGCCGTAGTTGATGGCCTTGATCGCGCCGCCGGACGCGGCGGCGGTCTCGTTCTGCTTCGACACCTCGGTGAGCAGGCGCTCGACCTCGGGGCCGGCCATCTCCACGCGGTACTGGGTGCGCGGCTTCCCCTCCTCCGGCGCGCGGAGCCACACGTGGGCCGTGGTGCCGGAGAGCTGGATCTCGTCCACCTTCTCGGCCCGGAGGTCCCCCCAGAGCTCGGTCTGGGAGCGCTTCGGCGAACGCTGGTCCTGCACGACCTGCACCACGAGCAGGACGAGGATGAACGTCATGAGCAGGAAGGGCAGCGAGAGCTTCCCCTTCTTCTCCCCGTCGCCCTGCGGCTGCTTCGGGCGCGGGTTCTTCGGCGGGGGCTCGCTCAAGACGTCGGTCCTCCGGAGGGCTGGGCGTGTCCGCGCTCGGCCAGACGCTGCTCGCGCCGGCGCTTCGCGGCGTCGAACCGGCGGAGCTCCGCCGGCGTGACGGGCACGACGGGAGGCACGGGGCAGGGCTTCCCGTCCTCGCCGAGCGCCACGAAGGTGAAGTACGCCGACGCGGTGTGGCGGCGGGTGCCGGTCCGCGCGTCCTCGGCCATGCAGAGGACGCCGACCTCGAGCGAGGTGCGCCCGGCGAAGTTCACCGAAGCGAAGAGCTGCATCACCTCGCCCACGTGCACCGGCGACTCGAAGTCGATCCGGTCCACGGACGCGGTCACGCAGACGCGCCCCGCGTGGCGCTGCGCGCAGATCGCGGCGCAGATGTCCATGTGGTGCATCACGACGCCGCCGAGCGCGTTCCCGAGCACGTTCGCGTCGTGCGGGAGGACGAGCTGGATCATCTCGCACTGCGAGGCGGAGACGGGCTTGGGGAGGGGGTGCGCGGTCATCTTCCGGTGGATACGGACGGGGCGCCGCCCGCGTCCGTCCGAACGGTAGCCAATCGGCGGGAGCCGCGAAGGAATGACCCCCGGCCCGAGCGTTGCAGAGGAAGGCGGGTCGAGTACGCTCGACGGCTGCGCGACCTCCCCAAGGAGCAGACATGTCCTCCCCGAAGTCCACGCTGACATCCACGATGGCGGCCACGCTCGCCGCGGCCCTCCTCGCCGTGCTCGCCTCCCCCGCCCGCGCGGGGGACCTCGAGGACGCCCGGGCCCTCCAGTCGAAGCGGAGCTGGGAGGCCGCGGCCGCGAAGTACGAGAAGCTCGCCGAGGCCGACCCGGCGAACGCCGCGGCGGCGCTCGGCTGGGCGGAGTGCCTGATCGCCCTCGGGAAGTACGAGCTCGCGGCGCGGAAGGTCGGCGGCGCCTTCGACGCGAACCCGGCCGACGCGTCGCTCCGGCTCGTCCGCGCGCGGGCCTGGTACCTCTCCGGGCTCCAGGTGGAACGGGAGGGCGGCGACGGCTCGACGATCCTCGGGAACATGTCCGAGGCCGTCCGCTGGTCGAGGAAGGCGATCGAGATCGACCCGGCGAACTCCGCGGCGAAGGTGCTCTGCGCCCAGGCGCTCCTCTACAAGAACCAGGGTGAGCTCAAGGAGACGATGGACCTCCTCAACGAGGTCGTCGCGAAGGACCCGAAGTGCTTCGACGCGCACTTCGAGCTCGGCCAGATCGCGTTCAACGCCGGGCGCCGCGACCGGACGCAGTTCGTCGCCGCGGAGAAGCACTTCCGCGACGCGTTCACCGTGGACCCGACGAGCGGCGCCGCGCTGCTCCGCGCCACGTGGTCGAAGCAGTGGCAGGGGAAGGCCCCCGCGGCCGAGCTGATCGACGACTACCTCGCCGCGGGGAAGCTCCTCCCCGAGGACACGGGCGCGCTCACCGCGATCTTCAAGCTCCGGAAGTCGAAGGGCTGCGAGGACAAGGCGGTCGCCGCGCTGGCGGCACTCCAGTCCGTGAACAAGCGCGCGAAGACGTACGCCTGCACCGCGGAGGCCGAGCGCCTCGCGGCGGGCGGGAAGGGCGGTCCGGCCGTCGACAAGGCGGTCGAGGGCGTCAAGGCGTGGGGCGAGGGCGACATCGCGAACGAGCTGAACGTCATCCTCGCGGACATCGCCTGGAACCCGGGCACGCGGATCGACGGGAAGGAGCGCGACCTCCTCGGCGAGGCCATGTGGAAGGCCTGGCCGAACCGCGTCGAGAACCCGAGCAACGCGGGCGTCTGGTGGCGCGACATCGGGAAGGACGCGAAGCGCGCCGTCACGTGGTACCTCCGCGCGGCGGAGGCCGCCCCCGAGAGCCCGCAGGTGCTGAACGACACGGGCGTCGTCTACGACTACAACCTCGGCGAGCCGGAGAAGGCCGAGCCGTGGTACCGGAAGGCCATCGAGAAGGCGCAGGAGCAGGGGCTCGAGCCGTCGAACGACGCGAAGGACGTCGAGGGCATGGGCTACCGCGACGCGCTGAACAACCTCGGGAAGCTGCTCTTCGTGCAGAAGCGCTGGAAGGACCTGAAGGCGCACGCGGAGTCCGCGCCCGACGGCTTCCCCGCAGCGGCCGGCTGGCTGCGCGCCGCCGACGAGCACCTGAAGAACTAGCGCCGCCCGGAACAGGAGGACCGATGTCCGCATCGATTCGAGTCGGATTCGCCGCGCTTCTGCTGCTTGCGCCCGCCGGAGCGGGGTGCAGCGCGGAGCCCGCGCCGAAGGGCGGCGGCGCCCCCGCGCGGAACGAGGCCGGCGACGACGGGTTCCGTCCCGACCCCGTCCCGGCCGCGGGGGACATCCGCTTCACGGTGACGCCCGCCGCGGCGTCGGTGCCCCTCGGCGGGAACATCACGTTCCGCTGCAAGGTCGAGAACACGGGCAAGGTGAAGGCGCGCGTCAACACGCCGCGGCTCTCCGCCGACTCGGTGGCGTTCCGAGTGCGCTGGAACGGCGCCGCGCAGCCGGTCTGGGTGGACCGCCGGGTCGTGAAGGAGTCGAGCACGGGGTTCCGTCCCGTGCCGCCGGTGGTCTCGGAGCTCGCCCCGGGCGGCGCGGTCGAGACGGACATCCCGCTCGTCGCAGTGATGTCGGGGAAGCTCACGTTCTCCCCGGTCTACACGTACCAGGGCGCGCCGCAGCCCCTCTCGGCCGCGCCGGTCGAGATCGACGTGACGCCGGACGGCGACAGGACGAAGCTCGGCCTCCGCATCGAGACGTCGAAGGGCGCGATCGAGGCGCTGCTCCGCCCGGACCTCGCCTACAACTCCGTCACGCACGTCGCGGAGCTCGCGTCGCGCGGGTTCTACGACGGCTCGTCGATGCACCGGATGATCCAGGGCTTCATGGCGCAGGGCGGCTCGCCGAAGGGCGAGGAGGGCTGGGGCGGCCCGGGGTGGCACCTCCGCCGCGAACTGCACGGGAAGCTCAGGCACGAGCGCGGCACGTTCTCGATGGCGCGCCTCGGGCAGCCCGCCGACTCCGCGGGGTCGCAGTTCTACGTGTGCTTCGCGAAGGCGCAGAACCTCGACTCGGGGTACACGACCTTCGGCACGATGATCTCCGGCGAGGAGACGCTCCAGGCGCTCGAGAAGATCGCCGCGCCGCCGGACGACCCGACGGGTCAGGGCACGCCGAGGGAGGCGGTGACGATCGTGAAGGCGTCGCTGTTCACCACGAAGTGAGCGCGGCACGCCTCGACGGGAAGGTCGTCCTCGTCACCGGCGGCTCCTCCGGGATCGGCCGGCACATCGCGAAGACGTTCGCCGCGGCCGGGGCGCGCGTCGCCGTGATGGCGCGGCGCGAGGGTCCGCTCGCGGAGGCCGCGCGGGAGACCGGCGCCTTCCCGATCCGCGGCGACGCGGGCGACGAGCGCGACGCCGGGCGCGCGGTGGCCGCGTGCGCGGCCGAGTTCGGCGGGATCACGACGCTCGTCAATGCCGCGGGCGTGATCGGGAACGGCGGCACGAGGGACACGCCGGCGGCCGAGTGGCGGCGCATGTTCTCCTGCAACGTCGATTCGGCCGTGTTCATGACCCGGTTCGCGATCCCGTGGCTCGAGAAGGCGGACGGCGCGAGCGTCCTCAACTTCTCCTCCGTCGCGGGGAACCGCGCCTTCGCGTCGATCACCGCCTACTGCACCGCGAAGGCCGCGGTGGAGATGCTCACGAAGTGCCAGGCGCTCGAGCTCGCGCCGTCGAAGGTGCGCGTCAACTGCATCGCGCCCGGCGTCATCGTGACGAACCTCCACACGGTCTCCGGTGCGGTCGCGGACTACCCGGCGTTCCTCGAGCGCGGGAAGGCGACCCACCCGCTCGGCTTCGTCGGCGCCGTCGAGGACAGCTCCGCGCTCGCGCTCTTCCTCTGCTCCGACCAGGCCCGCTGGATCACGGGCGCCATCGTCCCCCTCGACGGCGGGCGGGCCCTGATGTCGATGCGGTAGCGCCGCGCCGGAGCGGTAGTCTCGTGGGCTTCCGAACCAGACGGAGCCCCGCATGCACCGCGCCGCACGACGTGTCGCCCTCCGCGCAGCCGCCGCCGCGCTGACGTTCCTCGCGTGGCGCGCCCCGCCCGCCGCGGCCGAACCCGAGGACGCCGAGTGGATCCGGTGGCCGGCGATCTCGCCCGACGGGAAGGAGGTCGCGTTCACGTGGCGCGGGGACCTCTGGGTCGTCCCCTCGGCCGGCGGCGACGCGCGGCTCCTGACGACGCACGTCGGCCACGAGCGCTCCGCCGTGTGGTCGCCGGACGGCCGGTTCGTCGCATTCGCGTCGGACCGGCACGGGCAGTTCGACGTGTTCGTCGTCCCCGCGGTGGGCGGCGAGTCCCGGCGCCTCACGTGGCACTCGGCGCACGACATCCCGTCGTCGTTCACGCCGGACGGCGCGTCGGTGGTCTTCTCCTCCACGCGGCAGGACGCGCCGGAAGCGCTCCTCTCCTCGCAGTGGCTCCCCGAACTCTGGACCGTCCCCGTGGCCGGCGGACGTCCGCGGCAGCTCCTCACCACCGCGGCCGAGGCGGCGGTGCCGTCGCCCGACGGCTCGCGCTGGCTCTACCAGGACCGGAAGGCGTACGAGGACGCGTGGCGGAAGCACCACACGTCGTCGGCCGCGCGGGACGTGTGGATGTGGACCCCCGGCACCGGGAGGCACGTGAAGCTCACGGACTTCGCGGGCGAGGACAGGAACCCCGCGTGGCTCCCGGGCGGGGCGACGTTCGCGTTCCTCTCCGAGCGGGGGTCCTCGTCCTGCTTCAACGTGTGGCGCCAGGAGGCGGCGCCCGGCGCGGCGCCGGTGCAGGTGTCCCGCCACGCGATGCACCCCGCGCGCTTCCTCACGGCGGCGAAGGACGGCACGCTCTGCTGGTCGTGGCACGGGCAGCTCTGGACGGCGCGCCCGGGCGCCGAGCCGTCGCGGGTGGCCGTGCGGTGCGCGCCCTCGGACCGGGCGAACCCCGAGTTCACGGACGTGGCGCGCAGCGGCGCGACCGAGATGTGCCCGTCTCCGAACGGCGACGAGGTGGCGATCGTGGTCCGCGGCGACGTCTACGTGGCGTCGTCGGCCCACGGCACGACGCGGCGGATCACGGCGACTCCGGGGATGGAGCGGAGCGTGTCGTGGGACCGCGAGGGGAAGGCGCTCTGGTACGCGGCCGAGCGCGGCGGATCGTGGAACGTGTACCGCGCCGCCCCCGCGGCGGCGGACGCGCGCCTCTGGAACGCCGCGACGATCCGCGAGGAGGCGGTGATCGCGACGGCGGCCGAGGAGTTCCAGCCGGTCGTGTCGCCCGACGGCGCGTCGGTCGCGTTCCTCCGCGACCGCGACGAGATCTGCGTCCTCGACACCGCCACGCGGCAGGTGAAGGGGCTCGTCCCGGCGTCGCGGAACTACAGCTACGCCGACGGGGACATCCGCTACTCCTGGTCCCCCGACTCGAAGTGGCTCGCGTTCACGTTCATCGGCCGCGCGCGCTGGATCGACGACCTCGGCGCGGCGGAGGTCGCGAGCGGGCGCATCGTCAACGTGACCGACTCGGGCTACGAGGAGGGCGTCCCGGAGTGGACGGCCGACGGGCGCGCGCTCCTGTTCGTGTCCGACCGGCTCGGGCGCCGCGCGCACGGTTCCTGGGGGAGCGACGCCGACGTGTTCGCGCAGCACCTCACGCAGGCCTCGTTCGACCGGAGCCGCCTCTCCCAGGAGGAGTTCGACCTCCTCCGGAAGGCCGAGGAGAAGGCGAAGGAGGGGCAGCCCTCGGGAGCGACGCCGGCGGCCGCGCCGCGGGTGACGTTCGAGGAGGAGGGGCGCGAGCGGCGGATCCGCCGCGTCTCGACGATCTCGGCGCCGGTGGGCAACTACGCGTCGTCGCCGGACGGCGAGCTCGTGGTGCTCTTCGCGGAGATCGACGGCGAGTGGAGCCTCTGGGGCGTGCGTCCGCGCTCCGGGGAGCAGAAGAAGCTCCTCTCCGTGGACGGCCCGGGAGACGTCTGGTACGCGAAGGACGGGAAGTCGCTCTTCGTCCGCACCGGGAGCGGCGCCGTGTTCCGCGCGGAGCTGTCCGGCACGGAGCACGACGGGAACCTCTCCGCGACGCGGAAGGACGTGGCCTACGCGGCCGAGGTCTCCGTGGACCTCCGCCTCGAGCGCGAGGGGATCTTCGACCACGCGTGGCGGCAGGCGAAGGCGAAGTTCTACGACCCGAAGCTCCACGGCGTGGACTGGGAGAGGATGCGCGACGAGTACCGCCGCATGCTCCCCCACGCCGCGAACAACCACGAGTTCGTCGAGATCCTCTCGGAGATGCTCGGCGAGCTGAACGCGTCGCACACGGGGGGGCGCTACCGGTTCTCGCCCGCCGACGCGAACCGCACCGCCGGGCTCGGCGTGCTGTGGGACCTCGCGTGGACCGGCGAGGGCATGCGCGTGGCCGAGGTGCTCGCCGCCGGCCCCGCCGACCGCCCCGGCACGAAGCTCGCGCCGGGCGCGGTGGTGCTCGCGGTGGACGGCGTGCCGTTCGCGGCGTCGGAGGACCCCGCGCGTCCGCTCAACCGGAAGGCCGGGAAGACCGTCACGCTGACGATCCGGACGGCGTCGGGGGAGACGGTCGAGGAGCGCGCGAAGGCCGTGGACCCGGGCGAGGAGGCCGGACTCCTGCACATGCGCTGGGAGCGGCGCTGCCGCGCCGAGGTGGACCGCCTCTCCGGCGGGAAGCTCGGGTGGGTCCACGTGGACGGGATGGACGAGGGGAGCTACCGCACGGTGTTCCGCGACGTGCTCGGACGCGAGAGCGACAAGGAGGGCCTCGTCGTGGACACCCGCTGGAACGGCGGCGGCTGGCTCCACGACGACCTCGTGCGCTTCCTCGGCGGGAAGGACTACCTCTGGTTCGTCCCCCGCGGGAAGGCGAAGGGAGACCTCGGCGCGGAGCCGGCGCGGCGCTGGACGCGTCCTTCGGTGGTGCTGATGAACGAGGGCAACTACTCCGACGCGCACGTCTTCCCGTTCGCGTTCCGCGAGCTCGGCGTGGGGAAGCTCGTGGGGACGCCCGTCGCCGGCACGGGCACGGCGGTCTGGTGGGAGACGCAGGTGGACCCGTCGCTCGTGTTCGGGATCCCGCAGGTCGGTCTCGTGGACGCCCGCGGGAGCTATCTCGAGAACCAGGAACTCCTCCCCGACATCGACGTGCGGCAGGACCCGGCCGAGATCGCACGGGGCCGCGACGAGCAGCTCGAGGCGGCGGTGCGGGCGCTGCTGGCGAAGTGATCAGAGCCTCGCGAGGTCCGGCGCGCGCACGACCGTGCCGACCCGGTCGCGCACCTCGATCCGGAGCGCCCCCGGGGCGCCCGGGGGCACGGTGAACGTGAGGTTCGACGCGGAGAACCAGACGGACGGGACCTCCGCGCCGTTCACGAGCACGACGTCGTCGAGCTCGTAGCCGGACCCCGACATCGCGATCACCGTCGGGAGGATCGACGATGCGGCGGGCGGGAGGAACGCGGCCGACTGCGGGGAGGGCGGCGTCTTGAACTCGAAGTCGATGCCGAAGTCCACGTCGTGGAGGTACGCGTCCTCGAAGGAGATCCGCACGAGACCGGGGGCGTGCGCCGGGGCGACGATCTCCATCAGCTCCGGGCTGCGGATCTGCGGCAGGACCACCGGGGTGCCGGAGAACCGCACGAGCAGGCCGGTCTCGAAGTGGGCGCCCTCCACGAACAGGACGCGGCCGCCCTCCGTGCTCGCACCGCGGGCGGGCGCGCCGTCCGCGTCGGTCAGCT
Organism: Planctomycetota bacterium; assembly: GCA_022072415.1. Taxonomy (GTDB): domain Bacteria; phylum Planctomycetota; class JAJSAM01; order JAJSAM01; family JAJVHW01; genus JAJVHW01. Next base: position 10,874 of record JAJVHW010000083.1, read on the forward strand.
CGGTGAACACCGGCTCGGGGACGTAGAAGAAGTAGTCGGGCCGCTCGTGCGACTGGCCGTCCCGGTTCACCACGCCGATGCGCACGAGGGACCCCTCGGGGAGTTCGGGCGGGATCACGTCGAGCCGCGATCCGAACTCGTCCACCTGCACCTCGAGCGCGAGGGTGTCTCCGAACCAGACCGCCGGCGGCGGCGACGTGTCGAACCGCTCCCCGGTGATCCGCGCGCGGAGCCCGGTGGCGCCGCGGAGGAGCGTCGCGCGCGGCGCGACGTACGGCTCGCGCTCGCCGAGGCGCTTCACGCCACGCGCGAGCGGCGGACGGCGCAGGGCCGCGCGCAGGACGACGCCCTCGTGCGCCTCCGGCGGCTGCACGGTCGCCGCGTAGGTCCCGTCTCCGGAGGAGAGGTCCGCGCGCAGCCGGAACCCGCGTGCGGTCCGGACGGCCTCTGCGGCGGCGGGGCCGGACTCTCCCGGCACGTCGGCGCCCGCGGGGTCGAGCAGCGCCGCCAGGGTCGGCGGGTCCACACGCCCCTTCACGGATGCGGTGAAGTCGAGTCGCGAGCCATCGAGCGCGTCGAACGCGAGCGGAGTCGCCGCGGGGGCGCCGCCGCCGGGATCCGCGGGGAGTTCCAGGACGACGTCCGGCGCGGGCCGGACGCGGAAGGACACGCGGTACCGGCCGTAGGTCTCGAACCGTCCGGACACGCGCACGGTCCAGACGCCCGTGCGCGGGATCTCGAGCGGCTCGGCGCGGACGCGGCGGCCGGACGCGGACGTGCGCATCGGCACCGGGACGATCGCCCCGTCGGGGTCGAGGATCTCGATCCCTCCGATGAAGCCGGAGCCCGACGGGGTCGCGACGGTGACGTCGAGCCGCTCCCCGCGGACGAGCGCCGCGCGGAACGCGTCGGCATCCGCGCCCTCCGGCCCGTCGAGGACATGCCCGAGATAGCCGCCGTTCCGGATCTGCGGACCAAGAAGCTCCTCGGCGGCGGCGGAGCGTGTGCCGACGGCGGAGGAGAGAGCCGCGGCGCAGAGGAACGCGGTCGCGCGGCGGAGCGAGGACGCGGCGATGCCGCCCCTCGCGCCCGCAGGGGCGGTCAGGCTCGCGACACCGTCTGCGTGCATGCGACCCGGGTCGGAGAGGGTCCGAAGGTCAGCGCTTCCACTCCGCGGCGCGCATGGCACCGCCCGAGCTCGGCGCGCGCGGCTGCTCGATGTTGGTCACGAGGACGGGGTTCAGCCCGGCCCCGCCGAGGTCCGGGACGACGAAGATCTCGCTCGCCTCGGCCGTGTCCGTGGCCGTCGCCACCTGGAACTCCTGCTGCAGGCGGAACCGGAGTCCCGTCGCGTTCGTGAACAGCCGGGTCCCGCGCATCGCCTGACCGTTGGACGGGTTCGACAGCTCTTCCGAAGTCCCGACGAGGATGTCCACCAGCGTGTCGCCGTTCACGTCGCGGAGGAGCAGGGCGTTCCCGCGGAAGTTGTCGCCCGTGGAGCTCAGCGGAAGCGGGATCGCCGAGCTGGTCACGTTCGTGAACGTGACCGCCGACGCGGAGCCGTCGTTCCGGAGCACGCGCAGGCAGGACGCCGTCGTGGTCGCGGTGCCGGTCCACGCGTCGAGCCCCACGTCGCAGAGGATCACGAGATCCTGGTCGCCGTCGTTGTCGAGGTCGGCCGCGCGGACGCGGCCGCCCTGGTAGTACTCGTTCCCGGTCGGGTTCGGCAGGGCCGATGCCGACACGTTCGTGAACGAACCCGAGCCGCTGTTCACGAGGATCTCGAGCGCGCGCTGCGGCGGCTGCTCGGGGGATCCGTTGACCTCCTTGGTGTACCGGCCGTAGGCCGTGGTGGTCTCCGGGTCGTCCCAGATCAGCACGATGTCGAGGTCGGTGTCCGACCCCTTCTCGACGTTGACGAGGATCATGTCCCGCGCCTGGAGCGCGGAGGGCTGGGCCGTCGGGTCGGTCCCGTCGCCCGCGCCCGGGAGCCTCGCGCCGGACACGTCCGTGAAGCTGCCGTTGGTCTGGTTCTTGAAGATGCGGAGGCCAGGAATGTACTGGTAGGCGTTGATGTAGGTGAGGCCGCCGTAGTACATCGCCCGGAAGCTCACGTACAGCCGCCCGCCGCCGTAGTCGTAGATGTAGGGCGAGTTCGGGTCGAGACCGATGTAGCGGCCGTCGTACGCATCGTGCGCGGCGACGATGTCGCGCCGCCCGTCGTTGTCCACGTCGCCGATGGCGATCGCCGCAGGACGCCCGCCGGGGACCAGCGACCCGTAGATGGTCACCTGGTAGCCGAACCCGTAGTTGTCGGTCGCCGTGACGCCGGGCGCGTACCGCACCGGCGGAGAGTTGTTGTAGTCGAAGGAGAACGTGCCCGCCGTCCCCGTCTGCTTGAAGAGGCGGATCTCCTTGTACTGGGTGTAGTAGCTCGCGGCGTTGGCGCCGTCGCCGCCGATCACGAAGTCGTTGCCGTTGGCGTTGTCCACGTCGCCGATGGCGATGCAGGTCGCGTCCCAGTTGTCGGCCGTGTTCGGGTCCGTCCGCGCGGCGGGCAGCCCCGACGTGGCGTTCGCGAGGCGGCCGGACGCGTTGCCGAGGAAGAGGCGCGTCTTTCGCGACTCCGAACCGTGGGACGCATCGCCGGTGCGGGAGCCGACGAGCACGTCGTCGGCCGCGCCGTCACGGTCGAGGTCGCCGGCGGCGACGCGCCAGCCGGTCAGGTTGTCGGCCGCGGCGCCTGCCGGGGCGCGGGTCGAGGTCGTGTTCTCGAACCCTACGTACCGGATGATGTTCGGGAGCGACGCCGACTGGCCGGCGCCGTCCGTCACCGAGATCGACACGAGTCCCTGCGCATGCGCGGGGGCGGTGAACGCGAACGTGGTCGCCGTGCGCGCGGTGAACGTGGAGATCGTCGCGCCACCGAACACCACGATGTCGGACGGCGCGAAGTTCGTTCCCGCGACGGTGATCGTGCTCCCGCCGGCCAGGGGGATCTCGTTCGGGGTCAGGAACGCGCCCGCGGTGACCGTGACGCTGGAGAGCGTCGGGGGGTACTTCGCCGAGAGCAGCGGACCGTCCACGCGCGAACCGACGGAGTCCACGAGCGTGACCGGGTAGTTGCCCTCCGCCAGGGCGGGAAGGCTGACTGTGCGCGACGTGGCCCCGATGAACGTCGAGGCGATCGGCGCGCCGTTGAACTCGAGCTGGTCGGTCGCCTCGAAGTTCGTCCCGGAGATCGTCACCACGGCCGCAGCCCCGGGCGTGACGGCGCCGGGCGAGTACGGCTGCGCGGCGAAGACGGGCGGGTTCTTGTAGAAGATCAACTGGAAGGGCGCGGTCTCCACGCGCGTAAACGAGTCCGTGACGGTGATGTCCACGTTCCCGGTGACGGGCGACGCCGGGAGCGTGAACGTGGCCGTCGTCTCGGAGGTCACGGTGAAGTCGGTGGCCGTGACGCCGCCGAACCGCAGGATCTGGCCGGGGAGGAGATTGTCGCCCTGGAGGATCAGGGCGCGTCCGCCCGCCGTGCTCCCGCCGTGCGCGGTCTGGAGCGTGTTCGCGTCCACGATGTCGAACACCTCGGGCGGCGGCACGTAGGCGAAGTAGAGGCTCCGGCAGGACGCCTGTCCGTCGGGGTTGACGACCGTGACCGACACGACCTCCGCGCCCGAACGCTCCGGCGCGTTGCAGGTCAGGCTGCGGCCGTCCGGCGCGACGACGACGTTCGGCGCCGCGGCCTTGTCGAACAGCACGATCGGGGGCGGACTGACCGAGAAGTTCACGCCGGTCAGCGTGACTTCCGAGCCCACGTCGCCGCCGAGCGGCGCGCTCCGCACGTCGAGCGACGGCTCCAGATCCGTGAGGACCCCGGGGATCTTCGACGAGGGGCGCGCGACAGCAGGCGTGACGCGGAGCTTCAGGGTGTACTTCGCCGTGCCCGTCGGAGTGCGCACGCGCACCGCGTACGTCCCCTCCCCGACGCCGAGGAGGATGTTCTGGAGGGTCACGCGGTTCCCGCGCGTCTGCGCGGTCTGGAACGCGGGCGTGTCCCCCACCATGACCGGGTCGCCGGCGGGATCGTTCACCGCCCGGAACTCCACCGGGAGCTGGCGCGGGTCGAACGTGAGCTTCGCGTCCAGGATCGCTCCCTCGAACGCGGAGAACTCGTGGGTGCGCGCGAACGGCTGGTCGTTGCCGAGCTGCTCGTTCTTCGCCGTGATCGCGCCGATGGTGCGCAGCTTGAACTTCACCTCGTACGCGCCGGAGGAACCGTCGGCCGACGCGACGCGCGCGGCCCAGCGGCCGGACTTGTCGATCGTGAACTCGGGGAGGAACGTGGAGAACCCGTCGTCGCTCACCCGCACGTCGGGGAAGCGCACGATCCCGTCGGGATCGACGAGCGTGAGCAGCGGCTTCAGGGCGCTCACGGACTGGACGAACACCTGGAGCTTCTCGCCCTGGAGGAGGTCCTGCACGAACTCGTCCTCGTCCCGACCGTCGGTGATCGAACCGCGGTACCGGTTGTTCCCGAAGAGGGGCCCGACGCGCCCGTTCTCGTCCGCGAACGCATCGGTCGCGACGAACGCGCCGCCCGCGAACAGGGCGGCGCCGAGGGCGAGCGTGAGGATCCGGCTCGTGCGCATCATTCGGTCGTTCTCCTTGGAATCCAGCCGCAACGCGGATTCCGCTTCGTGCGAGGCTAGCGAGGGCACCGCACAAATCAAGGGTCCGATTCCGAAGCCGTCCGGGCTCGGGTAGCCTCGGCGCCCCGCATGCCCAACGCCGTCCCCCCGACCGTCCCCCCGACCGCCCCCCCGAACGCGCCCCCGCCGCCGCTCCCGGACGTCGGGGCGAGTCTGCCTGCGAGCTACCGGGTGCTCGAGCGGATGCACGCCCGCCAGATCCTCACCCGCCTGGCCGTCCCGCTCGGCGTGGCGTGCACGAACGGCGGCCCGTGGCTCGACGTGGACTGGCTCCCCCGCCTCGGCGCGGGGACCGGAGACGGCGCCGCCGCCGATTCCGCCGTCGCCACGGCGCTCACGGTCGTCGCCTGCGCCGTCACGGCGGACGCAGCCCTCGTGCGCGTCGCCGCGAAGGGGGTCCTCGTGCGGAAGACCACCGTGACGTCGGAGGGCGTCTACGGGGCGCTCCGTCACCCTTACTACGCCGCCTGCATGGGGTTCGGCGCGACGGTGCTCGCGGCGGGACCGGCCGCGGCGATCCCGGCGGCGGCGTGGCTCGCGGCCGCGCTGGTCGTGTTCGGGCTGACGGCGCGGGGCGAGGAGGCCGGCCTCCGGGCCATCCACGGCGCGGCCTGGGACGTCTACGCGGGACGGGTCCCGATGCTCGGACTCTGGCACGCGAAGCTCCCGTCCGGGCTCCGCGCGGCGCGGTGGGCGAATCTGGTTCGCGAGGGCGAGCCTCCGCGGCTCCTCCGGTTCCTCGCAGGGACGCTCGTGGTCTTCGCGTTCCGGTTCGGCGGCGGGACGGGCACCGTCCTCGCGTCGGCCGCCGGGGGCCTCTGGCTCACCTCCCTCCTCCTCCACCGGAGCCTCCGGGAATCTGGCGCGAGACGCCGCGACGGAGTCTCCTCGGGGGCATGACGCCCCGGTTCGTCCTTCCGGCCTGCGCCGTCCTCGCGGGACTCGCCGCGTGCAGGGGCCCCATCGAGATCGTGCGCGAGGTGCCGATCGTCGGCGAAGTGGTCGCGGACCCGCCCTTCCCCGAAGGCTGGCGGGTGGTGGACCTGACCCGCCCCCTCGACGCGTCCGCCCCTCGGGCGCAGCACTCCCGTCAGTTCCCGTTCGAGCGGATGGACCTCCCCGCCGACCGGCCGGGCGGAGTCCACACGGGCGCGGTCACGCTGATGGAGCACATGGGCACCCACGTCTCGGCGCCGAAGTCGCGGGTCCCCGGCGGCGACGCGATGGAGATGTGGCGCGCGACGGACCACCTGCTCCCGCTCGCCGTCGTGGACGCTCCGGCCGGGACCGACATCGCGTCGGCCGACGCGATCCTCGCCCACGAGCGCGAGCACGGGGCGATCCCGCGAGGGTCGGCCGTGGTCCTCCGCACGCGGCCGGGGTCCCCCCGCGCGGCGGGCTGGAGCGGCGAGGCGGCGCGGATGCTCGTCCGCGAACGCGGCGCGAAGCTCGTCGGCGCCGACGGTCCGCAGATCGATCCCGCCGCCGCGGCGGCCGACGGCCCGGCGCAGACCGCGGTGGCCGAGGCGGGCGCGTGGCAGCTCGCCGGTCTCGGATCGCTCTCGAACCTGCCGAGCCGCGGGGCGTGGCTCGTGACCGCCCCGCTCCCGGTGACGGGCGGCACCGGCGCCCCCGCGCGCGCGATCGCCCTGGTTCCGCCGCACAAGGTCCGGAAGTGACGGGCGCTCCCGAGCCGACGTCCCGCGAGATCGCCCGGGAGTGGCTGACCTTCGCGGGGCTCCTCCTGGCTGTCGGGATCGTCATCGTGGCCCTCCGCGTCTGGAAGGACGGTCCGCAGGTCCTCACGTTCGCGCCGCACAAGCCGTATCTCGTGGATCGTGCGCAGGAGGACCGCTGAGGACACGCGAGTTGACGCACGCGCATTCGGCGCGAGACTCCGCGCTTCGATGAGTCCCCGCCCCGCCCGCTCCGCCGCCGCGCTCGCCGCCCTCCTGACGCTGTTCGCGCTGCCGTTCCTGCTCCCCGCGACCGGCGAAGAGACGCCCGAGTGGACGGAGCCCGCGGTGCGCGCGCGGTTCCCGTCGCCCGACGCCGCGGCGAAGCCCGAGACCTACGTCGGGTCGATCGAGTGCAAGGACTGCCACGAGGACCGCTGGAAGAGCCTCGGCACGTCGTTCCACGCGGAACTCCGGAACGAGAAGAAGAGCGGGAGCCGCGGCTGCGAGTCGTGCCACGGGCCCGGACAGGCCCACGTGGACGACGCCGGCGACGGCCCGATCCGCGATCCGGCCGACGCGAAGCCAGAGGCCGCCGCCGGCATCTGCCTCACCTGCCACGCCGACGTGCTGACGGACCCGATCGAGGGCCATCGCGCGTGGATCGCCGGCCCGAAGGGCGCGCTCCGCTCCTGCACGACCTGCCACTCGATCCACGTGGACGCGAAACTCCCGGCGTTCGACGACACGATCGGTCCGTTCCGGACGAAGAAGGCGCTCGCGGAGGCCGCGAAGGGTCTCGACGCGCCGGCCGCCGCGGTGTGCGGGAAGTGCCACGCCGCCTTCCACCCGGAGATGAAGCGGAGCGGCCACGCCGACCTGCTCGCGGGCGGCGAGGGCTGCGCCGCGTGCCACGGGAACGGCGCGCTCCACGCGGCGTCCGGCGGCGAACGGCGGAAGATCCTGCAGGCGCACCGGCTCCCCGCGAAGGAGGCCGACCGGCTCTGCATGGACTGCCACGAGAAGGGCGATTCGGTCGTCCGCTGGACGTGCGCCGAGCATGCGCGGGAGGGCGTCTCGTGCGTCACCTGCCACGACGCGAACGCGCCGAAGGGGAAGACCCTCCGCGCGTCGGAGTTCGAGCTCTGCGGCGGATGCCACAAGGACGTGCAGGCGAAGATGCGCCTCCCGAACCGCCACCGCGCGGACGACGGACGGGTCACCTGCAGCGAGTGCCACGACCCGCACGGGAACACGTCGAAGCTCCGCGACATGGAACTCCGCCGCGACGTGTGCGGGGACTGCCACGCGGAGAAGACGCAACCGTTCGTCCACGACCACGGGATCAAGCGCGGCGAGGGCTGCACCGCGTGCCACGACCCCCACGGCTCGCCGAACCGGCGCATGCTGACCCACACCACCACGAAGGCGCTCTGCCTCCAGTGCCACCCCGAGACGCCCCACGACCTCGCCCGGCCGCGGTTCGACAACTGCATCTCGTGCCACACGGAGATCCACGGGAGCGACCTCGACAGGCTGATGCGGCGATGAGACGCGCCCCGCTCCTCCTGCTCGCCATGTCGGCCGCCGCGGCGCGCGCCGGGGACGCCGTTCCGTCGGACGCGGCTCCTCCCGACGCGGAGTCGTTCTGGGACCGCGTCGAGGGCGAGATCCGCGCAGGCTTCCGCGTCATCTCCGGCGAAGGCGAGGGCCGCTTCCGTCAGGACCGGTCCCTCGACGACGGTCCGCGCGTCTTCGACCTCTCGGCGCGGGCCGAGGCCGCCGAGGGGGTGACGTCCACCTCATGGGAAGTGGACGCGCACGGACTCGGCGAGTCGAACCAGGACGCGCGGTTCCGCGTCTCCTCCGGCGGGTTCGACGCGCAGGCGTCGTGGATGCGCGACGACTACGAGTACCGCGCGACGGGCGATCCGTTCCCCTACGACACGCTGCGCGACCGCTCGACGCTCCGCTTCCGCTACGCCCCGTCGCGCGACTGGACGTTCCGCCTCGACCTCGACCGGAACCTCCGCCGCGGCGACGCGTACACGATCGGATACACCGACCGCCGCGAGGCCGGGGCGCCCCCGGGGGTGGACCCCGACAAGGTGCTCCAGCACCGTCCGCTCGACCAGCGGGCCGACGGCGCCACGCTCGGCTTCGACGCGAAGCTCGGCGAGTGGCGCGTCTCGCTCTCGCAGTCGGTGCGCGCCACCGACGTGGACGACACGCGGAGCTACGTGATCCCGCCGTCGCGGCGCACCGCGGCACCGGTGTCCGAGGACCTCCGCCGCGACGTCTCCTCCGACGCGTGGACCACGGTCGCGAAGGCCGCGCGGACCTTCTTCGACGGCGCCCTCGACGTGACCGCGATCGGGTCGTGGACGAAGCAGCCGACCGACGGCCGCATCTCCGGCGAGGCCGAGGGCTTCGAGCCGATCTTCGACACGATGGGCATGGCGGCGAAGGGCGAGTACGAGGCCGTGCTCGACGGCGGGAGCCGGATCCGCCGGAGCCGCGTCGATGCTCGCGTCGAGTCGGTGTGGCACGCGACGGACGACCTCGACATCGTCGCGGCGGGCGAACTCGACGAGACGACCGACGACGCGCGGCTCGAGTCGATCGAGCGCCGCGACTACGACCGGACGGACGTGCCGGACGAGACGATCACGGATCGCGTGAAGGCTCGGATCACCGACCGATCGTGGCGCGCGTCGCTCGAGGGCGACTGGGAGGTCGCAGAGGGCCTTCGCCTCCGCGTCGGCGGCGAGACGCTCACGCAGGACGTGTCCGTGCCGGTGGACAGCCGCGGCGGGTCGCTCCTCCCCACCGACTACGACTCGACGTCCTTCCGCACGATCCTCGGCGCCGACTGGAAGGCCGCCGAGCGGCTCCGCGTCCATGTGCTCGCGAAGCTGTCGCAGAACGACGAGCCGCAGTCGAACCCGGGCCCGGAGACCGGCGACGACACGAGCGTGCGCGTCGGCTGGTACGCGGCCGACGATCTGCACATGACCGCCACGTGGCGCCACAAGGGCTTCCGCGTCACCGAGGACTTCGACTCCGCCGCGCGGACCGACTCCGCCGGACTCGCGCTCGGATGGACGCCGGAGGGATGGAACATCGCCCCGTCGTTCACGTGGCAGACGTCCGACACGCGCACCGACACGACCTTCTTCTCCACGGCCGGCGGCGGCTTCTCCACGGTCGCCGAGGACGTGCGCTTCACGTCGCGGAGCGGCATCGCGTCGCTGCGCGTCCAGCGCGACCTCACGAAGTCGCTCCGCATCGTGTTCTCCGGCACGCGCATCGACACCGGCGGCGACTACGAGGCCGCGTGGGACGAGGCGTCCCTCGGCGCGGAGCACGACATCTCGGACACCGTCACGATCGGCGTGCGCCTGCTCTCGTGGCGCCTCGACGAACGCGGAACGAACACCGACGACTACCGCGCCGTCGGCGCGGAAATGTCAGCGACGGTCCGCTTCTGACATCCCCAGCGCCTTCCACGCGAAGGCGTAGCGGTCCGCGGCTTCCTCGATGACCTTCGCGGTGGGCTTGCCGGCGCCGTGGCCGGCCTTCACGTCGATGCGGATCAGCACGGGGTTCGCGCAGGACGGAGCCTTCGCCTGCGCTTCCTGGAGGCGCGCGGCGAACTTGAAGCTGTGGCCGGGGACGACGCGGTCGTCGTGGTCGCCGGTGGTGACCAGCGTCGGCGGGTAGCAGACGCCCTCCTTCACGTTGTGGAGCGGCGAGTAGGCGAAGAGCGCGCGGAACTCGTCGGCGTCGTCCACGGTGCCGTAGTCGCTCGCCCACGCCCAGCCGATCGTGAACTTGTGGTAGCGGAGCATGTCGAGCACGCCGACCGCGGGGAGGCATGCGCCGAAGAGGTCGGGGCGCTGCGTCAGGCACGCGCCGATGAGGAGCCCGCCGTTGCTCCCGCCGGTGACGGCCAGGCGCGACGGCGACGTCCACTGCTCGCGCACGAGCCACTCGGCGCAGGCGATGAAGTCGTCGAACACGTTCTGCTTGCGGAGCTTCGTCCCCGCGAGGTGCCACTCCTTCCCGTACTCGCCGCCGCCGCGGAGGCAGGCGAGCGCGTAGACGCCGCCCCGCTCCATCCACGTGACCGCGCCGAGCGAGAAGCCGGGCGTCTCGGGCACGTTGAACCCGCCGTAGCCGGTCATCAGCACCGGCGCCGAGCCGTCGCGCACGAGCCCCTTCTTCCACGTGAGGAACATCGGCACGCGCGTGCCGTCCTTGCTCGGCACGAACACCTGCGCGGTCTCGAACGCCGACGGATCGAACGCGACCGTCGGCTCGCGCCACACCTCGGCCTTGTTCGCGGCCACGTCGTAGCGCCAGATCGTCCCGGGCACCGTGAACGACGTGAACGTGAAGTACGTGAAGGGGCGATCGGCCTTCCCGTCGAAGCCGTCGGCCGACCCGAGCCCCGGGAGCGGGACGTCGTGGAGGTGGCGCCCGTCCGGGTCGTGGACGCGGACCAGCGAGTGCGCGTCGTGGAGGTAGGAGAGGACGAGCCGCCCGCCGACGAGCGACGCACCGGTCAGGTTGTCGCCGGTCTCCGGGACGACCTCCTCCACGGAGACGTCGGGCCGCGAGAGATCCACGGCCACCACGCGCGAGCGCACGGCGCCCGAGTCCGTCTTGAAGAAGAAGCGGTCCCCGACGTTCCCGATCCAGTCCCACGAGGCGTCCCACGCGGAGAAGACCTCGCGGAACGGACCCGCGTCGCCGACGCGCCGCGCGAAGACGGCGTTCTTCGGATCGGTCCCGCGCCACACGTGGACCATGAGCCAGCGTCCGTCCTCGGAGACGCCGCCGCCGAAGCCCCACTCCTTGTGATCCGGCCGCGCGAGGATCACCGGGTCGGCCGCCTGGTCCGTGCCGATGCGGTGGAAGCAGAGCTTCTGGTGGAAGTTCTGCCCCGCGTACTCCGAGCCCGGCGCGGGCGCGTCGTAGCGGCTGTAGAAGACGCCGCTTCCGTCGGGCGCCCACGACGCGCCGCTGAACTTCACCCAGCGGAGGACGTCGGGGAGGTCCCTGCCCGTCTCCACGTCGCGGAAGCGCCACTCGTTCCAGTCGGAGCCCGACGTCGCGAGCGCGTAGGCGAGGACCTTCCCGTCGCGCGACGGGCTCCATCCGGAGAGCGCCACCGTGCCGTCCGACGACAGCGTGTTCGGGTCGAGGAGGACGCGCGGCGGGAGCGTCCCCGCTTCGTCCTGCACGAAGAGCACGCTCTGGTTCTGGAGCCCGTCGTTCCGGCGGAAGAAGGCGCGCCCGCCCTCGATGCGCGGCCGCTCGAAGCGTTCGAAGTTCCAGAGCTCGGTGAGCCGCGCGCGGAAGCTCTCGCGCTCCGGGATCTTCGAGAGGAACTCCGTGGTGACGCGGTTCTCGGCCTCGATCCACGCGCGGGTCGGCGGCGCGTCGGAGTCCTCGAGACCGCGGAACGGGTCGTCCACGCGGACGCCGTGGTGGACGTCGAAGTCCTCTCCCCGCGGCGCGACGGGGTAGCCGACCCGCTCGAACTGCGGACGCACGACCGGCGCCGCCCCCTGCGAGGCGCAGCCGGCGGCGGCGAGCACCACGGCGGCGGCTCGGGGAGCCGCGCCGCGGAGGGGGTCGTTGGACGGGCCGTTCGACGGTCTGTGCGGCGGCATGCGCTGGGTCTCCTCGGAGCGGTGGTGGACCGGTCCATCCTGAACGAACGACGGCCCCTGTCCACGAACGTCCCGCCGGAAGAACTCCCGCCGGAGGGCGCCGGGTCGATAAGGTTCCCCGCTTCCCCGCCGGTCGCATGGCCGCGCGAGGGCCGTATGAGGAACGCGACGATCCGGCTCGACCCCCGCCTCCGCGCTGCGCGCGGCTGCGGCGTCATCCTTGCGATGACGGTCGCCGGCACGTATGCGGCGAACGGCGTAGTCGGGACCTCCACCGACCCGCAGTTCCGCAGCTAGTCCGCGTCCTCCCCGCTCCATCTCCCACGGCCCTCCCCCATGCAAGCACTCGCAACCGCCCCCGTTCCCGCCGCAGCGCCCCTCCGGTCGGCGCCGATCCTGCGGAAGCTCCTCGCGCGCTTCGCGCCGTTCCGCGCGCGCACGGCGCTCACGCTGGCCCTGATGCTCGTCCGCCTCGCGCTCGAGATCGCGGTCCCATTCGTCGTCAAGGCGATCGTGGACGGCGCGTCCGCCCCCGGCGCGCGGCCCGGCGCCCATCTGCCCGCCGTGCTGCTCCTCGCCGGCATGTTCGCGGCGCGCGCGGCCGCGGCGTACGCGTCGGCGGTGCTCGCCGCGGCGCTGTCGCAGGACGTCGAGTCGCGGCTCCGGAGCGACCTCTTCGACCGCGTGCTCGCGCTCCGCTTCCGCTGGCACGACAGGAACCGCAGCGGGAAGACGATCGTCCGCGCGCTCCGCGACATGGAGCGGGCGAAGACGTTCTTCCGCGAGGTCGCGTTCGGCTGGGCCGAGATGGCGGCCGTGTTCGCGCTCGTCCTCGCGGCGGCGTTCGCACTCCACTGGTCGCTCGGACTCGTCATCCTCGCCTGCTCGGGGACCGGCGTGCTGCTCCAGATCCCGATGGCCGCGCGCGTCGCGCAGCTCGACCTCCACGCCGACGACGCCTACGACCACGCCACGACCGCGCTCCAGGAGAACGTGGCCGGCGCCCGCGTGATCCGCGGGTTCGGCCGCGAGCCGGAGGAGGTGGAGAAGTTCGGAAGGCGGCTCGGCGAGTACACCGCGCGCGCGAAGTCGATGGCGTGGTACTGGACGAGCGCCGCGACGTGGATCGGCAGCACGCACTCCCTCGCGTACGGCCCGATCCTCGTGCTCTCGGCGTTCGGCACGTCGGGCGGCTGGCTCACCGTCGGCGCCGCGTCGGCGGCCGTGCTCTACGTGCGCTCGCTCCACCAGCGGCTCCGGAACCTGAACCGGCTCGTGATCCACGGGCAGCAGGCGGTCGCCAGCGCGTCCCGCGTGTTCGAGGTGCTCGAGAACGAGGACGTGCTGCGGCGCCCGGACCGTCCCGCGGAACTCCCGCCGGGCGCCGGCGGCGTCGTGCGCTTCGAGGACGTGTCGTTCGCCTACACGCCCGGAACGCCCGTGCTCGCGAACGTGACGCTCGACGTGCCGACCGGAGGGTCCCTCGGCATCCTCGGCCCGACCGGCGCCGGGAAGACCACGCTCGCGTCGCTCCTCCCGCGCTTCTACGACCCCGATTCGGGCCGCGTGACGATCGACGGGACCGACATCCGCGACCTCGACCCCGTGTCGCTCCGGCGCGCGGTCGGACTCGTCCACCAGGAGGCGTTCCTCTTCTCGGCGACCGTGGCCGAGAACATCGCCTACGGCAACCCCGCGGCGACGCGCGAGGACGTCGAGCGCTGCGCCCGGCTCGCGTCGGCGCACGAGTTCGTGTCGAAGCTCCCGCAGGGTTACGAGACGCGCGTCGGCGAACGCGGAGTGTCGCTCTCCGGCGGCCAGCGCCAGCGGCTCACCATCGCGAGGGCGCTCGCCATGGACCCCCGCGTCCTCGTCTTCGACGACGCGACGGCCGCCGTGGACGCGCTCACGGAGCACGAGCTCTTCGAGGGCATCCGCTCGGCGTCGAAGGGGCGGACGACGCTCGTCATCAGCCAGCGCATCACGGCGCTCCGCTGGTGCGACCGCATTGCCGTGATCGAACGCGGCCGCGTGGCCGACGTCGGGACGCACGAGGAGCTCCTCGCGCGCTGCCCGCTCTACGCGGAGATCGAGAAGCACCAGAGGATCCAGAAGGGGGCCGGCCATGCAGTCGCATGACGAGCTCGCCCTGGAAGAGGAGATGGCCCGCGTGCCCCTCCGCCGCGCGACCCTCGCGCGGATCGGCCGCTACGTGAAGCCCCACCGGCGCGCGCTCTTCGGGGCGCTCGGCGTGGAGGCGATCTGGGTCGGCTGCATGATGCTCGACGTGTGGCTGCTCGGCCGCGCGATCGACGGCGCCGTCGCCGACCGCGACCCCGCCGCCGCGGCGCTCTGGGCTTGCGCGCTCGTCGCCAACCTGGCCTTCCGCGCGTGGGTCACGGTGTGGGAGCTCCGCGTCTCGACGCGCGTCGGCACCGACATCATCCACGCGCTGCGGAAGGACGTCTTCGACCACGTGCAGCGGCTCTCGATGCGGTACTTCGACCGCACGAAGCAGGGGCGGATCATCGCCCGCGTGGACCGCGACGTGGACTCGCTCGACCACCTGATCCAGTGGGGTCCGATCGTGGTCGTGTCGCTCGGGATCTCCATGATCCTCGGCACGGTCTTCATGCTCTTCGAGGCGCCGCGGCTGGCGCTCGTCTGCCTCGCGTCGCTGCCCGTGCTCTGGGGCGTGACGCGGCTCTTCGAGCGCGTCGGGTTCCCCGCGTACCGGAAGGTGCGCGAGGCGCACTCGGCGATCAGCGCGCACGTGGCGGAGACGATCACGGGCGTCCGCGTGGTGCAGTCGTTCTCGGCGGAGCCGAAGGAGCGCGGGCGTCTCGCGGCGCTCCACGAGCGCTACCGCGGCGCGGTGATGGGATCGTGGCGGATCGCGGGGGCGTACATCCCGGCGCTCACGCTCGCCTACTTCGCGATCCTGGTCTGGCTGCTCTGGACGGGCGGGTCGGCCATCGCCGACGGCTCGCTCACCGCAGGCAGCCTGACGCGCCAGATCCTCCTCCTCGGCATGGTGCTCGGGCCCATCGAAGGTCTCGGCGCCCTCTACAACGAGGCGCTCGTCGCGGGCGCCGCGGCGGAGCGCGTGTTCCTGCTCCTGGACACGACTCCGGACGTGCAGGACCGCCCGGGTGCGGCGGACCCCGGCGAGATCCGGGGCGCCGTGGCGTTCGAGTCGGTCTCGTTCTCGTACGACCCCGAGGGGCGGAACGGAAAGCAGCTCGCGGAGGTCACGTTCGCCGTGGAGCCGGGCCGCACGGTGGCGCTCGTGGGCCACACGGGCGCGGGGAAGACGTCGGTCGCGAGCCTCGTCGCGCGCTTCTACGAGGCGCAGGAGGGGCGCGTCCTCGTCGACGGGAGGGACATCCGCGACATCCCGCAGGCGGCGCTCCGGCGGCGGCTCGGCATCGTGCCGCAGGAGAGCTTCCTCTTCGCGGGCACCGTGCTCGACAACCTGCGCTTCGCGAACGAGGGGCTCTCCGCCGAGGACGCGGCGCGCGGCTTCGCGGAGCTCGGATGCGACCACGTGCTGGCCGGGCTCCCCGACGGGCTCTCGACCGACGTGGGCGAGCGCGGCGCCAACCTCTCCGAGGGCGAGCGGCAGATCGTCTGCTTCGTGCGCGCGCTGCTGGCGCGGCCCGCGATCCTGATCCTAGACGAGGCCACGAGCGCCGTGGACACGCGGACCGAGTCCACGATCCTCACGGCGCTCCGCCGCCTCTCGGCGCGGCAGACGACCTTCATCATCGCCCACCGGCTCTCGACGATCCGCGAGGCCGACGAGATCCTCGTGCTCGAAGGCGGACGGATCGTCGAACGCGGCCGGCACGGGGACCTGATGTCCCGGGGCGGCGCCTACGCGTCGCTCTACGCGGCGTACGCGAAGTGATCAGGCCTGTGGCGGCGGCGCGGCGTCGTGCGGCTGCTTCCGCATGAGCGACGCGACGGTCGCGATCCCGAGCACGCCCACGATCACCGACAGCGAGACCGCCGTCGGGACGTGGATCTTCCAGTACATGAGGACCATCTTCACGCCCACGAAGACCAGCACGACCGCGAGGCCGTACTTCAGGTAGTGGAACGACGACATGAAGCGGGCGAGGAGGAAGTAGAGGGCGCGCAGCCCGAGGATCGCGAAGATGTTCGACGTGAACACGATGAACGTGTCCTGCGTGATCGCGAGGCACGCGGGGACCGAGTCCACCGCGAAGACGAGGTCGGTCAGCTCGATCACGATCAGGACGAGCAGCAGCGGCGTGGCGTAGCGCTTCCCGTCCTTCACGACGGTCATGGCCGACCCGTGCATCTCGTCCACGTACGGGACGGTCCGCTTGACGAGCCGCACCATCCACGACTTCGACGGGTCCTTCTCCTCGTCGCCGCCGAAGGCGAGCTTCGCCCCGGTCAGGATGAGGATGCCGCCGAACACCCACGCCATCCACTTGAAGTTCTCGAGGAGCGCGGCGCCGCCCAGGATGAACCCCAGGCGCATGAAGATCGCGCCGAGGATGCCGAGGAAGAGGATCCGGTGCTGGTACTCCCCGGGCACCTTGAAGAACTGGAAGATCAGGATGATCACGAACAGGTTGTCCACCGAGAGCGACTTCTCGAGGACGTAGGCCGCGAAGAACTCCCCGGCACGCTGCTTCGCCACCTCGGGCGGCTCGATCCAGAGCAGGAGCACGTTGAACGCGAGCGCCAACGCGATCCAGAAGATCGACCAGCCGATGGCCTCCTTCGTCTTCACCTCGTGGGGCTTCTTGTGGAAGACTACGAGGTCGAGGAGGAGCATCACGGCCACGAAGGCGCCGAAGCCGAGCCAGAACCAGATCGACTCCCTGTGCGAGTCGGCGGGCTGCGCGGCCTCTGCAGCGTCCTGCGCGAGGAGGAGGAGGGTCTGCATGGGTAGGCCGGGGAGTCTCCGTGAAGAGCCGCCCGGGCCGAAGATCGTTCACCGGAAGGCGAGGTGGACGACCGCCCCCGCCGCCGCCGCGAGCAGGATCACCTTCCCCATTCCCAGCTTGACCCGGAGAAGGAGCCAGCCGCAGGCCGCGGCCAGCAGGAACGCCTTCGCATCGAACGTCGCGAGCCCGGGCGCCGGGAGCGCCCCCCCGAGCGGCAGACCGAGTTCGCCCACCCGGCCGAAGAGGACGTGCAGCGCGAACCCCAGGGCGAGGCTCGAGATCACGCCGAGCGCCGCCGCCGTGATCCCCTCGAGCGCGGAGGCGAGCGCGCGCACCCCGCGGAGCGCCTCGACGAACGGCGCGCCGACGAAGATCCAGAGGAAGCACGGGACGAACGTCGTCCACAGGCACACCGCCGCAGCGGCCGTTCCGGACATCCACGGAGCCAGCGCGCCCGGGTGCGCGTGCCCGCCGACGTACGCGACGAACTGGAGCACGAGGATGAGCGGGCCCGGCGTCGTCTCCGCGAGCCCGAGACCGTCCACCATCTGGCCCTGCGTGATCCAGCCGTAGTCCGTGACGACCCGCTGCTGCAGGTAGGCGAGCACGGCATACGCGCCGCCGAACGTCACGGCCGCGACCTCGCTGAAGAAGAGGCCCATGCGGACGAACAGGTGGTCACCGCCGAGAGCCCGGCCGAGCGCGGCGACGGGCAGGAACCACGCGGCGAGCCACACGGCTGCCGTACGGGCGGCGCGCAGGAGCGACGGCCTCGGCCCCGGCGGCGCGGTCGGGGATGCCCCGGCTCCCCGACCGCAGATCCACCCGACGACCGCCGCACCGAGCACGACGAGCGGGAACGGGACCCGGAACACGAAGATCGCGACGAACGCCGCGACGGAGACCGCGACGTGCCACCGCGCCCGGAGCGCGCGCTTCCCGATCCGGATCACGGCCTCCGCCACGATCCCCAGCACCGCCGCCTTGACGCCCCCGAACATCGCTGCGACGAGCGGGAGCGCCCCCCACGCGCAATAGGCCGCCGACACGGCGAGCATCGCGACCGCGCCGGGCAGCACGAACAGCACGCCCGCCGCAATCCCCCCGCGGACCCCGTGCAGCAGCCATCCGCAGTAGGTCACGCACTGCGTCGCCTCCGGCCCCGGCAGCAGCATGCAGAAGTTGAGCGCGTGCGCGAAGCGGTCGTGCGCGACCCACTTCTTCTCCTCCACGATCACGCGGTGGATCGTCGCGATGTGCGCCGCCGGCCCGCCGAAGCTCTGGAGCCCGATCCGCAGGTACGCGCGGAGCGCTTCGCCGAACGGAGGGGGCGGGTTCACGCGCGGAGGCTATCCGCGCTTCGTCACCGCAGCGCTGCGAAGATCAGGTCGGGGCGGGCGAGGGGGCCGTCCTCGCGGGGGATCGTGCGGACGGCGCCGTCGCGCAGGACCACGTCGGTGCAGCGGATGAACCCGCGGGGGCGCGCGCCGAGGATGTCCGGGAACGGGACGGGCTCGCCGTCCGGCTCGAAGGCGGCGCCGCGGGCGTCCACGCGGAGGTAGCTCCCCCGCCGCGTCGCCCACATCCGGCCTGCGGCCGCGAACGCGCGGAGCCCGGCGGCGACGAGGAGTCCGAAGAGGAGCAGCAGCGCCGCCCACTCGATCCGCGACGGCTCGCGCCACGACGTGCGCGGCTGATGGAGCCACGCCGCGACGACGCCGAAGCACGCCGCTCCGACGAGGAGCCCCCCCGCCACGCCGAACGCGGTGTGGTACGGCTTCCGCGGGCGGTGCGTCGTCTCGAACACGCGTCCGGTCCCGATCAGCGCGCGGACGTGGGCGGACCACGCGAGGAAGGCCGTCGTGCGGAGCGAGCGGCCGTCGGAGAGGTCCATGTGCGGGAGGTCGTCGAAGCGCGTGTCCGACGGATCGTCGAGCGGGACGACGGAGCGGGAACCGCCCTGCTTCGTCACGACGACCGCGCGGTCGCCGATCTCGTAGAGCGTGCCGCGGCCGTCCACCGCGTGCGGCGGGCCGGACGTCGCGTCAGGCGGAGGCGGGGGTTCCTGCACTGCCATCTCGGCGGGGAAGGCTGCGGCGGCTGTCGCGGGGCTCATGCGGGACGCTCGTTCGCAACCGCCGGGCCGCGCTCACGGACCGGGGTCCGGCGCGATGTAGGTCTTCGCGTGGGGCTTCACCGCGCGCGGCAGCCACTTCGGCCGGCGGAGGCCTCCCGGCCCGAGCCGCGGCGGCGCCTTCGCGAGCCACTCCTCGTAGACGGCGAAGGCGCGGGCGGTGTCCACGTGGACGTCTCCGTAGCGGTCGCCCTCCTTCGCGCGGACGACCGACACCTTCTGGTGCCAGCAGTGCATGCCGCTCACGGGATCGGGCTGCACGGGGAACGTGAGGTTCTGGTGGACGCCGCCGTCGCGCCACCACACGCGCATGCTGTCCTTGTCGCCCGACTCCCACGGCTGGATGTCGCCCACCCGCCGCACGCGGATCTGGCCCTCGCGGGTCGTCTCCACCTCGACGGGCGGCGCGGCCCAGCGGTCGGTGCCCGGCTTCCCCTCGATCCGCCAGCGGCCGAGGTGGTGCGAGCACGCGACGACGCCGGGGCGGATGCCCTCCGTGACCCACGCCTTGTTCACGAACCACCCGATCCGCGTCGTGACGCGGACGAGATCGCCCGTGGCGACGCCGAGCCGCGCGGCATCCGACGTGTGGATCCAGACGGGATTGCTGTTCGAGATCTCGTAGAGCCACTTCGAGTTCGCGGAGCGCGTGTGGATCAGCGTGGGCAGGCGG
Source organism: Planctomycetota bacterium (assembly GCA_022072415.1). Taxonomy (GTDB): domain Bacteria; phylum Planctomycetota; class JAJSAM01; order JAJSAM01; family JAJVHW01; genus JAJVHW01. The sequence continues at coordinate 30,672 of JAJVHW010000083.1, forward strand.
AACGTGGGGACGAGCACGAACTCCGACTTCGACGCGTCGATCTGCGACCGGTGGACGTGGCTCTTCACGTAGCCGGGGAGCGCGTGCTCGGAGTAGCCGAACTCCTCCATCGTGTCCGACCAGAACTCAAGGCGGCGGGACGGCGTGGCGAACCCGGCGAGCGGCTTCCCGCCCACGTCCACGGCGACGACCGCGCCGTCCTTCGTCCACGCGCCGAGCGACGGTTCGTGCGTCGCGCCCGCGACGTCGGCCGGCGCGGCGTAGGGCGCGTACGCGTCCTTCTGCACCTCGAAGGCGCCGTGGCGGCGCATGTACTCGAGGGGGGTCATCCCTTCCTTCGCCGCCGCGGCGGGGAGGCCCGGAACGGAGTTCTCGAAGATCCAGCGGTAGTACTCCTCGGCCGTGATGCGCTCGCCGGGGCGGTACGGGGACTCGAAGTGCTTCCGCACGCCGAGCGTCCCGTCGGGGTCGATCGCCCACGAGAGCGCGATCCAGAACTCGTCCTCCTCCCACACCTCGCCGGGGTTCGCCTGCCACGTCCACTCGACCGGCTTCCCGTCGAGTTCCATCGCGCGGCGGCGGACGGGCTGGCGGAAGCCGATCCAGCGGCCCGCGTGCGTCTCCTGGCTCATCAGGTCGTGCCGCTCGCTGCCGACGCCGGTCGGGAGCACGTAGTCGGCGAAGAGCGCCGTCTCGCTCCACACGGGGGTCAGCGCGGCATGGAGCCCGACCATCGACTCGTCGCGGAGGACCTCCATCCACGTGCAGCCGTCGGGGTTCGTCCAGACAGGGTTGTAGACGCGGGTGAAGTAGACGTCCACGCGGCCGCGCCCCTGCTTCAGGAAGTGCGGGAGGAGGTACGAGAGCTCGTGGTGCGAGAGCGGCCACTCGCGCGGGAAGAGGAGCTCGTTCCACACCTCCTGCGGCGCGGGCTTCGAGTGCGGCGCGGGGACGAACTTGTTCGTCGTGTTGAGCCCCGTCCCGCCCTTCGTGCCGACGCTCCCGGTGAGCACGGTCAGGAACTGGAGGCAGCGCGCGACCTGCCATCCGCCCATGTTCCCGGACGCGGCGCTCCGCCAGACGTGCGACGCGAACGCGCCCCGCGCCTTCCCGATCTCGCGGCCGATCGCGCGGACGGTCTCGGCCGGGACGCCGCACTCCTCGGCCACCCACTCCGGCGTGTAGAGGTCGTACGTCTCCCGCAGCACCGCGAGGAAGGTCTCGAACGTGCGCTCGCGGTGCCGGTGGCGCACCGCGAGGAACTCGCGCCAGTTGACCCACGCCTCCATGAACGCGCGGTCTTCCAGCCCCTCGGTGAGGATCACGCGCGCGAAGCCGAGGACGAGCGCGGCCTCGGTGCCCGGGTGCGGCGCGATCCACCAGTCGCTCATCGACGCGGTGTTGCTGAGGCGCACGTCCACGGTGCAGAGCTTCGCCCCCGCCATCTTCCCTTCGATGATCCGCTGCGCGTGGGGGTTGAAGTAGTGGCCGGTCTCGAGGTGCGACGAGATCAGCAGGATGAACTTCGCGTGGGCGTGGTCCGGCGAGGGCCGGTCGGCGCCGGACCAGAGCACGTAGCCGAGCCGCGCCGCGGCGGAGCAGACGTTCGTGTGGCTGTTGTGCCCGTCCACGCCCCAGCTCTGGAGGACGCGGTCCATGTACCCGTCGTGCCCCGGGCGGCCCACGTGGTACATGACCTCGGTGCGGCGGTTCTCGACGAGCGCCTTGCGGATCCGCGCCGCGAAGGTGGAGATCACCTCGTCCCACGTCGTCCGCTCGAACTTCCCCGAACCGCGGGGCCCCGTGCGCTTCATCGGGTGGAGGATGCGCTCGGGGTCCTGGATCTGGTTGAGCGTCGCGGGGCCCTTGGCGCAGTTGCGGCCGCGGGAGCCGGGGTGGAAGGGGTTCCCCTCGAGCTTCCGGACCTCAAGCGTCTTCTTGTCCACGTAGGCGACGAGTCCGCACGCCGCCTCGCAGTTGAAGCAGATGGTGGGGATCAGCCGGTAGCGGCGCTCCACCTTCCGCGGCCACGCGGCGCTGTCGTACTCGACCCAGTCGTCCCACTTCTCCGGAGGCGGGAAGGAACGGAGGTCGGTGGTGCGCCACGGCTCGCCCGAAGGCGCGAGGTCGCGATTCGCGTCGCTCATGAGATCGGCACCGCCTGTCCGGCCGTGATGAACGAGCGGCCGCGGAGGAGGAGCACGAGCGCGACGAGCCCGGCCGCGAGCCAGCGCGCGGCGATGCCGAGGCCTTCCACGCCGAGGAGCGACGCGTCGCGCCCGAGTCCGGCGGCGAGGATCAGCGCGCAGAGGAGCCACATCAGGTGCGCCTCGCGTTTCGCCTGCGCGGCCTGGATCGCGTGCGCCCGCCGGGCTTGGTCCGTCGCCGGAAGCCCGGCGGCCTCGAGCAGCGGCGTCAGCGCGAGCAGCGCGACGCACGCCGCGAACGCGCCCAGTCGCCACGCGATCTGCGCGTCGCCGGGGAGCACCAGCGCGAGCGCCGCGCCGCACGCGAGCGCTTCGGCGACGAGCGTCGCGAACATCCACTTCGAGTGCCAGAGGTCGCGCGCCCTGCACTGCCGGAAGAGGAAGGCCGAGTAGCCCGACGTGAGCGCCGCGACGGGCACGTTCGCCCAGAGGAGCGCGCGGGCGACGCCGTCCATCCCCGCCAGCTTCGCGACCATCGCCCCGAACGCGAGCGCGCCGAACGCAGTGAGCGCCCATCCGCCCTTCACGAGCCACGACGTCGTGTTCGGCGCGAGGAGGAGTCTCACGAACCGTTCCGGGCGCCCGAGGTCATGGATGAGCAGCGCGACCGTGGCGATCAGGAACACGAGCGCGACCACCTCGGGGACGATCCCCGCCGCGACGCCGCCGAGCGCGAGCAGCGGAGACGCGACGGCCGCGCCGGCCGCGACGTTCTTCGTGACGAGGTACGCCCAGACGTGCCATCCCCACTGCGGCGGATGCGCGACGTCGAGCGACGCGACGAGGTCGGCCGGCGGCTCGAAGCCCGGCGGCACCGCGGGCTGCGGCGTGCGTCGGTCCGACCAGAGATACGTCGGCGGCTCCACGTGCGACGCGGGGACGAGCGCCTCCGGCAGCGCGTCCACGTACCAGACGCGGGGCTGGGTGCCCTTCTCGAGGCGGCGGCGCGACGTCTGCTCCTCGCGGATCAGCTTCGAGATCGGCGTCTCCGGGTCCGACGCGTCCCCCGCCACGATCGCGCGCTCGGGGCACACGACCACGCAGGCCGGCTCGAGCCCGAGCTCCGTCCGGTGCGCGCAGTAGTGGCACTTCTCGGCGACGCCCTTGTCCTCCTCGAAGTAGAGGGCGTCGTAGGGGCAGGCCTGCATGCACGCGCGGCAGCCGATGCACTTGTCGCGGTCGAGATCGACGATCGCGTCCTTCCGCTTGTGGAGCGCCGTGACCGGGCAGATCTCCACGCACGGCGCCGCGTCGCAGTGGTTGCAGCGCAGCACCGTGAAGTGCCGGCGCGCCGACGGGAAGACGCCCTTCTCGACGTACTTGACCCACGTCCGGAACTGCCCCAGCGGCACGTCGTTCTCGGACTTGCAGGCCACCGTGCAGGCGTGGCACCCGATGCACTTCCGGTGGTCGATGACGAACGCGAACTGCGGCGGCCTCGCGCCGCGCGCCGACGTCCCGGTCCGCTCGCTCTCGTTCATCGGCGGGGAGTGTCGCCCCCGGCACTTCCGGTCCCAACGAACGCCGACCCCGGGGAACGGGACCGCGCGCAGTTCCGCGTCAGTAGGTCTTCCGCACGAACGCCCGCCACTCGTCGTCGATCTGCTCGAGGCCCTTCTCGTAGATGCTCTGGACGGGCTGCTCGCCGTCCTTCGCGGTCTCGAGGAGCTTCAGCAGGTCGATGAACTTGTCGCGGTCGGTCTCCATGAGCCACGTGATCATGCACCACGACTTCACGGTGGCTTCGAACTGGAGTTCGGTGATGCGCTGCTTCACGAGGGTGCGGAAGGGAGTGTCGTTCTTCGCGAGGACGATCTCCTTCACCTTCGGCTTCCAGTTGAGGACCTCGTCCCACGTCTTGAGGCCGCCCTCCTTCTGCGAGCCGCCGCCGTAGACCTTGGTCTCCTTCTGCGCGACGCAGTGGGTCAGCGTGTTCTCGAGGACCTTGATCGTGTAGTAGTACGCGAGCCCCTCGTCCACCCAGGCGTGCTGGTAGACCTTCCACACGAGCTGGTTCAGCGTGTGGACGGTCGTGTGCACGATCATGTCGGTGCGGGAGACCGCATTCGAGTCCTGCTTGCTCCGCACGCAGCGGCGGAGCGGGCCCTGGCCGGTGCCCCCGAGCTGGCGCGTGAACTCCTTGTCGGTGGACGCGAACGCATCCACGTACTTGTTCCACTGGTCGTCGGGGCCGCAGACGACGTACTCCATCCTGTCGCCGCCGAAGGCGTCGCCGGTCGGGTCCATCCCGAAGTCCGCGAGGTAGTACGCGTAGGCCGTCTCCGCGGCCTTCGCGTACTCCATCAGCTCCTCGACGGGGTGCGGCGACACGAAGCGGAAGTGGCCGGAGACGACCACGTTCATCTTCGCGCCGAAGAAGTCGTCCCAGCTCGACTTCTCCTTGTCCACGACGCCCTTCGAGGCGTCCACGCGGGCCTTCTCCTGCTTGTCGGTGAGCCACACCTTCCCGAGCTTCTTGTAGCCGAGGCCCTTCCGCGCCTTCGCGTTGTCCTTGTCGAGACGGAGCGCGGATTCCCAGCCCTTCTTCGCCTGGTCCGGGTGCCCCTTCGCCGCGCACTCGTCGCCGAGTTCCGCGTACTTCTGCGCGACGAACTTGTAGGCGGGGAAGAGGACCTCCTCCTTCCACTTCTCGATGCGCTTCTCGAACGACTCGATCGGCTCCTGCTTCCCGTCCTTCCCGGTGCGGGTGTTCTGCTTGTTGAAGCCGGGGGAGTTCCACGCCTCCTCGTCGCGCACCCACTTGCCGTTCTTGTCCTTCACGTAGCAGAGGTACTCGCGCGCGTCCTTCAGCTCCGGGTCGAACTCGATCGCGCGCTCGGCCTCCTCGATGGCGTGTCCGTGGAAGCCGCTGCGCTTCGCGATCTCGGCGGCCTCCCACACCTTGACGCCGCACACCTTGAGGAGCTTCTTCGCGCGCTCCTCGTAGAACGTGAACCCGGGGCCGAAGTTGTCCTTCGGCTCCTCGGCCGAGGCATCGGTGAACGGCGGGAGCGCGCGGACGGCGTGAGCGCCTCCGAACGCGGCGAGCGCGAGCGCGGCCGCGACGATGCTGCGGGTGTGCTTCATACCCCCGAGCCTACCGTGAACGAGCGTCCGCGGGGAATCACCACGCGACCGCCCGCCGGAACCCCGGCGACTTCGAGTTCCGCCACTTCGCGAGGAGCGCCTCCAGCCACGGGGCGGGGTCGGTCTCCCCGCGGGGGACGCCGTCCGGCGGATCGATCACCAGCGCGCCGGCGCGCATCCCGCACGAGACGGCGTCCTCGGTGCGTCCGCCGAGCACGGCCGTCGGTCCGAGAGTGGCCCGGTGCCACGCCTCGACGGCGCCGAGCGCGCCCGGCGGATGCGCGGCCAGCGCGCCGTCCATCGCGTCGAGCATGCAGAGCTCCGGGCCTGCGCCCACGTCGCTCCCGAGGACCCACGGGATCCCCGCGCGGCGGATCCGGTCCAGGGGCATCGTGCCGGAGCCGAGATCGCGGTTGCTGGTCGGACAGTGGACGACGACCGCCCGCGCCTCGGCGACGTGCCGGAGTTCCTCGTCGCTCGCGTGGACGACGTGCCCGAGGAGCGTCCGCGGCCCGAGGAGCCCTGCGTCGCGGAGCGCGCCCGCGAACCCGCTCGCGCCGGGGAACCGGCGCGCCGCGGTGGCGACCTCGTCCTCCGTCTCCGCCAGGTGCGTCTGCACGGGCAGCCCCCGCGACGCGGCGAGCGCGCCGAGCCGCGCGAGAGACTCCGCGTCCACCGAGAGCGCGTACCGCGGCGACACGGCGACGCGCCGGCCGTACCGCGCGGCGAGGGCCTCGATCGCGACCGCCTGCTCGTCGATCCCGCGGACGAGGTCCGCCGGGCGCCCGGTCGTCATCACCGCCGGGCCGCAGAGGAATCCGTCGGAGGCGATGTCGAGGAAGGCCGCCGCGGTGGCGGCCGACGGCGCGGCGTACGCCGCCCCCGCGAGCGTTCCGGCGCGGCGGAGACGGCCGGCC
>JAJVHW010000173.1 GCA_022072415.1 Planctomycetota bacterium
CAGACCCGCCGTCCGGCATCGGTCACGCGACCGAGGACGACAGCGTCACGGGCGAGCCGGGCCTGCCCGTCCCCGCCGCGCGGACGGCGGAACGCGCGGCGCCCGCCCGGGCCGCGGCAGAGGCGACCGTCCAGGCGGGCGAGTCTCCTCCGCGGGACGCGCCGGACGACCCGGACCGCTTCGTCGTCCGCGTGCTGCTCCCGGAGGGCGACAAGCGTCTCGTCGAGGTCGGGTCCCGCAAGGTCGCGCTGGGGTCCGGACTCGACGAACTCGGCCTCCCCGGCGACCCGCGCGTGCGGAGCCGCGAGGCGTGGATGTACGTGAAGGACGGTCGCCTCTGGATCGAGCCCGCCGAGGGCGCCCAGGGCGTGTACCGGCGCCTCTCCGGCGAGGAGACGCTCGCGCCGGGCGACGTGGTCCTGATGGGCGACGTCGCCGCCTGCTATGACCGCCTGCCCCCCGCGCCGGCGGTGAACGCCGACGTGATGGCCGTCGGCGGCGCGGCGAACTCGCCGTGCGGGCGGCTCGTGTTCCTCCGCCGCGACGGCTCCGCGGGGCCGGTCCACGATCTCCCCGCCGGGAAGACCGTCCTCGGCCGCACCGACGGACACGTCAACTTCCCCACCGACTCGCGCCTCTCCCGCCGCCACGCGCGCTTCGTCGCCACCGAGGGCCGCGTCACCGTCGAGGACCTCGACAGCCGGAACGGGACCTATCTGAGGATCCGCCGTCGCATCTCGCTCGACGTCGGCGACGCGCTCCGCGTCGGTTCGTCCGGCCTCCAGATCCGCGGCAAGGCCTGAGCCTGACCCTTGTCGCCGGTCCCGTCCCCGGGATAGAAGGGGGCATGCAGCAGGGAGGCGTCAGCGGCATGCGATCGGACGGACTCGTCTCACGGAAGCGCGGACGGGCGCTCCGCGGGGGTGCGGCGGCCGCGCTGGCCGCCTTCGCGGCGGTCGCGATCGTCGGGGGCCCGACACCGGAAGCCGGCGCGCAGGGCGCGCCGCTCACCACGACCGAGGTCGAGGAGATCGTCGCCGACTGCCTGTTCATGGCGTCCCGCGTCGCGACGCGTCCGGACCTGACCGTGGCCGTCGTGGACCCGGAGGGGAACTCCCTCGGCGTCTTCCACGCGGCGGGCGTCCCCGCCGACGCGGCCGAACGCGAGAACCGCGCCGCGACGGCGCTCTCGAAGGCGGCGACGGGCGCCTACTTCTCGTCCGACGACCAGACGTTCAGCACCCGCACGGCGGCGTTCATCATCCAGGACCACTTCCCGCCGGGCGTGCGGTTCTTCCCGGGCGGCCCGCTCTACGGAGTGCAGTTCTCGAGCTTCGCCACGAGCGACGTGAACCCGATCGCCTTCGGCGCGCCGGGGAGCACGCCCGCGGCGGCGCTGCTGGGCGGCGCCACGTCGGCGGACTATCCGGTCCCGGCGGCGGCGGAGATGCGCGTCCGCGGCGATCTCGGCGGACTGGCGCTCTACCGCGGACGAAAGCGCGTCGGCGGACTCGGCGTGGACGACGGGCGGCACGACGGACGCCTGACCATCCCGAACCGCGTGCTGTCGCCGGACGGCTGCCGCGACGAGTACCGCATCTCCTTCTCCAACCTGGAGCGCGCCCGCGATCTCGAACGGATCGCCGTGGCGGGCGCGGGAGGGTTCCTCGCCCCGGGCCGCATCCGGGCGACGGCGATCACGGTGGACGGCATCACGCTCCCGTACGCGAAGCCGACGCGGCTCCCGCGGAGCCGCGCGGGCGCCCTGACGCCCGCCGACGGCGCGTTCGACCCCGCGTTCCCCCTGCGCGACGCATCGACGATCCTCTCCCGGTTCAGCGACACGGTCCTCGCTCCGCCGCCCGGCGCGGGTCCGGACGCGAGGGACTACGTCGGGCAGATGCCCGCCGCGTTCCCCGTGCAGGCGGGGTCCGACGGGATCCTCACCGCGGCCGACGTGTCGCGGATCCTCTGGCAGGGCGCGCGGCGGGCGAGCATCACGCGCGGGGCGATCCGCCGCCCGATCGGCCTCGAGATGCAGTGCTGGATCAGCGTCGTGGACACGAACGGCGAGGTGCTCGGCGTCTTCCGCTACCGCGAGGACGCGACGCTCTTCTCCTACGACGTCTCGGTGCAGAAGGCGCGCACGGCGGCGTTCTTCTCCGACGACAAGGTGGCGTGGAGCTGCCGCGCCGTCGGGCTCTTCTCGCAGGCGTTCTACCCCGCCGGCCAGCAGGACGAGGAGCGCGCGCCGCTCTTCCAGCTCCAGGACGGGATCACGGTCGGACTCCTGACCGGAGGCATCCCGCCGGCCGGATTCCCGCTGCGCAACGGGATCACCGTGTTCCCCGGGGGAGTGCCGCTCTACAAGGACGGCGTGCTCGCGGGGGCGGTCGGCGTGTCGGGGGACGGCGTGGACCAGGACGACATCGTCGCGGACGACGCGGCGACGGGCTTCAAGGCGCCGCTCGCGATCCGCTGCGACGCGTCCACGGGTCCCGAACTCCGGAACTCGCTCCGCCGCACGTTGAACCGCCTCGAGTCGCTCGTTCCCGCCGGCCCTGCGGGCGTCCCGGCGACGCTCGGCGAGGTCGGCCTCTGCTTCTTCCACGAGCGCCTCCGCGTGTGCCGGAACGCGCTCGAGCGGACGGAGTTCGACGTGAAGCCGTCGTGGGTGAAGTTCCCGCGCCACCCGGGCCCGGTCACGATCCGGTGAGGAGGACGACGATGCGCGCCCGGCTCCTCCTGCCCGCCGCCGCGCTCTGCGCGTCGGCCGCCGCGTGCAAGCACGCGCCCATCGACGGGAACGCGGACCCCCGCTCGGTCGAGACGTCCCGCGCCGTCCACGGCGGCGGAAAGCCCGGGGACGTCACGAAGGGCGAACTCGGCCCCGCCGCCCGCGAGGCGGTGAAGTTCCTCCCCCACGGCGCGGCCGGCGGCGGCCCGCAGCCGGGGACCGGACCCGGCGACCTCGCGAGGGACGAGGTGCCCGTCCCCGACCGCTGGCGGATCGGCATGCCCGCATGGGAGCGCGGGAGCCGGTCCGACTCGCCGTGGGACCTCGGCCACTGGGCGGACCCGTACCACCAGAACGTGCTGAAGGGCGACTACCCGCTCCCGGGCACGCAGAACACGTTCCTCGTGCTCGAGGCGACGTCGATCTCGCTCGTCGAGAAGCGGAAGAACCCCACCCCGTCGGGCGTCTTCACCCGGAGCGCGGGGAGCGAGCCGTTCTTCGGCAACTTCCACTCGCGGACGCAGGCGGAGACGGTCACGCTCTCCGCCGATCTGTTCCACGGCGAGACGTCGTTCAGGCCCGTGGACTGGCGCGTCTTCGTGAAGGGCGCCTTCAACTGGAACTACACGGAGGCGGAGGAGAACTTCGCGCTCTTCGCGGACCCGGGGAAGGGCGACACGCGGCAGGACCGTCACACGGCCCTCCAGCAGGCGTTCTTCGAGACGACGCTCGCGTCGCTCAACGCGAAGTACGACGTGGTGCAGGCGCGGATCGGAACCCAGCTCTTCAACAGCGACTTCCGCGGGTTCATCTTCTACGACGAGGCCCTGGGCTACCGCCTCTTCGGCACGGCCGACGACAACCGCTGGCAGTGGAACGCCGGCTACTTCCGCCGCTGGAACAAGGACACGAACAGCGGCCTCAACACGCTGCGCTCGATCGAACAGGACGTGGTGATCCTGAACCTCTACCGGCAGGACGTGCTGGAACTCCTCCTCCCGCGCTGGGCGTCGGAGGACTGGAGCCACGGTCTCACGTCGCAGATCTCCTTCCACTGGTTCCAGGACGACCCGTCCGTCCACTACGACGAGAACGGGTTCATCGTGCGGCCGCGGCCGGTCGGGAGCGTGCGTCCCAACGAGTCGAAGTCGCGCTACCTCGGCTGGGCGAACGACGGGCACATCGACCGCCTCAACGTGAGCTCCGCGCTCTACCGCGTCTACGGCGAGCAGGAGGCGAACGAGATCGCCGGGCGCGAGGTGGACGTGGACGCGTGGATGGCGGCGCTCGAGCTCTCGGTGGACATGGACTGGATGCGCTGGCGCGTGCAGGGCTTCTGGCAGTCCGGCGACGACGACCCGCGCGACGGGCAGGCGAACGGATTCGACGCGATCTTCGACAACCCGAACTTCGCCGGCGGCGAGTTCGGCTTCTGGAACCGGAACGCGGTGCGCCTCACGGGATCGGGCGTCGGGCTCGTCCACGGGGGCTCGCTGCTGAACTCGCTCCGCTCGTCGAAGATCGAGGGCTCGCAGAGCTTCGTGAACCCGGGGCTCCGGCTCCTCGGCGCGGGGTGGGACGGGCAGCTCACGCCGACGCTGAAGGTCGTCACCAACGCGAGCCACCTCTGGTTCGACGACCGGAGCTCCATCGAGTACGTCCTCGGGCAGGGCGCGCTCGGGAAGGAGATCGGGTGGGACCTCTCCGTGGGCGCGATCTGGCGCCCGGGGCTCACCGAGAACGTGATCGTGAAGGGCGGAGTGTCCGCGCTGGTGCCGGGCGACGGCTTCCGCGACATCTACACGGCGGACACGCTTTACACAGTCTTCGGCGAGGTCATCCTGACGTGGTGAACGGGAGAGAGACGATGCGGACCCGGACGACCCTCCTGCTCGCGCTCGCGGCGCTCGGCGCGTCGGCCGCGCTCGCGTCCTGCGGCGGCGCCTCCACCGAGCCCGACCTCGCGCCGCCCCCCGGATCCGTGTGGGATTCGCACCATGCGCACGGCGCGGCCGACGCGGCCGCTCCGGACCGCGACGCGCGCGTCAAGGCCGCGGCGGAGCAGTACGAGGCGAAGAGCCGGGGGTGCCTCTCGTGCCACGAGGGGATCGAGCCCGACCACGGCAAGGCGAACCTGAAGATCGGCTGCGTGGACTGCCACGGAGGCGACGGGCAGGCGACGACGAAGGAGGCCGCGCACCCCGCGTCGAACGACCCCGCCCTCGCGGGGAAGACCGTCACGCCGTCGAACTGGGACGCCGAGTGGATGCAGCTCAACTGGGAGTACGTGCGGTTCGTGAACCCGGGCGACCTCCGCGTCGCCGACGCGACCTGCGGCGGGTGCCACCCCAACGAGACGTACGCGACGAAGAAGAGCATGATGACGCACGGGGCCATGCTCTGGGCGGCCGCGCTCTACAACAACGGGAGCTTCCCGCTGAAGCGCCCGCACTTCGGCGAGGCCTACGACGAGAACGGCACGCCGGTGCGCGTGCAGACCGTGCCCGCTCCGACCGACGAGGAGATCACGAGGAAGGGCGTGGTCGCGTACCTCGACCCGTTCCCCCGCTACAACGTGTCGCAGATGGGGAACATCCTGCGCGTCTTCGAGCGCGGGACGAAGCGTCCGCTCGAGATCGGCAACCCGGACAAGGAGGAGGAGTCCGGCCTCCCCGCCCGCCGCCTCTCCGAGCGCGGTCTCGGCACGAAGCTCCGCACGGACCCGGTCTACCTCGGCATCTCGAAGACGCGGCTCCTCGATCCGGTGCTCTGGATGCCCGGCACGAACGACCATCCGGGCGACTACCGCCACAGCGGGTGCACGGCGTGCCACATGGTCTACGCGAACGACCGCGACCCGGTGCACTCCGGGCACTGGGCGCAGCACGGGAACCGCGGGCTCTCGAAGACCGGGGACAGGACGATCCCGAAGGACGAGCCGGGCCACCCGATCACGCACACGATGACGCGGGCGATCCCGTCGAGCCAGTGCGTCGTGTGCCACATGCACCCGGGCACCAACATGCTCACGACGTACTACGGCGACATGTGGTACGACGACGAGACGGACTCCGCGGCGCTCTACCACGGGCGCGAGGACCTCACCCACGAAGAGGCGCACGAGATCCAGCAGCGCAATCCGAACGCCGCGGCGCTCCGCGGCAAGTGGGCCGACCCGGAGTTCCTCGCGGAGTCGAGCCGCCTCAATCCGCAACTGAAGAACGTCCAGCTCGCCGACTACCACGGGCACGGCTGGCTCTTCCGGAAGGTGTGGAAGAAGGACCGGAAGGGGAACCTCCTCGACGCGGCGGGGAAGATCGTCTCGCCGGACGACCCGCAGAAGTGGTCGAAGACCGTCCACCTGATGGACATCCACGCCGAGCGCGGGATGCACTGCGTGGACTGCCACTTCACGCAGGACGTGCACGGCACGGGGAAGCTCCACAGCGAGCCGCGCGCGGCCACCGAGATCATGTGCGTGGACTGCCACGGCACGGTGTCGGAGCCGGCGACGCTGGTCACCTCCGGCGTGGCGGGCGGGAACGACCTCGCGGACTCGAAGGTGCCGAGCGGCGAGAAGCGGTTCACGTGGCGCCGCGGCACGCTCTACCAGCGTTCGCAGCTCGACCCGAACCTCGTCTGGGCGGTCCCGCAGGTCGCCGACGCGGCCGACCCGTCGCTCGCGGGGAAGGAGTACTTCGCCGGGCAGGACGGCGGGCGGCAGCGCCCCGTCTTCAACGAGAAGGCGCAGTGGGCGCATACGGTCCGGAAGGACGGCGCCACCTGGGGCGGGAAGCCGGCGGAGTCCGAGCTCGCCCACGGAAGCGACCGCGTCACCTGCCAGACCTGCCACACCGCGTGGACCACGTCGTGCTACGGCTGCCACCTCTCCATGTCGGCGAACAACCGGAAGGAGATCCGCCACTGGCAGGGCGGCATCTCGCGCAACTGGACTTCGTACAACTACCAGTCGATGCGCGACGACACGTTCCTCCTCGGGAGGGACGGCACGGTCACGGGGAACAAGGTGAGCCCGATCCGCCCCGCGTGCCCCATCGTGGTCGGCTCCCAGAACCAGAACCGCGAGTGGATCTACTCGCAGCAGCAGACGATCTCCGCCGAGGGCTACTCCGGCCAGGCGTTCTCGCCGTACGTCCCGCACACCGTGCGGAAGACGGAGACGCGCGCGTGCACCGAGTGCCACCTCTCCGAGACGAACGACAACAACGCGTGGATGGCGCAGGTGCTCATGCACGGCACCAACTGGTCGAACTTCATGGGTCGGATCTGCTACGTCGGATGCGGCGACGACGGCTTCTACGCCGTGACCGTGACCGAACGGGACGAACCGCAGGCCGTGATCGGCTCGACGCTCCACCGGGACGCCTTCCCGCAGCGGCACGAACGGTTCGTCGCGAGCGGACGCGAACTGACGGAGAGCTGGCACCACGGCGGCACCGACACGCGCTCGATCCAGCTCCGCGGCGAGTATCTCTACGCAGCGGAGGGCGCAGGCGGCATGTACGTGTACGACGTGGCGAACGTGGACAACAAGGGCTTCAGCGAACGCATCACCACGTCCCTCAACTCGCCGCTCGGCCAGCGCTTCTACATCAAGTCGAAGATGGCTGCCGCGGTGGCGAGCCCGACGACGCTCGGCGTGGACCCGACGCGCCCCCACCGCCCGGAGAACGAGGAGGCGGAGCACGGCACCCACAAGCAGCCGATCCACCCCCTCTACGCGTTCCTGTACGTGGCCGACCGCGAGGAGGGGCTCGTCATGGTCCTCGCCGCGACGCTGCTCGACGGCGATCCGCAGAACAACTTCCTCGAGCGGAACGTCGTGTTCAACCCCGACGGCATCCTGAAGGGCGCGCAGTCGATCCACGTCGCCGGCGAGTACGCCTACGTGGGCTGCGACGCCGGGCTCGTCATCCTCGACCTCGACTTCCCCCTCTCGAACCCCGTCCCGAAGGTCGTCCAGGTGATCCCCGATCTCCGGGGCGTCACGTCGATCTGCGTCCAGTTCCGCTACGCCTTCGTGACCGACGCGAAGGGCATGGCGGTCGTGGACGTGACCGACCCGAAGCAGGCGGCGGTGGTCCCCGGCGCGCGGATCGAGCTCGCGCAGGCGAACGACGTGTACGTCGCGCGGACCTACGCCTACGTCTCCGCCGGGAAGCAGGGCCTCGTCATCGTGGACGTCGAGAACCCGGAGAAGCCCAAGATCGACCAGGTCTTCGACGCAGGCGGCGCGATGAACGACGTCCGCATGACGCGGATCGCGGTGACCAACGCGTCGCTCTTCGCGTACGTCGCCGACGGCGTGAACGGCCTCCGCGTCGTGCAGCTCACGTCCCCCGAGGCCGTGCCGCAGTTCGCCGGCTTCAGCCCTCGCCCGCGTCCCGAACTCATCTCGACCTTCCGCACGAAAGGCCCGGCCCTCGCGCTGAGCAAGCCCCTCGACCGCGACCGCGGCGTGGACGAGAGCGGAAACCAGCTCGCCGTGTTCGGCAGGATCGGCAGCCGCCCGTTCACGCTGGAGGAGCAGCAGAAGCTCTACATCCGCGACGGGAAGGTGTTCAAGGTGCGCGACGAGCCGAAGCGCCCGGCGTCGGGCGACCGGTCGCGCTGATCACCATATGTAGCCGGCGGTCAGCCACAGGAAGCCGAGGCACCCGGCGAGGACCCCGAGTTCGGCGCCACGCCACGCCGTCGTCCGCCGGACAGCCGCCTTGAGGAGCAGTCCCGCCAGGACGATCATCGTCGGCGCGAAGTTCGAGATGTACTCGAAGGACGTTCTCGAAGGGAAGGCGACGCTTCCGACCGTGCAGATGGCGTTAACCTGGATCATTCACGAAGGTTCGCGCCTGGCCGAGCCCGCGGGCGCGCTGCTGCGTCGGAGCCCTTGACCGACTTGCCGAAGTCGCTCTGCGGTCTCCTCCTTGCATCGCATCCCGCGGATCTCGGCCAGGACAGTCCGTCGCCGCGTGGACGCCCGCGGAGTCGACGTACAGTGCAGGCAGTCGCAGCGCTGGATGCCGTTCTCGCGCGAACCCTCGTGAATGATCCAGGTTAGACGTCTTGAGCACCGCCAGTCCGACCGCCCCCATCAGCACCGAGCCCGCGACGAACCCGCCGACTTCCGCACCCATCGACGCACGGCTCATGTCCGGGAGCCACGGGTTCCCCGCGCGGAGGGGGCGAGGGATGCGGTCGCCGCGCATCAGTGCAGCCTGAAGTCCTTCAGCATGAACCCGCAGGCGACGTCGAAGAGGCACCAGAGCGACGAGAGCACGATGAAGCCGACGGCCATCCCCTTCATCCGCTTCGACGTCCAGAGCCACCGTCCGAGGAGCACCCCGGCGAGGAGGCTCACCGGCCCGGCAGCGAGCACGCCCACCCACGAGCTCCGAGGCGCGAAGGCGTCGCCGGCGGCCGCCCCCGCGAACAGGAGGCCGAACCCGAGGAGGGTCGCCGCGCAGGCGCCGATCAGGAACCCGGCCACGCGGACTCCGGCGTTCGCGTTCCCCGCTTCGGGAAGGACGCGCGGCACGTAGGGCTGAGGGTCGGGAGGCGTGGACGGCGGTCCCGCGCCCGGCCCGGGTGCATCGGACATGCCCGGCATCGTAGGGCGTCGTCCCGAAACACGTGACTCACTTGGCCGCGATTCGGGGAGGGGGCTGCAGAGCGGGCGGCAGGACGCGACTTCGTCAGCGGGTCCCGGGCCGGGCTCGCGGTCGTCGATCGCGAGGCGGAGACGCGCGGTGGGCGTCGCGGCGGAGGCTGCGTCCATGCCCGCGGCCGCAGGAACCCCCGGCGACCGGCAGGCTCCCGGCAGCAGGAATCGCGCCGTCGCCCCCTCCCGGCGCGGCGAGGTGCTGTAGCCTCGCTGCGGCGCGCCCAGCAGAACCTGGAGGGAGGTCCAGAACATGCGTCCTCGTCGATCCCGCGACCCCGCCCGTGCGTCACGGCCCGTGGCGTCGCCGAACGGTCGCGACGCGCGGGCGTCGCGCGGCGGCTCCAGGACCGCGCGCGTCCCGCATCGTGCCGCGATTGCGGCGCTCCTGCTCGCGGCCGCCGCCGTGCGTCCCGGGCTGGCCGCTCCCGACTCGCAAACGGACACGTTCCCGACCGGCCTCGAGGGCGTCGGGGTGATCCAGGACATCGCCCGCGACGCATCCGGGAACATCTTCGCCGTCGCTTCCGTAGACGCTCCCGGAGCGGTGCCCGCAGGGCACGCCGGGTACTCGAACTCGCTGAGCGGCCCCTCGGATGCGTGGATCGCGAAGTTCGACGCCGGCGGGGCGCTCGTGTGGGCGACGTACCTCGGCGGCTCGGGCCCGGAGTCGGCCGCAGCGGTGGCCGTCGATCCGCAGGGCCGCGTGGTGGTCGCCGGATGGACGATGTCCACGGACTTCCCGATCGTGTCCGGAGACCGGGCGACTCCGGGAACGTCCGGAGACGCCTTCGTGGCGCGGATCTCCGCCGACGGGCAGGACCTCCAGTGGTCGCGGACCTTGGGCGACTCGGGGAACGACCTGCCCGCGTCCTTGGCGGTCGGCTCCGATTCCGCGGTGTATCTGGCCGGCACGACGTCGGGGACGCCGTTCCCCGTCTCCTTCCGTCCGGGGCCGGGACCCGCATCGAATCGCGCCGTGTGGGTCGCGAAACTCCAGGCGGATGGCGGCATCGCATGGACGACCGACCTCGCGAACGGCGCGGCGACGACCGAGCAGGCTGCCGGACGCATCGCGGTGGACGGATCCGGCGCCGCGTACGTGTGCGGCACGACCTACGGCGCCGGCAGCCTGCCGCCCGCGGACGAGGGCAACGAGTATCACGGCGGGCCCGTGGATGGATTCGTCGTGAAGCTCGCTCCGTCCGGCCGGACCCTCGACTACGCGGTCTACCTCGGCGGGGCCGCGGCGGACGGTGCGGGTGGGCTCGCACTCGACGACGCCGGCGCCGCGTGGGTGGCGGGCGCGACGCAGTCCACCGTGACGACTTTCCCGCGCAGGACGGGGCCGGACACCGGCACGACCGAAACGGTCCCGGGCAACGGCTTCCTGGTGAAGGTGTCCCCTTCGGGCGTCAACACGGAGTCCGCGGTGGCGCTGCCGGCGACGTTCTGGACCGCGTACGAGGCGCTCGGCCGGTTCCATGGCGTGGACCTCGACGCGCAGGGGCGCGCCTGGACCGTGTTCGGCCGGCTGATGCGTTTCAGCGCGGACACGTCCGTCGTGGACGACTTCGGAACCGTCGTGCAGTGGGGAATCTACGGCGCGCCGCGGACCGTGGGTTCGCAGCAGGTGTGGGCCACCGCGGGACTGTCGCTCGTCCGCGTCATCGACCTCGGGTCCGGCGCCGCAGAGGTGCCGGCATCGGTGACGGCTCGACCGTCCGGCCCCCGGGCCGTCGATCTGGCGTGGAGCGCGCGCGGGAACGAGACGTCGTTCATCGTCGAACGGGCCGGGGCGACCGGATCGTTCACCGACGTGGGGACGGTCGGCGGCGGCACGACCGCGTGGACCGACACCGGACTCGATCCCGAGTCGAACTACCGCTACCGGGTACGCGCCGTCGTGGGCGGCGAGACGTCGTCGCCGTCGGCATTCGTGGTCGTCCGGACGAGCGGCACGTTCGGCCTGCGGGTCGCGTCTGCACGCCTCGTCAACTCGCCCCGTGCGCGCCGCGACTCGGTGCGGCTGGTCGCCGACGCGACGTTCTCCGCGCGGGAGAGGTTCGATCCGGCCACCCAGGCGCTCCGCATCTCGGTCGCCGACGGTCTCGCCGGCGCGTACGTCCTCGACATCCCTGCCGGCGACTCCGGATGGACGATGACGGCGCGCCGCGCCATCTGGGAGGCGCCGTCGGCACTCCCGGGCACCACGACAGTGACGATCGATACACGGCGCGACCGGATCGTCGTGAGGGCCACCCGGACCGACCTCGCGGGGCTCCCTGCCGATCCGGCGGCGGTCGTCGTGCGGATCGGCGTCGATGCGGCTTCGGACGAGCCCGTCTGGGTGCGGCGTGGAGACACGATGTCCGCGCGGTAGGAGGGTGTCGTCCCGAACCAAGTGACACGCCCGGCCGCGACGCAGCGAGTCGGCTGCGGCGCGGGCGAGAGGCGCGAACTCGACGGAGAGAGTCGCGGCGCGAGCCCGACGCAGCGCCGGCGCGGTTCACGAGATCGGCCGCTGCATCGCGGCCGCTTGCCGGCGTGCGGGTTGCGATCCGTTCGTGCGGGGCGTTCCAGCGACGGACGTCTCAGCCCGCAAGGCGACGTGTGTCGGTCGTCTCGGGACGAGGCCTGACGCCCGGGCCGTGCGGCTCCTCGCGCGGCTCAGTAGTTCTGGAGGATCAGCCCGCACGACACGTCGAACGTGCACCAGAGCGCCGAGCACAGGATGAGCCCCACCGCCATGCCCTTCATCTGCTTCGACTTCCAGAGCCACCGGCCGAGGAACGCCGCGAGCACGAGCTGGACGATCCCCGCCGCCAGCACGCCGATCCATTCGCTCCCCTGCGCGACCATGGTCATGCCGTACAGCACGGCGAGGAACAGGCCGAGCCCTCCGACGAACGCCGCTCCCGCGCCGAGCATGAATCCCGCGACGCGCACCCCGGCGGTCGCGTTCGCGGCGTCGGGGAGGACGCGGTCCACGTAGGGCTTCGGGTCCGGCGGCCGGCCCGGCGCAGGTTCCGGGACGTGCGAGCGGCCCGGATCTCCCTCGGGGCGGGTCATGTGCGCACCTCCGCCCGCAGCGGCGCGAGGCGGGTCCGCTCGAGGTCGTCGCGGTAGAAGAGGTTGTACGTGTCGAACGGGATGAGGCGCCCGTCGTCGGGGTGCACGATGTGGATGCAGGACTTCTTCACCGACCGCACGTCGAAGCCGTGGGCGTCCATGAACTGGACGATGAGCACGCGGAAGACGTTCTCGTAGGTGAGCGCGCCGCCCTGACGCAAGCTGATCCGCGGCAGGCAGCAGAGGAGGTCCCGGAGCGCCCCGGCGCCGGACTCGGGCGAGTGGTTCGTGGCGAACGCGCGGAAGATCGCGTCGCGGAGGCCCGGGTCCTTCTCGTAGACGATCGTGTTCCGCGCGCCGCCGAGGAGGATCTGCGGGTCGACGAGGCCCGTGAGCGGCTTCACGGCGCCGCCGATCTTCAGCGCGTAGCCCATCGCCAGGCAGTCGGGGTGGCACGGCACGGGGATGATGTCGGACTCGCCGAACACCTGCGACTGCGCGAGGATCCGCCGCCGCACGCCCGTCAGCGTGAGGCGGTCCCGCGCCGGGTCGAACCCCTCGTTCCGCCCCGCGTCCTGCACCGGCTGGAAGGTCACGCCGCGGACGCACCGGAACGAGAGCGCATGGTCGATGATCCGCCCGAGCTCGCCGTCGTTGACGCCGTTCATCACGGTCACGACGAGGGTCGTCGAGATCCCGAGTTCCTCGAGCCGCGCCAGCGCCGCGTCGCGGACGGGGCGGAGGTCGGCGCCGCGGAGCCGCATCAGCGGCTCGCGCTCGAGCGAGTCGAACTGGAGATAGACCTCGAAGCCCGCGCGGTGCTCCGCGAGGCGCGCGGCGAACGCAGGGTCCTTCGCGATGCGGATCCCGTTCGTGTTCACCATGAGGTGCCGGATCGGGCGCCGCCGCGCGGCGGCGAGGATCTCGAAGAACTCGGGGTGCAGCGTCGGCTCGCCGCCCGAGATCTGCACGACGTCGGGCTCGCCCTCGTTGGCGACGACGGCGTCGAGCATGCGCTCGACCTGCGCGAGCGGACGCATCCGGTTCCGGTGCGGACCGCTCGCCGCGTAGCAGACGGGGCACGCGAGATTGCAGTCGTCGCAGATCTCCACGATCGAGAGACACGAGTGCTGCTCGTGGTCGGGGCAGAGCCCGCAGTCGTACGGGCACCCCCACCGGACCGGCGTGTTCCACCGCTTCGGCATCTCCGGCGGCTTCAGGAAGTCCTCGCGCCCGCGGCGGTAGAACGCCGCATCGTCGGCGATCAGCACCGTGCGCCAGCCGTGCTCGGCGCAGCGCTTCCGCAAGAAGACCTTCCCGTCCTCGATCAGGATCTTCCCGTCGGCGCGGCGGAAGCAGACGTCGCAGATCGAGACCGCGAGGTCGTAGTAGAGGTAGGGCCGCTCGCCGCCGCTCATCGGGGGGATGCTCGCATGCGGTCCTGCCGCCGCTCCCACGCGATCCACGCGAGCCCGAGGACGCACGTCCACTGGATCGCGGAGAGCCCGAACACCGGGCCGCGGGGCTTCAGGAAGTCCACGGCGAGCCGCCACGCGAGGTACGCCGCCACCACCGCGCGGAACACGGACCCCTCGCGGCCCGGAGCGGCCCGGCGGAGCGCGAACGGGAGGAGCGCAAGGCAGAACGCCGTCTCGTAGAGCTGCGCGGGATGCCGCGGGCCGTCGCCGAAGTCCACGCCCCACGGAAGCGACGTCGGGAGGCCCGTCGTGCGGTCGCGGAGCCCTTCGAGGAAGCATCCGACGCGGCCGACCGCGATCCCGACGAGGAGCGGCGCGGCGAACAGGTCCCCGGTGCGCGCGCGCAGGTCCGCCATGCGCTTCGCCGCCTCGACCCCGATCCATCCGCCGAGGATCCCGCCCACGATGGACTTCGCCCCGAGAATCGTGCGGAGGTCCGTGCTCCCCTCCCCGAGCCGCTCGAGCGCGCCGGTGATGCGCGACCCGAACACCGCCCCCGCCGCGGCGCCGGCGACGACGAGCCAGCGATGCGTCGTGTCGAGCGAGTCGCCGCGCCGGCGGCGGAGGACGTGGAAGACGATCCCTGCGAGGGTGTAGCCGGCCGCCTCCAGCACCGCGTGCGCGGAGACGTCGCGTCCGAGCAGGCGGAAGACGACGGGGAAGTCCACTCCGCTACCGGTGGAACCGCTCGCGGACGTGGCACTCGAGGCAGCCGCGCTCGGCGGCGCCGGGCAGCGGCACGTCGAGGACCCGCGTCGCGCGGTCGATCGACGCGGCGTCGTGGCACGGGACGCAGGTCCGCTCGCCCGACGCGCCGGACGGCTCCGCGTGCCCGTCGCTGAAGTGGCGGAAGGACTCGATCGGCGCGACGGTCTTCCGCGCCGCCTTCGGCGACGCGGCGTCGAAGATGCCCGTCTCGAGCGTGCGGTACACGAGCTTCCCGTCGCGCGTGTTCGCCGGCGACGCGCGATCCACGTGGCAGAGCACGCACTTCCCCTCGCCGAGGCTCTCGTGCCCCGCGTGGCATGCCGAGCAGTCGGAAACGCCCGCGCGGAGCGTCATCGGCGCCGCGCCCGCCGCGGGGACGTGGCAGGAGAGGCAGCCCTGCGCGAGGGCGCCGCGGCTCGCCACGGCGCGCATCGCCGCGCGGCCGGTCTGCACGCCGGGCTCCACCGTGTGGACGAGGTGGAACATGTCGGTGACCGTGCGCGTCCTCCCGTCGGCCGCCGCCACCGGCACGGGGTCGCCGTCGGTGTGGCAGGTGCCGCACGTCGCCGTCGAGACGTCCGCCCGCGGCAGCGCGCCGCCGAGCCCCGCGAGCGACCGGCTCTCCGCCACGCCCTTGTGGCACGGGACGCACGACGCCGAGAGGTCGGCCTCGCCGCCCTTCGGCGGAGTCACGCTGCGCACGTGGTGGTCGTGACGGAACGCGAGGACCCGCGGTTCGCCGGACGGCGCATGCTGCGCGCCGGAGACGTGGCACGAGCGGCAGTCGTCCTTCGCGAGGTCGTGCTTCCGCGGCGGGAGCCGGTAGAGCGAGCCCGACGCGGGGACCTCGACCGTGCGGATCGTCCGCGTGATCTTCCCGGGGCTCGCGGCCTTCGCGTGGCACTGGAGGCAGTGGACGCCGTCCTCGTCCCGGCCGTGGACGTCCACCCGCCACTCCGCGTGGCACTTGAGGCAGGTCTCGTACGCGACGGCGGCGAAGTCCCCCTGCGGCTCGGCCGGGTCCTTCACGTGGCACTCGCCGCACGCGAGCGGGACGGATCCCTCCGGCGGCTTCGACGACACCGACGCGCCGACGCGCCGCTCCTTCGCGATCCGGTGGTCCGCGTGCGAAAAGCCGTCCACCTGGAGCGTGCGGGCCCGCGGCGGGGACGCGACGTCGCGGATACTCGCCGGAAGCGCCGGGTTCGAGACGGCGGCCGTCACCTTCGCCTCGCGGTCCTCTCCGGCGTGGCAGAGCGCGCACGTCTTCGGCCAGCCGTCGGCGCCCGTCTCCATCGAGGGGACGATGTCGGCCTTCGCGCCGGCGTGGTCGGTGTGGCACGCGGCGCACGAGAACTCGTCCGTCTTCGCGTACGGGTGCCGGTCCGCGGACGCGTACCCCTCGTGGCACTTCGCGCACTTCGGCGTGTAGTCCGACGAGAAGGGGTCGTGGCACGACGCGCAGGAGTCGGGGTGCGTCTTCCCGTCGGCGCGCGGCGCGCCGATCGCGTGCACGTCGCGGAGTTCGCCGCGGGACAGCACGTCGCTCTGCGTGAGCCCGAAGAACGCCGCGCAGCCCGCGAGCCCGAGGAGCGCGGCGATCCAGTTCCAGCGCGAGAGGACGGCCGACTTCCCCCAGCGGTGCTCCTGCGGCCCGGAGTCCGCGAGCGCGAACTCCTTCCCGAGCTTCTTCGCGGCCTCGGCCACCGTCTTCCCGAGGTATCCCTCGCCGACCACGAGCCCGCACTCGCCCTTCGCCTCGTCGATCGACACCTCGACGAGCACCTGCCCCGTCTGCACGGTGGACCCGTGGTGCACCGGGCCGCGGGTTCCGGCCGCGAGTGGGCGCCCGTCCACGAACACGCCGGCGAGCGGGGTCAGCACCTCGACCTCGAGCCGCTTCCCGTCGAAGGTGAAGGCGAGCGCCTCCTGGGCGACCATGCGGTCGTTCACGAAGAGGTCGGCGAGGGGCCGCGAACCGAGCACCACGCGCATCGCGTCCACCGCCGACGCCGGACGGGCCCGGTTGGGCTTCTTGTCGAGCTTCCACTCGAGGAGGAAGCGGCTCATCCCTTCCCTCCGAGGAGCACTTCGGGGTCGATCCGCTCGATGGCGCCGCACGGGCAGTTGTAGATGCACGCCATGTCGCCGCGCCCCGCGCAGAGATCGCACTTCACGGCGAGCGCCTTCGCGCCCTTCTCCTCCTTCGCGGGGGCGGCGCCCGCCGCGTCCGGAACGACCGGGAGCCGCTTCTTCGGCGCGAACCACTTCCCGATCACGGGCATCGTCGAGAGGAGCTGCTGCATCGGCGTCGCGACGACCTTCGCGCTCGACTCCCCGATCAGCGACTGCATGTGGATCGTGCCGTAGGGGCACGCGGGCTCGCAGAGCGAGCAGCCGGTGCACGCCTCGGGGTCGATGTTCACCCGGCCGCGGCGGTCGCGGCGGATCGCGCCGAACTTGCACGCGAGCATGCAGTCCGGGACGCGGCAGTTGTAGCAGGACGACGTGAGGAGGAGGTCGCCGTAGGCGAGTCCGCGCTTCCCGATGCGCGGGATCCGGTCCTCGTGCGCCTCGATGCAGCCCGTCACGCACATGTTGCAGCGCGTGCACTTGCTCATGTCGATCACGAGGGCCTCGCCGGCCTTCACGACCTCGTGCTCCGTGCCGAGCTCCTTCGCGCGTTCGCGGGCCTCGATCTCCTCCGCGGTGAGGTGCTCGTCCTCGAAGATCCGCTGCACGCGCTCGAGGACGGTCTGCTTCACGTCCGGGTGCTCGTCCATGAGCTTCCGGAACGGCTCCTTCGGGATCCGCACGAGGTCCATCCGGTCCACGGCCGAAACCGTGGATCCGCGGGGCTTGTCCGTGAGGAGCGCGACCTCGCCGAAGAAGCTGTTCTCGCAGACCCACGCGAGGATGTCCTCGCGCGCGCCGCTCTTCCGCCACACCTTCGCGTGGCCGGTGCGGACGAGGTAGAACGCGTCGCCGGGCTCGCCCTCGCGGATCACGTCGGAGCCCTTCTCGGCGACCACCAGCTCCGCCACCTCGGAGATGCGCTTCAGCACCTTCTCCTTGATGCCGCGGAAGAGCGACACGCCCGCGAGGTGGTTCACGAGGGCGCGGTCGCGGTAGAGGTCGTCGATCGTCTTCTTGAACGCGGCGCTGCCCTTGTCGGAGTAGAGCCGCATGAACGTGTGGCGCGGGACGGAGAGCACGACGGCCTCGGACTCCGCGATCACCGTCGCCGCGCGGGGCGCGCTCGACATGCAGCTCATCTCGCCGAACCACGATCCGGCGGTGAGCGACGTCAGGTACTTCGTGCCTTCCTGGCTCGCCTTGTAGACGCCGACCATCCCCGCGAGGATCACGAAGAAGTCCGCCGTGTACTCGCCCTCGCGGCAGATCTGCGCCTTCGGTGCGAGGGCGCGGAACTGGACCGTGCCTTCCTGGAGCCCCTCGCGGATGAACTTGAACGCGGTCGCGCTCACGCCCTTGAAGAGCGCGAGTTGCGCGACCTGTCCCTCGGGCGAGTTCGGATCGAGCGCGGGAGCGGGGGGAGCGGCAGGAGCGGCCGCCGCAGGAGGAGAGCCGGCGGCCGGGGCCGGCACAGCGCCCGGCGCGCGCGGCGCGGCCGGTGCCTTCGGCGGAGACGGGGACGCGGGCGCGGGCGGCGACGGTGATTTCGGCGCTCCCGGTGGAACGGGAGCGGATGGCGGCTTCGGCGCGCTCGGCGGGACGGGCGCACTCGGCGGTCTGGGCGCTCCGGGCGGTCGGGGCGCACCCGGAGGTTTCGGGACGCCCGGGGGTTTCGGAACGCCCGGCGGCTTCGGAGGCACGGGGGCTCCGCCCGCGTCCGCGGGTCCGGGTGCGTCGCCAGGCGTGCCGTCGTCGCTCATCAGTACCAGAGCACCATCCACACGTGGATCAGGATCACGAAGAGGAGGAACACCGAGACGGGGACGTGGATCCACCGCCAGAGCTTCAGGTGGAAGTCGAGCCGCCGCGCGTCGCGCGTGTTCCAGATCAAGTGGTCGCGCGTTCCGGCCATCACGACGAGGTCCCGCGCCGCCTCGATCTGCGCCGGGTGCGCGACGGCCACGCGGCCGAGGGCGGCGTCCACGGCCGAGCGGAGCGCTGCCGGCGAGTCCGCGCCGCGGAGCGCAGGGGCGATCTCCGCCCGGACGGCAGGCTCGAACGACGCGAGCATCGCGGCGAGCGACGCCTCGTAGTGCTCGCGGGCCACGCCCGCCTCCTCGAACGGGATCTCCGGGCCGGCCGCGGCGAGCTTCGCGGGGAGCGTGCGGTAGAGCAGCGCGCCGAGCACGCCGGTGAGGAGCACCACCGCGGTCCCCGCGAAGAGCAGCCAGCCGACGGCGTGCCGGGGCAGACCGTCTCCGTGGAACCACACGCCGACGCACGCGGCGACGCCCACGCCCATGTGCATCTCGAGCCACGGCTCGAGCCGCCCGAGGGGCTCGCGCTTCCGCAGCACGACGTGCTTCACGCGGACGCCGCCGACGCTCGTCTCGTCGATCTCCGCCCGCTGCGCGCCGTCCACCTGGAGCCGGACGAGGATCTCGTCCGCCGCCGCGAGGATCTCGCGGTCCGACGAGAACGCGTTCTGCCGCACGCGGCGGTTGAGCGCCTGGACCTCGGCCCAAGCGGCGTCGCCCGCGCCCTTCGGAGTCCGTCCGAGATCGCGGAACCACGCGAGCTTCACCGACCACTTGCGGAGGACGAAGAGCAGCGTCAGCACGAACAGCGCGAGGACGACGTTCCCCGACCAGAGGAACCACGAACGCTCGTGCGCGGGGATCCCCCGGGCGGCCGACGTCGCGAGCACCCACGCCGCGATCCCCGGGCCGAGCGTGAGCGCGAGCCAGAGCCACGCGCCCGGCCGTCCGAGGAATCGCACGGCGAAGCGGCGGTCCTTCAGAGCGACGGCGCGGCTCACTTCCGGCGCTCCAGCGCGCGGAGGTAACCGCGCGGCTCGTTCACGTGGCACTTCCGGCAGGACGCGGGTCCGCCGGACGGATCGTTGAACCACTGCCCCGCCAGCGCGGGGTCGTCGTGGACCGACACGCCGAGCTTCGCCTTCGGCATCCGCACTTGGTACGGGACCTGCGCCGCGCCGTCGCGCGCGTGGCAGTCGGCGCAGGCGCCGGACATGTCGTGGTGCTGGACTCCCGGGAGGAGCGAGAGGTGCGTCCTCGGCGGGATCGCGGCCCGCGCGGCGCCCGGTTCGTCGTGGCACGCGGCGCACTTCGCGGCGTCGCCCGCTTCGCGCGTCTTCTTCCCGGTGCGCGCGTACTTGTCGGCCTGCGCCTCGTCGTGGGAGTGGCAGCGGACGCAGGTGAGGGCGTCCGGCGCGGTCCCGTATCCGTGCGGCCCGCCGGGCGCGTGGCACTCCGTGCAGGCGATGCCCTTCCCGCCCTTCCAGACGGCGCCGACCACGTGGCTCCTGTGGTCGAACTCCGGGACGTCGCGCGTCGCGCGGTCGATGCCGAGATCCTCGGGCTTCGCGCCGACGTGGCAGTCGAGGCACGCCCGGGCGCCGCGGGCCTCCGCGTCGGCGGAGAGCACGCCGCCGAGGTGGGCGTCGAAGCGGCGCATGAACGCGCTCCACTGCGACTCCGCCGCGGTCGAGTGGCAGACGAGGCAGTCGGCGGGCTTCGGGTCCGCGGGAAGGTGCGGCGCGTGCGCGAAGGGCTTCCCGGCGGAACGGGCGGCGAGGGCGGGGACGTCGGCCTTGTGGCAGTCGCTGCAGGGCTTCGTGCCGTCCGCCGCGCCTTCGATCCGGGCGCCGGACGACGTCACGACCGGGTGCGCGTGCGCCGCGGCGCGGAACCCGCCGGGCATCGACTCCCGCGTCACGCGGGACGTCGCCATCGCGAGGGAGCCGTCGGCGCCCGTCGCGCCGCCGTGGCACTTGAAGCAGGACCATGCGCCCACGCCGTGGCCTGCGACCTTCCACGCCTCGTGGCACGGAAGGCACGTGTCGTAGTCCACGAGCGACGCGCGCCCGACCGGCTCGGCCGACGTCGCGCGCGACGCGAACGCCTTCCCCGCCCCGTCCTTCGCCTGCTCCGGGTAGTGGCACGTGCGGCACGCGTCGCCGACGGCGGCCGACGTCTCGATCTTCCCCGTCTTCGGCGCGAGGTGTTTCCCGTGCGGGAAGTTCGAGAACTGCACGAACGCGGGCTGCGTGACGACCGGCGGATCGCCCACCCCCGCGAGCGGCTTCCCCGCGGCGTCGCGATGGCAGTCCGCGCACGCGGCCGCGGTGCCGGCGACGGGGTCGTGGTCCCAGATCGTCGCGCTCGCCGCGATGCCGGCGTGGCACGACTCGCACGCGCCCTGCGCGCCTCCGTGGTCCGCGTGGCGGAACGGCCCGCGCGTCGCGGACGGCGGCGACGGCACGATCGCAGCCGCGCCCTGGTGGCACGTCGAGCACGTCCGCCCGTCGCCGGTCACGTCGTCCTGCCGGACCTTCCCGCCCGACGGCTCGTGCGTCCGGTGGCAGTCCGCGCACGACGCCTCGCCGGACGGTCCGCGCCGCGACAGACCGGCGGCCGGCATCGAGAAGGCGATCCAGTCGCGCTCCTTCACGGGCTTGTGGCAGGAGAAGCACGTCGTCTTCGGATCGCGCAGGTGCTCGGCGTGCGTGAACGGCTTCGCGCCGGGACGTCGCGGCGCCACGGTCGTCGCGAGGTGCTTCTCGCCGATGTGGCACTGCTCGCAGCCGGCGAGGTGCGCGTCGGGCCCCTTCGCGTAGTCGTGGCAGGTGCGGCACTCGCGGTCGCTCCCGCCGGAGAGGGCGGCGTCCACGGCGCCCTGCGAGAGGTGCGGACCGTGCGGGAAGTGGTCGATCGACGCGCCGTAGTCGCCCCGGTCCTCCGCGAGTCCCTCGGGCGGCGCGACGAGCGCGGACGCTGCGAGGGCGAGGACGGCCGCGACCGCGGCGGCACCGGCCCAGGCGTCCCTCGCACGTCCCATCCGTCCACCTCGCCGCGCGCGACGCGGCACCGACCGGATCACTTCGCCCCGAACAGGCCCGACCTCCACGCCACGAACGCCGCGGCGGCGAGCGCGACGAGCGCGACGATCCAGCCGGTCTTCGAGGCCCCGCCGCCGCCGGCCGCCGGCGCGGCGCTCCCGAGCGTGCGGAGGAGTTCCCGCTGCTTCCAGAGGTCGGCCCACTCCTTCGGCGTGAAGACGCCGCGCTCGACGAGCACCTCGCCGAGGGTGCGCCCGCTCGCCCGGTGCTCGGCGACCGCGTCCCGCGCCTGCTGCTGCGTGGCCTTCCCGAGCCGCACCGCGTGGTCCGCGAGCACGTCGGAGATCGGGTCCCCCGCGCCGACGGCGCCGGTCGTCTCCGGCGGACGCGCGACGAAGAGGCACTCGACCGTGCCGAGGGTGACGGCCGACTGCGGCGGCAGCGGCGACTCGCCGGAGATCCGGATCCCGTCGAGGAAGGTCCCGTTGGCCGAGCCGAGGTCCGAGATCTGGAACTGCCCGTCGGCGAACCGGATCTTCGCGTGCCTCGACGAGACGGACTGGTGGTCCACGACGACCTTCGCGTCGGCGGACGACCGTCCGACCACCGACTCGAGCTCCTCGAGTGCGACGACCTTCCGCCCGTGCTCGAGCGCCACCACGAGCCGCGGCTTCGCCGCCTGGAAGCGCGCGATGTTCACGAGCACGGACTGCATCGAGTTCCCGGTGATCGCGACGGTCTTCTCCGTCTTCGCGAACCCGCTGTCCGACGACTCCGGCCCGCCGGACGAGACGATCTCCAGGATCGCCGGCCCGGCGAGGATCTGCTGCCCGGGCCGGATCTCGAAGTCGCGGTCGGCCTCGATCCGGTCCCCGGCGCCGATTCGCGTGCCGTTGGTCGAGCCGAGGTCGCGGAGGACCGCACCGTCGTCCCCGGGGCGGAGCGAGAGGTGGCGGGAGGAGATCTGGCCGTCGGCCACGACGAGGTCGGCGGGCGCCTTCCGTCCGAGCACGAGCTCCCGGTCGAGCAGGACCTCGTGGGCGACTCTCCCGTCTACGGTGACTCTCACCTTGTGCATGCTGTGCGGGCCGTCCTGTCCGTGCCGTGGATGGATGTTCGCGCGCATTGTCGCCACGCCCGCGGAGGCGGCAAGACCTATCCCCGTCGCCGCGCCGCGCTTGCAATCCGCACCGCGACTGTATCCTCGGGCTCCTCGTGACAGCCCGCATCAAGATCACCGGATCCGGCACGGAGCCCAAGGTCCTCGAACTCGACCGCGAGATCATCGTGGGCCGGTCCGTGAAGTCGGACATCCAGATCGAGGGCGACCTCGTGTCGCGCCAGCACTGCCGCATCTGGCAGGACGGCGGCCGCTGGCGGTTCCAGGACCTCCAGAGCCGGAACGGGCTGCTCCACAACGGCGAGCGCGCGACCGAGGGGTGGCTCCGCAACGGCGACGTGCTGATGATCGGCTACGGGAAGCTCGAGTTCGTCATCGACGAGCCGGACCGGGACTCCGACCTCGAGGTGAGCTTCGTGGACGCGCCCCTCGCGCACGATTCGGCGATCATGGCCGACGCCGAGGAGCAGTCCGGCGCCACCATGGCGCTCAGCTACCGCGACCTGGTCCTCGTCAACCAGCGGATCTCGACCATCGCCCGCGTCTTCCAGCAGCTCGCGACGATCCTCGACCGCGACCAGCTCCTCCGCGAGGTGCTTTCGACCCTCTTCGAGCTCTACCCCCAGGCCGATCGCGGCGCCGTGGTGCTCCGCGACCGGTCCGACGCGTTCCGTGTGGCCGCCACGCACACGCGCCAGGGGCAGGGCGCGACGACGTCGGTGATGAACATCTCCACCGGGCTCATCGGGCTCGTCCGGAAGGAGAAGAAGGCCGTGCTCTCCGCCGACACGGGCTCCGACGCGCGGTTCCAGGACCGCCAGAGCATCGTGAGCAGCGGCGGTCGGTCGGTCATGTGCGCCCCGCTCCTCCGCGAGCAGGAGTTCCTCGGCGTCGTCTACCTCGACACGGAGTCCCTCGCGCAGCCCTTCACGCCGAACGACCTGAACCTGATGCAGGGCGTGGCCGGGCCGGTCGCGGTGGCGGTGAAGAACGCGGAGCTCGTGTCGCGGATCGAGTCGGAGACGACGCTCCGGACCAGCCTGTCCCGCTACCTCTCTCCCGACGTCGTCCGGCAGATCGGCGAGGGCGCGCTCAAGCCGAACCTCGGCGGCGACCAGGTCGAGGGCACCGTGATGTTCAGCGACATCGTGGGCTTCACCGCGATGTCCGAGCGGCTCCAGGCCACGGAGGTGGTCGCGCGCCTCAACCGCTACTTCACGCAGATGCTCGAGGCGATCTTCGGGTGGAACGGCACGGTGGACAAGTTCGGCGGCGACGCCATCATGGCCGTGTGGGGCGCCCCCGTGGCGTCGGCGGAGCACGCGAACCTCGCGGCCTGCGGCGCGCTCGAGATGCAGCAGCGGCTCTTCGACCTCAACTGCGCGTTCGAGGAGGCGGGCGAGAACCGGATCGGGATGGCGCTCGGGCTCAACTCGGGGAAGTTCGTGGCCGGGAACATCGGCGGCGCGGACCGGATCGAGTGGACCGTGATCGGCGACAACGTGAACCTCGCCCAGCGCGTCGAGTCCCAGGGCTTCCGCGGCTGCGTGCTCTGCTCCGAGGCGACGTTCGCGCAGGTGCCCGCCGCGGGGGCGTACCGATTCGAGCCGGTCGCCGTGAAGAACAAGACCCTGCCGGTGACGATCTACTCCGTCCGCGCCGTCCGGTCCGGACGCGGCGCCGCGTGCTCGATCCCCGGGGAGCTCAAGGCGGACTCCGGCGCGTGGCGCGCGCTGCTCGTGAAGGCGACGCCGCGCACGGGCGGCACCCGCGTCACGATCTACGCCGACGGGACGCCGAAGATCGGGGAGAAGGCGGAGTTCACCGCCGCGCTCCCCGAGCGTCCGGAGCCGTTCCGGCTCTCCGGCAAGGTCGCCGCCGTGGCGCCGCTCATCGAGTCGAAGAAGGCGCGGTCGGTGGATGTGGACGCGGAGTCGATGGACCCGGAGATGAAGCGACTGCTCGACGCCGCCGGCGCCGCGCCCGCTCCGCTCCGCCTGGACCAGATCGAGAGGTAGCCCGGCGATGAGAGTCCGCGTCCTCGGCTGCAGCGGCGGGTGCGCCCCCGGACGGGCCCCGTCCTGCTACATGCTCGACGACGGCATCGTGGTGGACGCCGGCGCCATGGCGACCGCGCTCACCGTGGAGGAGCAGCAGCAGGTCACGGACGTGCTGCTCACCCACGCCCACTGGGACCACGTGCGGGACCTGCCCCTCGCGACGATCAACCGCGGCGCGGGCGCGAAGACGCTCCGCCTCCACGGGCTCGCGGAGACGATCCGCGCCGTCCGCACGCACCTCATGAACGGCGAGGTCTGGTTCCAGGCGTTCGACCTCCCTTCGGCCGACACTCCCTTCGTGTCGGCGAAGACGGTGAAGCCCGGGGACGTGTTCCGCGCGGGCCGGTACACCGTGCACTGCGTCGAGGTCCCGCACACGGTGCCCGCCGTCAGCTACCTCTTCGACGACGGCACGTCGTCGCTGCTCATGAACGCGGACACGGGCGGCGGGATCGCGGCGGGGCGGCCGAGCATCTTCGCCAACCTGCCGAAATCGTCGCCGCTCCGCGCGGTCTTCCTCGAGGCGTCGTTCCCGAACCGCATGCGCGAGTTCGCGGTGATGACGGGGCACCTCACGCCCGCCATGCTCGGCGAAGAGGTCGCGTGCCTCCCCCGCGACGTGGACGTGATCGTCACGCACCTGAAGCCCGGCTTCGAGACCGAGATGGCCCGCGAGATCGCGGATCTCGGCCGCCCGGGCGTCCGCCCGTGCCGGGACGGCGACGTCTTCGAGTGGTAGCAGGTCCGGTGTTAGGATTCTCCCCCCGAACCGGGGAGGAGAACGTCCGATGAGCCAGCCCTGCGCGTCCACGAGCCTTACACCGAGCCTCACGCCCACCGTCCGCGAGATCCTGTCGTGGTACCCCTCCGACACGCCCGGGGTGAAGGCGAACATCGCGCGGCTCCTCATGACGGGCCGCCTCGCCGGCACCGGGAAGCTCGTCATCCTCCCCGTGGACCAGGGTTTCGAGCACGGCCCCGACCGGAGCTTCGCCCCGAACGCGCCGGGGTACGACCCCGCCTACCACGCCGACCTCGCCGTCGAGGCGGGCTGCAACGCCTACGCCGCGCCGCTCGGGCAACTCGAGGCCGCGGCGGACCGCCATCCCGGCGTCCTCCCGCTGATCCTCAAGCTCAACAACTCCGACTCCCTCGGCGGCCCGAAGCAGCCGTGGCCCGCGATCACGGGCTCCGTGAACGACGCGCTCCGCCTCGGCTGCGCGGCCGTGGGGTTCACGATCTACCCGGGCTCCGACCACCGGAACGAGCAGTACGGCGAGATCCGGGCGATCTCCGAGGAGGCGAAGGCCAAGGGAGTCGCGGTCGTGATGTGGAGCTACCCGCGCGGCGGCGGGCTCACGAAGGAGGGCGAGACGGCGGTGGACGTGGTCGCCTACGCGGCCCACATCGCCTGCCAGCTCGGCGCGCACGTCGTGAAGGTGAAGCCGCCGACGGCGCACGTCGCCATCGACGCGAACAAGAAGGTCTACGACAAGCACCCGGCGAAGTTCGACACGCTCGCCGACCGCATCCGCCACGTGGTGCGCGCGTCGTTCGGCGGGAGGCGGATCGTCGTCTTCTCCGGCGGCGAGGCGAAGGACACGGCCTCGGTGATCGAGGAGGTCCGCGGCATCCACGCCGGCGGTGGCAACGGCTCGATCGTCGGCCGCAACTCGTTCCAGCGGAAGCGCGAGGACGGCGTCGCCTTGCTCCGGGCGATCATGGACGTCTACGCCGGGAAGTAGCCGGTCAGCCCTTCCGCTTGGCGTCGGCGTACGCTTCGAGAGCCTCCCCGACGGAGAGTGTGAGCCGCTCAAGGATGGTCAAGCAGCGCAGGACGATCCAGGCGTAGAAGAGCGTGGATCCTACGGCGAGGATCCCTACCGCGACACCGATCCACGTCATCCAGGCCTCCATTTCCCGCATCGCGCACCTCCCGCCCGGCGCACCTGCCGGGGCGGACGCAGGCTACCACCCCGACCGATCGTTTCGCCGCCCGCCTCGCGGCGACTAACCTCGGCGGGATTGCGCCTGAGGAACCGCCCCGGAACGCTCCGGACGGGCTCCGCGGGTCGCAGACGCGGAGGACGAACCGATGACCCCCCTCACCGCCTCGACGGCAGCCGCCCCGGGCGCATCGAAGGCGTCGCACGTGAACGTCAACGACTTCACGATCCTTGTCGCCACGGCCAACGGCACGGGCTCCCAGACCGCCAACAGCACGCTCATCCGGACGATCATGGGGATGGGCCTCCCGGTGTCCGGGAAGAACATCTTCCCGAGCAACATCCAGGGCCTCCCGACCTGGTACTCGATCCGGGTCTGCGAGGCGGGCTGGTCGTCGTTCCGGCGGGTCCCGGACGTGGTCATCTGCATGAACCCGGCCACGGCGCTCGAGGACGTGCGGAAGGTCGCCCCGGGCGGCACGGTGATCTTCGACGCGCCGCTCCAGCTCGAGAAGATGCGCGACGACGTCCGCTTCTACGCGGTCCCCTTCGGGAAGCTCGTCTCGCAGGTCACGCCGAACAGCAAGCTCTGGACGCTGCTGAAGAACATGCTCTACGTCGGCGCGGCCGCGGAACTCCTGTCGCTCGACTTCGCCGAGGTGGAGAAGGCGCTCCGCAAGGCGTTCGCCTCGAAGCCGAAGGCGCTCGAGAGCAACCTCCTCGCGGTCAGGATCGGCGCGGACTACGCGAAGGCGAACTTCCCCGAGCGTCCGCCGTTCCGGGTCGAGGCGCGGAACCTCACGGCGGGGAAGATCCTGATCGACGGCAACTCCGCCACGGCGCTCGGCGCCTGCATGGCCGGGTGCACGGTGCTGACCTGGTACCCGATCACGCCGTCGTCGTCGGTCGCGGAGTCGCTCCAGGAGTACTTCGCGAAGCACCGGAGGACGCCGGACGGGAAGCACACCTACGCGGTGATCCAGGCCGAGGACGAGCTCGCCGCGGTGGGCATGTGCATCGGCGCCGGCTGGGCGGGCGCGCGGGCGATGACCGCGACGTCCGGCCCCGGCGTGTCGCTGATGAGCGAGTTCATCGGCCTCGCGTACTACGCGGAAGTGCCGTTCGTCCTCGTCAACGTGCAGCGCACCGGGCCGTCCACCGGACTCCCCACCCGCACGATGCAGGGCGACCTCCTCGCGTGCGCCTACAACTCCCACGGCGACACGAAGCACCCGATGCTCTTCCCGGCGACGCCCGAGGAGGCGTACCGGATGACGATGGACGCCTTCGAGCTCGCGGAGGGCGCGCAGACGCCGGTGTTCGTCCTCTCCGACCTGGACCTCGGCATGAACAACTGGATGTGCGACCCGTTCGCGTATCCGGAGACGCCGATCGCGCGCGGGAAGGTCCTCTCGAAGGAGGCGTTCCTGAAGATGCCGGCGGGCTCCTGGGGCCGGTACGCCGACGTGGACGGCGACGGCATCCCGTGGCGCACGCTCCCCGGCACGGAGCAGGACGGCATGGCGTACTTCACCCGCGGCACCGGCCACGACGAGAAGGCCCGGTACACGGAAGACGACGCCATGTACGTGAAGAACATGGTCCGCCTCTCGAAGAAGTTCGAGACGATCCGGAAGCTCGTCCCCGCGCCGCTCGTGTCCGCCGCGCCGAAGCCGTCGCGGACGGGCGTCCTCGCCTTCGGCACGACGCACTACGCCGTCGAGGAGGCGCGCGCCCTCCTCCGCACGGACCACGGGATCGAGTTCGACTACATGCGCCTGCGCGCGTTCCCGTTCACCGACGACGTGAAGCGCTTCTTCGACGCCCACGACCACGTGTACGTCGTCGAGCAGAACCGCGACGCGCAGATGGCCGCGATGCTCCGGATCGAGATCCCCGAGGTCGCGATGAAGATCCGCAGCCTGCTGAGGTTCGACGGCCTGCCCATGGCGGCCGACGAGGTCGCGGCCGAGATCGCCGCGAAGGAGCCCCGCCGATGAGCAGCACCCTCCCCCCCTCCGTCCCCGGCGCCGCCCCCGGCGGCGCGTCGCAGCCCGCGAAGCCGCAGGTGAACCGCCTCGGCCTCTCGCAGAAGGACTACGGCGGCGTGCCGTCCACCCTCTGCAACGGCTGCGGGCACGACACCATCACCGCCGCCCTCATCTCCGCGATGTGGGAGGACGGGATGAACCCGTACAAGATCGCGAAGATGTCGGGGATCGGCTGCTCGTCGAAGACCACGGCCTACTTCAACAGCAAGGCGTGGGGCTTCAACGCCGTCCACGGCCGCATGCCCTCGGTGGCGACGGGCGCGATCCTCGCGAACCACACGCTGAACTCGGTCGGCGTGTCCGGCGACGGCGACACCGCGTCGATCGGCATCGGGCAGTTCGTCCACGCGATCCGGCGGAACGTCCCGCTCGTGTACGTCGTCGAGAACAACGGCGTCTACGGCCTCACGAAGGGCCAGTTCAGCGCCACCGCCGAGCGGGGCGCGAAATCCCGCTGGGGCGACGAGAACCAGGCGGAGGGGATCGACCTCTGCGGCCTCGCGCTGGAGCTCGGCTGCACGTTCGTCGCGCGGAGCTTCTCGGCCGACCGCAAGCAGATCGTCCCGCTCCTCCGCGCCGCGCTGCGCCACCGCGGCACCGCCGTGCTCGACATCATCTCGCCCTGCGTGACCTTCAACAACCACGAGGCGTCCACCAAGTCGTACGACTGGGGCCGCACGCACGAGAAGCCGATCCACGAGATCGGCTACGTGAACGCGTGGGACGCGCCCGCGGTGGACTACCCCGAGGGCGAGCGCATCGAGGTCCCGATGCCCGACGGCGGACGCATCCTGCTCCGGAAGCTCGGCCGCGACCACGACCCGCGCGACCGCGAGTCCGCCGCCCGCCTCATCGCCGAGGCCCGCGCCAGGCGCGAGTTCCTGACCGGCATCTTCTACGTGGACGGCGACGCGCCGAACCTCGTGGACGGCCTGAACCTCCCCGCCGAGCCGCTGGCGACCCTCCCGGAGTCCCTGACCCGCCCCGGCAGGGACGCGCTCGACGCCGTGATGGAGAGCTTCCGGTAGGGTCGACCTGCTCGCATCACCGCGGAGGCGGCACCGCGGCATCGTCCAAGCCCGTGGCCTCCGGCGCGGCGGTTCGCTCCTACGGTCGGCCGTCGTCGAACAGGAACTTCGGCTGGTTCCGGCGTCGGTACTCCGCGTCGATCTCGTCGACTACCTGCGCGAACGACCTGGCGGATGCGCCGTGGGGCGGTCCGTGGCGCGGCGGAGCGTCGTTCACGTCGATGAACGACACGTGACCGTCGTCTGCATAGACGCCGACGAAGACGCGCTCGAACGTATCGGCCTCGTCCGACGGCTCGACGCGGTGATTCCGCGGACGGAAGTGCCGCACCGCTTGCCCGAAGGACGACGCCCTCTCGCCGGAGCCGTCACGGCAGGCGGCCTCCGGGAGCAGGATCACCGCAACGAGCACTGCGTAGGGCTGCCGCCGGTGGTGGTCCGTCGCCTCCGCGCGCAGCTCGCCGTCCACGCGCGTGAAGTTCTTCCGGAAGTTCCCGGTCTTCGGGTCGGGCTTGTTGATCGTCTTGATCGAGACCCCGAACCCGAGGCCGTGCAGCGTGTTGCTGTAGTTGACGTCGAGACGCTTCATCCCCTTCTCGCCGCGCGTCAGGGACTCGCGTCCGGCTCCGTCTGCCGACGGGAGCACGCCCTTGAACGACCTCCGGAGTGAATTGGCGAACGCCTGTGCGACTGCAGTCGAGAGCCGCTCCGCGTAGTTCTTCCAGTCGCGGCGCTCCGTCCCCAAGGGCGGGGGCCCGGCACCGACGATCGCCTTTGCGAGTCCGTCAGGTCTCCTCTCCCCCATCATCCCACCTCCGCGTGCGCGGGCCGTGCGCGCACGACCTCGAGATGCGCCTCCACCGCAACCAGGAACCCGGGCACGAACCGAAGCGAACTGCGCTTCGTTCGCGAGAGGAACCCTGCTGTCGCGCGCTCCGAGAGCAAGCGCACCGGGTGTTCGAGGAATGTCCGGAGGCGCGGACGGCGCACCCGGGACGGCCACATCGAGACATCGGAGGCACGGACGTCGGCGCCGTGACCCCACGCCGCAGTCGGCCATGAGCCCCCGGCAGAGATCGGCGCATCGCGGCGACTGTCGTAGCGGCCGGGGCTCGTCAGTCGCCGCCCGATCCACTCGAACGCCGGCGTGCTCACCGCGTTCCCGATCAGCTTCCAACGCTGCGCCGCGCCGCGCGGCGCAGCGCCCGCCGCAGCCGAAGTCCAGTCCGCCGGGAAGCCTTGCAGACGCTCCGCATCGCGGATGTCCGGCGTCACGATCCGCCCATCAGGCATCCAGATCGCAGGCGGCGACGGAATGCCTATCGTCGAGCCACCTTTCAGGGTCGGCACCGCATCGACGGCCCACCCGAGGCCGCGCACACCCTCGGTCCAGTAAAAGCCGCATGCCCGCCCCGCGGGATCGATGGGTTCCGGCTCGCCGGAGTCATCCGCGAGGAGGACGTCCCACGGCGCCTCGGTCCGTGAGGCGACGAGGAACACCCGCTGGCGTCGCTGCGGAAGTCCGAACGCCCGACTGTCCACGACCCGGTAGGCCCACGAGTACCCGCGGGACGCGAGTTCGGACGTGAGCCGTCGCATTGCCTCGCCCTTGTCGAGGGACAGCATGAACGGCACGTTCTCGAGGATCAGCCACGTGGGATCGGCTTGATCCAGCAGCCGGAAGACATGCTGCACGAGCCCGGATCGGGCCCCGTCGATCCCGGCGGTCCGACCTGCCTGGCTCAGGTCCTGGCACGGAAACCCCGCCGCGAGGATCTCGCAGGAGGGAACCGATCGAAGATCCCGGATGTCCGCATGCGCCGGCACGCCGGGGAGCCGTTCCGCCAGCACCGCGCGTGCGGCGGCGTCGATCTCGCAGAGAAACGTCGTCGCGAATCCTGCCCGGCTCAGCCCGACCTCGACGCCGCCGATCCCGGCGAACAGGCCGACCACGCGGTTCGCCGCCTTGGGAAGCACCATGAAAGCTCCGATCTACGGGCCGCTCGATCCTCCGCAGGAACGCTACCCGGAGACGGGGACACCCTCTTCCGACGCCGCCCTTGCGAACCGCGCCTTCGGCGGCCTTGAGCCTCTCGCGCTCGTCTCATGAGATCCGCGAGGGGTTCCGCCCGATGCGGCGGTTCCGCTCGAAGACGCGCAGCGCCTCGGCGAGGGTCACGCCGTGGGCGCTCGCATAGTCCCGCAGGGCCCGGCGTCCCAGCTCGAGCGCGAGTTCGAAGCGCTCTTCGGGCGACCGGGCGAGGTCGGCGCGCCGGCGCTCGTCGCGCAACTGGTCGGCGAGGCGGGACCGCATGGCCCGAGCTTACGGACATGCGCCGTGCCCGGCGAGGAGTCGCCGGGCGTCAGACCGCGCCTTCGGCGGCCCTGAGCTTCTCGCGCTCGTCCACCACGCGGCGGCTGACTTCGCCGGCGAGGCGGCGGGCGGTCGCGCGGAACGCGTGCGAGACGGCGGAGTCCGGGTGCGAGATGACGACCGGCGTGCCGACGTCGCCGCCCACGCGGACCGAAGGGTCGATCGGGATCTCGCCGAGGAGCGGCCAGCCGTGCCGGGCGGCCATCTTCTTCCCGCCGCCGTGGTCGAAGATCTCGCTCCGCGTGCCGCAGCAGGGGCACGCGAAGAAGCTCATGTTCTCGACGACGCCGAGCACGGGCACGTTGACGCGGGAGAACATGTTCGCGCCCTTCTCCACGTCGATCAGCGCGACCTCCTGCGGCGTCGTGACCATCACCGCTCCGGTCATCGGGAAGATCTGCGAGAGCGAGAGCTGCACGTCGCCCGTGCCCGGCGGGAGGTCGATGACCATGTAGTCCACGTCGCCCCAGTCGCAGTCCTCGTAGAACTGCGTGATCGCCTTGTGGAGCATGGGTCCGCGCCACACGACGGCCTGTCCGGGCGGGACGAGGTAGCCCATCGAGAGGCACTTCATGCCGTGCGCGACGACGGGCTGGAGGCGCCCCTCGGAGACGGCCGGCTTCGCCTGGTCCGTGCCGGTCATGAGAGGGATCGACGGGCCGTAGATGTCCACGTCGAGCAGGGCCACGCGCGCCCCGTCGAGCGCGAGCGACGCCGCGAGGTTCACCGCGACGGTGGACTTCCCGACCCCGCCCTTCCCCGACGCGACGGCGATCACGTTCCGCACGCCCGGCGCCTTGCTCTGCCTGTTCGCGGCGGACGCGGGCACCTGCGCGCCCCACTGGATCTCGACCGGCGACCGGATGCCGAGCGGTGCCACCGCCGCCTCGATCGACGCGCGGATCTCGTCCTTCAGCGGACAGGCCGGCGTCGTGAGCTCGATCTCAAGCCAGAGCTTGGTCGGCGAGAGGACGTCCACGCCCTTCACCATCCCCATCTCCACGATGCTCCGGCCGAGCTCGGGGTCGCGGACGGGGACGAGGGCGGCGACGATCTGGTCCTTGGTGGGCGCGGGCAACGGGGGGTCCTCCGGAGGGATGGGGAGGTTACACCACACTCGTCGCGGCGCGTCGGCCGGACGGCGGGAGGCGCGGCGAGGGGCCCGCTACTGGACGACCGCCTCCACCAGCACGTCCACGTCCTTCGACTTCCCGCTCGCCGGGTCCACGACCGTTCCGGTGCAGAGGATCTCGATCACCTGCCCCGGGATCGTGCTGAAACGGCGGATCTCGAGGGTCACGTCGGCCGGGGCCGAGGCGGTGCCGTACGTGCGGTTCCCGATCTCGACGAAGAACCTCCGCGCGTTCATGCCGGTCGCGGTGGACGGATCGGCGTGGACGGTGCTCACCGAGTCCGACGCGGGGAACTGGACGGTCAGCGAGGACGTCTTCCCGAAGAACTTCCGCGGAACGCCGTTCCGCGTGATCTCGATCTGGCCCGCGGAGACCGTCGCGTCGCAGAGGGCGAGGCGGTTCTTCGGAGGAGGCGGCGGCGGCGGCGGCGGCGGCTCGGGCCCCGGGAAGACGGGGAACGTCCACGGGGCGGCGGACACCTCGTACTTCCGGGTACGGAGCGACACGAGCGCGTGGAAGCCCCCGGCGTCCATCGGGCCCTCGAGCGTCCCGCGCCAGCCGGAGCCCTTCAGCTTCACCTTGCAGGTGGTCGTCGCGCGGTCCCGGGACGTCTTCACCAGTCCGCGGGCCGTCCCGTCGGGGAGGATCTCCTGCCCGAACGTCGTGAGGCGGACCTTCGCCTCCTCGCCGCCCTCCGGCTTCAGGCCCCGCACGCGGCCCTTCGCGTCCGTGACGAGCGTCATCTCCAGGCGGAAGGTGCCCTGCCCCTTCGCAGGGTTGAACCGGCGGAGGGTCGCGGGGCCCGAGGCGTCGCCCGGGAGCCCGCCGAAGCCGGCCTTCCGCGTGTACGTGCCGGTCACGTCGCCGCCGTCGGACGCCATCGTCCCGCGGAACGAGATGCGCGGGAACTTCACGTTCTCGTCGAAGTCCACGTGCTGCGCGCCCGTCTCGTCCACCGTGCTCGTCCCGACGACCTGGTAGAGCTCGAACGTGTCGCCGATCTGGAGGAGCCCCCCGCCGGCGAGGGTGCCGTCGTCGAGGGTGGACAGCGAGATGCGGACGTTGTGGACGTCGAAGAGGAAGTCGTAGTCCCCCGCCGCGGAGTGGAAGCCGACCTCGACCCGCTCGTCGTACTCCCCGGCGAGCACCCACGCCGGAAGCTCGGCCGCGGGGGCGGCGGCCGCCAGCGCGGCGGCGAACGCCAGCACGGCGGCGGATCGGCGGAAGGCCCGGCCTGTGGACATGCACCCCATCCTACGCGCGGAAGGCGGCTGCGTTTCCAGTTCGGCGTCCGACTGTCCCGCGAGCCTGCTACATTGGGCCCATGGACGAGAACGCGCGCCGGCGCGCCATGGCGACGCTGCAGAAGATGTACGAGGACCTCGCACGGCGGGCGGTGGACACCGTCAACGAGAACGAGGACGGGCTGCGGAGCTCGCCCTTCTCGTTCGCGTACCAGGAGATCGAGGACCGGTTCGCGCCGCGCCTGCTCAACCTGGGCCACCTGCTCGGGGCGATGCAGCACCTGCAGCGGCAGAAGCCGCAGCACACCGAGTTCAGCGTGGAGCGCGTCGAGGGCCCCCTCGACCAGCTCGACAAGCGCATCAACGACAAGCTCCGCGGCGACCGCGGGGCCACGCTCCACAACGTGAGCCTCGCCCAGGCCGACGACGGGACGTGGCATGCGTTCCTGACGCTGTCGCGGACGGTGTGAGGCCGCGCGGCGCGCTTCGCGGCGGCGCGCCCGCAGGCGGCAGGTCCGCGCCGTCCGGCCGCGGCCGGG
>JAJVHW010000110.1 GCA_022072415.1 Planctomycetota bacterium
CTCCTGCATCCCGCCCCGGGGTATGGTGGTCGTGCGTCGAGGAGGGGTGCAGCGGAGGCCTCGCTACGCTCGGCCTCCGCTGCACCCCTCCTCGACGGGGATGCGACAACTACGCTGACACCTGGGGACCTCGACCTCGGCTCGCTCTCCTTGGACGTCATCCCGTGCGGGGAGTTCCGCCTGCTGACAGGGTCCTCAGCCCGAAGGGCAGGAAGACGAGGGGTTGGCTTTCATGGAGAGACATGTCGAACCGACCGATGACCTACCAGGAAACTGCCCATGAGTCGACGCATGGGAAGATCGGATCTCCCCTGACGGACGCCGGTGTTCGGGCGGATTCGCGGGGGTTCTTCAAGAGAGTTTCGAACGCCGAAAAATGAACTCGCAGGACGAGCATCAGGTGAGGTCGAGTCCCGGGTGTCGTTCGCTCGCGTTGGTGCTCATTGTTGCCCTCGGCGTGGCGTCGATCGCCGAGTCGGTTCGATTGCGCTTCTTCCCCTCAAACGAAGGGCTGGGACTGAACGAGGCGTTTCGAGCGGCGGTGCTTGTCGTTCCGGGACTGCTCACGGTGATCATCTCTTGCCTTCACATCATCCTGACATCGCAGAAGTCGCCGCTCTGGTCGCGGATCTTGTGGGGTTGTTTGGGGGCTTCATCGATTGCTTGCTTGGTAATGGTCTTCTCGCTCTGAACGAGTCCGCACTTGCGCGCCGCGCGTTCGTCCGGCGTGTCTGGCGGTGTGGTCGGCACTGTAGGTCGCCTCACGCCAACATGCGGGCCTGTGGCTGCGCTGCGACGGTCAACACCGGGCCTACATGACGTGGCCGAGCTGAAGATCGAGCTGCTTCCGGACGCACGCCTCGGTTCGACGCAGATCCGCCTGGAATCGTCCTCGGACCCCGACGGGCCGCGACGCCACGCTCGCGACCGCTGTCATCGCGAGAGCGACATGCGCCGGCCGCGACGGCTTCAGGGCAGCGAAGCGACGATGGCGTCAACGCGACCGAGGTGGTTGCCTCACCTCTCGCGGTCTCTTCGGTCGCCGTGTAACCTCCCGGCATGCACCTCGACCTCGGCTTGCTCTCCGTGGACGTCATCGCCTGCGGGGAGTTCCGCCTGCTGACAGGGTGCTCAGCCCGAAGGGCAGGAAGACGAGGGGTTGGCTTTCATGTAGAGACATGTCGCACCTACCGATGACCTACCAGGGAGGTGACCATGAGTCGACGCATGGGAAGATCGGATCTCCCCTGACGGACGCCGGTGTTCGGGCGGATTCGCGGGACGATGTTGCGCAAGAGAGTGTCGTCGGCCGATGTGGGATGGCTCACGAGAGAACGGTGACGCTGTGTTTCGTGTTGGTGGCGGCGGTTCTGTTTGCCTTCTTGTGGGTGTGCGTTTCGAGCGCGCAAGACGCGGTTGTTGTCGTGAATGACGAGGCGGCGGATGTTGAGGACGTCCGGATTCGCGTCATGACGATCGGCGCAGGGAGGACGATTGCTCAGGGCCACGAGCTTGCCTTGAGGCAAGGGGAGGAGATGGTCCTTCGATTCCGCAGCGCAGATGTCGAGGTTCATGTGACATGGGAGTCCTCCGGTCGGACGCGGTCCTTTTGTCTCGACTATGTGGACATGTGGAGTGGTGAGTATCTCAGGGTCGGACTGGGTGACCTGGTGAGCGTGAGGTACGCGGATGAACGGTGACGACTGGATACGACGTAGGGAAGTTCGGCTCGGTCCGTGTCAGGACCGGGTCCGTCGTGCGACTGGTCCCGTTCGTCACGTACGTCGAGTGCGATCCATCCACGTCAGGTTGCCCTGTTCCTGCAGGATCGCAGGCGGGACTCTCCTGGGGAGTTGAGCCCATGACCGATCCCGTGAGTGCCCTGCTGCGCTGCCTTGCTCAGGACGCTTCGGTCCCGAGTCGTTCGCCGAGTTCGCCTGCCGCTCCCCGATGGAGCGGGCGTGCCGGACGTTGCTCCGCCGCTGGAAGTGCGGCCGAGCCAAGCAGGATTGGCCATGGGCGCCGGGGCAGGTCCCTTCGGCCGCCCCCTGCCGCTCGTGTAACGTCGAGGCATGCACCTCGACCTCGGCTCGCTCTCCGTGGACGTCATCCCCTGCGGGGAGTTCCGCCTGGACGGCGGGGCGATGTTCGGGCAGGTGCCGCGGCCGCGGTGGGAGGGGCTGGCGCGGCCGGATGAGCGGCACCGGATCGCGATGGGGACGAACGCCCTGCTCGTGCGGGGGGCGCAGTTCACGCTGCTGATCGAGTCGGGGTGCGGGACGCGGTGGTTGGCGTCGAGTCGAGTAGGACATCGACGAGAGGAGGCGCATCTGTGACCGATGCCATGTGGCGTTCTGTGGTACGCGTTTGTGTCGCCGCTGCGATCGTCGTTGTCCTCGCTGTGGCGATGGTGGCCTCGCGCGCATTCACGAGTCATCTTCAAGTCGTGAACACATCCAATTGCGATTTGACCGACGTGCAGGTGGTGATTGCGTCGCTCGGTAGTGAACGTGTGCTGGAGACGCATCGTGAGCCGGTACTTCGCGCTGGC
This sequence comes from Planctomycetota bacterium, assembly GCA_022072415.1. Classification (GTDB taxonomy): domain Bacteria; phylum Planctomycetota; class JAJSAM01; order JAJSAM01; family JAJVHW01; genus JAJVHW01. Next base: position 2,552 of record JAJVHW010000110.1, read on the forward strand.
GAGTCGTTGAGCGTGTGGAATTGGCGAAGTGATTCTTTGGTGCGAGTGACGTGGGTCGCGATCGACAAGCAATCTGAGTTTGTCGATTATTGCGTGGATCGAGGCGCCAGATGGATCATCGAGTTGAGAAGTGACGGAAGTGCGGGTCGGCGCTGATCGATAGCGCCATTCAGTCCGACATGCTTAAATGGTCAGATGGGGCCCGACACCCGTGTAACGTCGAGGCATGCACCTCGACCTCGGCTCGCTCTCCGTGGACGTCATCCCCTGCGGGGAGTTCCGCCTGGACGGCGGGGCGATGTTCGGGCAGGTGCCGCGGCCGCGGTGGGAGGGGCTGGCGCGGCCGGATGAGCGGCACCGGATCGCGATGGGGACGAACGCCCTGCTCGTGCGGGGGGCGCAGTTCACGCTGCTGATCGAGTCGGGGTGCGGGACGCGGTGGACGGAGGAGGAGCGGGCGTTCTTCGGGATCGCGGAGCCGGGGGCGCTCACGGCGCGGCTGGCGGCGCTCGGGGTGCGGCCCGATGACGTCACGCACGTGACGGCGTCGCACCTGCACTTCGACCACGGCGGCGGGCTGCTGACCGGCGAGGGCGGGACGCCGGAGACGGAGGGGGACCTGCGGTTCGGGCGGGCGGTCCATCTGCTCCAGGGGATCGAGGTGCAGGCGGCGGTCCGGCCGCCGGAGTTCCAGAAGGCGAGCTACCGCGGGCCGTGGCGGCGGCTGCTGGACTCGGGGCTCCTGCGCGAGGTGCGGGGGACGGAGGAGGTGCTGCCGGGGGTCCGGCTCCGCTGGACCGGCGGGCACACCGACGGGCACCAGGTGATCGAACTCGACGGCGGCGCCGACCGCGCGTTCTTCTTCGGAGATCTCGTGCCCACCGCGTGGCACCTTCCACCCGCGTACACCATGGCCTACGATCTCCACCCCATGCAGGTGATGTCGCGGAAGCGCGAACTGCTCGACCTCTGCGCCGACCGGTCGGCCGCGGCGTTCTTTTACCACGATCCGGACCCGCGCCCCGCCCGCGTGCGGCGCGACGGGAAGCGGTTCACGGCGGTCCGGGGATGATGCGAAGGCTCCTCGCGGCGTGCGTCGCGCTGGCGGCGCTCGCGTGCCTCGCCGCGGCGCTGGGGCCTCGCGCCGACGCCGCCCCCGAGTGGCGCGCGCCGCCGACGCAGCCGCCCGTCCGCTACGCGATCCAGGCGTCGCTCGACACGATCCCCGGCGAGCGCGAACCGCGGCGGATCGCGGGCGGGATGACCGTGCTCTGGACGAACACGTCGGCCGAACCCGTGTCGTCGCTCTGGTTCCATGCGTTCGCGAACGCGTTCGCCGACGAGAAGAGCACGTTCATCCGCGAGGCGAAGCAGGGCGGCGCGGAACTCCCCGACGACATGCGGTTCGGCGGGATCGACATCGACTCGATCGAGGACGCGGTGCTGCGCACGAAGCTCGAGCACCGTTTCGTGAGGGACGACGACGGAAACCCCGACGACCGCACGGTGCTGCGCGTCGCGCTGAAGGACCCCGTCGAGCCGGGCGCGACCGTGCGGCTCCGCATCGAGTTCGCGACGACGCTTCCCCGCGCGTTCCGCCGGATGGGCGCGTGGCAGGACTTCGTCTTCGCCGCGCAGTGGTACCCGAAGCTCGGGCGGCACCTCGGCACGGCGTCGCGCACGCCGAACCTCCGCGAGGGCTGGTACTGCGCGCAGTACCACTCCGGCCCGGAGTTCTGCGCGGACTTCGCGGACTTCGACGTCACGCTGAAGCTGCCGGACGGATGGACGTCGGCCGCGACCGGCGTGCGCGACGGCGCGCCGGCCGCCGAGGGCGGCGTGCGCACCGAGACGTGGCGCGCCCGCGGCGTCGTGGACTTCGCGTGGACGGCGGGGCGGCGGTCCGTCGAACGCAAGCGCACCGTGAACTTCCGCGAGCCGCCGGCCGACGCGGCCTCCGACCCCGTGTGGAGGGAGATCCTCCGCGTGCGGGACTCGCAGGGCACGACGCTCGAGGAGATGGGGCTCGGCGGCGACGTCGAGGTCGTCCTGCTCCTCCAGCCCGAGCACCTCGACCAGGAGGAGCGCCACTTCGAGGCCGCGCGCACCGCGCTCGGCATGTTCGGCGCGTGGTTCGGTCCGTATCCGTATCCGCGACTCACGATCGTCGATCCGCCGCACGGCGCCGGCGGCGTCGGCGGGATGGAGTACCCGACCCTCGTCACCACGGGCACGTCCATCGGCTCGCCGCAGTCGAACCACCGGCCGGAGACGGTGATCGTCCACGAGATCGGGCACCAGTGGTTCATGGGCATCCTCGCGTCGAACGAATCCGAGGAGGCGTGGCTCGACGAGGGGCTCACGACATGGGCGACCGCGCGGGCGCTGCACCTGCGCTACGGCGCATCGCTCCCGCTCACGATCGTCCTCGGGCGGCACTTCGAGACGGAGCTCCCGTACACCTTCCCCGGCTTCGCCGAGGGGTTCAGGCCGGCGGACTGGCTCCCGAAGTGGGCGAAGCCGCCGGAGATGCAGGGAGTCCGGCTCTGGCGCGATCTCCCCGCTCTCGCGACCGCGGCGGCGTGGCGAACCCGCGACGACCCGATGCTGCCCATGCGCCGGAGCTACCTCCGCGGCGCGGGGTGGGACGAGCTCGTCTGCTCCGGATGGCGCTACGCGAGCGGCGACAGCTACCGCGTGAACGCGTATCCGCGTCCCGTTCTGCTGATGGAGTCGCTCGCGCGCACGCTCGCCGACCGCCACGGCGCCGCCGAGGGCGAGACGCGGATGACCCGGGCCGTCCGCGAGTACGCGCGGCAGCACCGCTTCCGTCATCCGACGGGCGAGGACCTCCTCCGCGCGATCCGCGAGCACGCGGAACTCGACCCCGCGCCGCTCTGGGAATCGCTCGCGCGGGCGTCGGGGCTCCTCGACTACGAGCTCTCGCCGCCGCGCGAGGCGGCGATCCCCGCGTCGTCCGACCCGAAGGCGCCGCCGCGCACGGAGATCGTCGTCCGCCGGAAGGGCGAGGTGTCGGTGCCCGTCACGCTCCGCGTCGTGCGAAAGGTCGGCGACGCGCCGCCCGTGACCGAGGACCTCCGATGGGACGGGCGAGGGCGGCGGAACACGTTCGTCGTCGAGGGGAAGGTGCTCTCGGCGGAGCTCGACCCCGGGCGCATCTTCCTCCAGGACGCGAACCGCGTCCGCGACGCGTGGACGGAGCGCGCCGACCCGCGCCCCGCCGTGAAGTGGGGCGGGCAGACGCTCCTCTGGCTCGAGCACGCGCTCACGACCTACGGGCAGTTCCTCTGATGAGCTTCGGCGGATCCATCCTGGCCGGGCTCTCCGCCGTGCGGCGCTCGAAGCGCCTGCTGGGGCTCTCTGCCGTCTCGACGGCGCTGCTCTCGCTCCCCGCGGCGGCCTGGGTCGGGCGGCGCTTCCACGAGGCGGCGGCGCACCGCCCCGACGCGGTCGATCTCGCGCGGTCCCTCGACCTCGACGTGCTCTTCGACGTGAAGCAGGGCGCCGGCGGCTTCGACGCGGACCTGACGGCGCTCGTGGTCGCGGCGCTCGTCCCGTACTTCGTGCTGCGGCCGCTGGTCCTCGGGGGGTACTGCGGCGTCGCGGCCACCGACCGGCGGCTGCCGTTCGCCACGTTCGTCCGCGAGGGCGGGATCGTCTACTGGAAGTTCCTCCGCATCGCGCTGATCGGGCTCCTCGGGCTCTGGGGCGCGTCGCTCGCCGCGAAGCCGCTGATCGACACGTTCGACGGGTTCGCGAAGAGCGCGGGCGACGAGGGGGCGGCCGCGCGCTACCGCCTGTTCAGCCACGTCGTCGCGGTCGGCATCCTCTTCGTGCCCCGGCTCGTGATGGACTACGCCCGGGTCGGCGTCCGGATCCACCGCACTCCGGGCGTGCTCCGGCAGACGGGGCGCGCGGCGCTCTTCGTGGTGTCGCACCCGTTCCGCACGGTCGGCGTGTTCCTCGTCGCCCGCGGGTTCGAGATCGCGGCGGTGCTGCTCTTCCTGCCGCTCCTCCGCGCGGCCGACGGCGCGTATCTGACCACGACCGCGGTGGTCGTCCTGCTCTCGACGGCGCTCGTGGCGCTCCGGGAGGCGTCGGCGATGTTCCACGTCGCCGCGGCGTACCACCTCCGCCGGGCGGACGAAACCGCGCCGCCGCCGGCACCCCGCTCGGGGGAGGACGGCCCCGACATCCTCGAGGCTCCGCTCCCGTGGCGCGACTCTTGACCGGAGCGGCACGGATCCTGCTACCGTTCCGGCGATGAAGCGTCTCCTCCGCACCCTCGGGCTCGCCCTGGCCGCCGCGGCCTCCTTCCTTCCGCCGGCGGGGGCCGCGCTGTCCTCTCCTTCGGACGCCGACCAGAAGCTCGCCGAGATGCGCGAGAAGGTCATGCTCGTCATCAACGGCGACGCGTCGGGCGTCGAGCGCGCGAACGCCATCGGGAAGCTCGCCGACGTGGACAGCGCCGAGTCGGCGAAGATCCTCGTCGAGGCGGTGGACGCGCTCGCGCTGAAGTACGACCAGGACGAGAAGGACTACGCGGCGACGCTGAAGCAGTACGAGCCCTTCCGCGGCTTCACGCTGGCCGACAGGAAGGACTGGGAGGTCAAGGCGCGGATCCAGGGCATGCTGGAGAAGCAGGAGGACCGCCTCCAGTCCGACGCCGCAGCCGCGCAGGCCGCGGTGGTGGTCGTCATGCGCGCCCGGAGCCCGAACGCGATCACCCTCTACGAGAAGTCTCTCAAGGCGACGCTCCTCTTCCACTCGCGGCTGATCTGGCTCGGCGGGCTCGTCCGGAACCCCAACTCGAAGGCGATCCCGTTCGCGCAGGCGGCGCTGAAGGACGAGGACCCGCGCGTGCGGCTCGCGGTCTACGAAGCGTTCGCCGAGCGGAAGGACCCGGCCGCGGTGGACGTGCTCGTGAAGGCGCTCGCCGAGAAGGACTGGCCGCTCCGGCAGGCCGTGGTCCGCGCGATCGCGGCGCAGGGCGACGTGCGGGGCGTGCCGCCGCTCGTCGCGCAGATGCAGCTCGAGGACGGGGCGCTCCTCATCGACTACGCGAACGCGCTCCAGGCGCTCACCGGCGAGTCCCTCGGCAACTTCCCCGAGGCGTGGCACGGGTGGTACGAGGCGCACAAGGCCGAGCTCGCGGAGAAGGGCGCGAAGGCCGTGAGCAAGCCCGTCGCGAAGACGGAGCCGAAGGTCGTGGACTACTACGGCATCCAGGTGCCGTCGAAGAAGGTGCTGTTCCTCTTCGACGTGTCGGGGTCCATGGAAGAGAAGATCGGCGAGGACAAGGGCTCGGTGACCGGCGTGAAGAAGGACGTCTACACGGGGCGGAAGATCGACGTGGCGCGGAAGATCATGAACTCCACGATCCGCGCGCTCCCCGCCGACGCGACCTTCGAGATCGTCTTCTTCAACCACCAGGTGCAGTCGGTCTTCGGGAAGATGACCCCCGCGACGCCGGAGAACAAGGCGAAGGCCGAGCTCGCCGTCGAGGAGATCCCGCCGAAGGGCGCCACGTGGACCTACGGCGCGCTCCGCCAGGGCTTCGAGCTCGCGAAGTCCACGTGCACCGCGGAAGCGATGAACCCCTGCGTGGACACCATCTTCCTCCTCTCCGACGGCGCGCCGACCGACGACTCGTTCGACAAGGCGAAGCTGATGGAACCGAAGGAGATCCTCGACGCCGTCAACGAATGGAACCGCGAGTTCAAGATCCGCATCCACACGATCGCAATCGACCCCCGCCTCCAGCACGGAAACCTGATCCGCCTGATGAAGGACCTCGCCGGCCGACACCACGGGCTCTACCGGGCCATCGGCGCGCAGTAGCGGCGGATCGGCCGCGCGCCGGAGAGCGTCCGGAGTCCCGGTTTCGGGCGGGGCCGTCACACGCGCTCGTTCCGCGGCCCCGAGGCGACGGTCTGCGAACCCGCCGGCGTGACCGCCGCGGAGTGACCTGGGGCGCTCCCGGGCTCGCGGATTCGCAATCCGCCCCGTGTCGGGCGGTTTCGTTGGCGGCGCCGCGCGCGCAGGATTAGGCTCGGCGGCTTTCCAGCCCGCACCCAGCGGGAAAGTGCACGGAGACGTGCCCCGGAGACGTGCCAGATGACCGATCCCGCCGCCCAGAACGCCTTCGAAAACCTGCGCCTCGAGGTGCGGGAGGGGGTCGCGGTGGTGACGGTCTCGCGGCCGAAGGCGCTGAACGCGCTCAACGACCGCACGCTCGACGAACTGGAGCGCGCGTTCGCTGCGGTGGCGCGAGACCCGGCGGTCGCCGGCGCGGTGCTCACCGGCGACGGCGAGAAGGCGTTCGTCGCGGGCGCCGACATCGCGGAGCTCGCGAAAATGGGCCCGGCCGAGGCGTCGGCCGCGTCGGCGAAGGGCCAGCGCGTCTTCGCGTCGATCGAACGCTGCGGAAAGCCCGTGGTCGCGGCCGTGAACGGCTTCGCGCTGGGCGGCGGGCTCGAGCTCGCGCTCGCCTGCCACGTCCGCTTCGCGTGCCCGGAGGCGAAGGTCGGCCTCCCCGAGGTCTCGCTGGGGCTCATCCCGGGCTACGGCGGCACGCAGCGGCTCGCGCGCATCGCGGGGCCGGGGCGCGCCTTCGAGATGATCCTCTCCGGCGACATGGCCGACGCCGCGTCGGCCGAGCGGTACGGGATCGTCCAGCGGATCGTCCCGCGGGAGACCCTCGTCGCGGAGGCGGTCGCCTTCGTGAAGAAGGTCGCCGCGCGGGGACCGGTCGCCGTGCGGTACGCGGCGGAGGCGGTCCTCTCCGGCGTGGACGGCACGCACGAGCAGGGCTACCGCCGCGAGCAGGAGCTCTTCGGCGCGTGCTTCGCGACCGAGGACATGCGCGAGGGCACCGGGGCGTTCTTGGAGAAGCGGAAGGCGCAGTTCAAGGGGCGCTGAGCCCGGCTGCGGACGGACCGAAGGAAGGACAGTCATCATGGCCGAATACGCGATCGCATCCGTCCCCGGCGACGGCATCGGACCCGAGGTCGTCCGCGAGGGGCTGAAGGTCCTCTCCGCCGCCGGCGAGGTGTTCGGCTTCCGCTCGCGGGTGACGCACTACCCGTACGGCGCGGAGCACTACCTGAAGACCGGGGAGGAGCTCCCGTCGAAGGGCTTCGACGAGATGAAGCAGCACTCGGCGATCCTGCTCGGCGCCATCGGCGACCCGCGCATCGAGGTCGGCAAGCTCGAGCGCGCGATCATCGCGGGGATGCGGTGGGGGCTCGACCTCTACGTGAACCTGCGGCCCGTCAAGCTCTACGACGCGCGCTTCTGCCCGCTGAAGGACAAGACGCCCGACGACATCGACTTCGTGGTCGTGCGCGAGAACACGGAGGACGCGTACGCCGGCCCCTTCGGGTTCATGAAGAAGGGCACGCAGGACGAGATCGCGATCCAGGAGATGGTCTACACCCGGAAGGGCGTCGAGCGCGTGATCCGCTTCGCCTACGACCTCTGCCGGAAGCGCAACGACCAGCGGCGCCTCACGCTCGTGGACAAGGCCAACGCCTGCCGCGCGCAGGACCTCTGGACGCGCGCGTTCGCCGAGGTGGGCCGCGAGTACCCCGAGATCCAGCAGGACCACGGCTACGTGGACGCGACCTGCATGTGGTTCCTCAACAAGCCCGAGTACTACGACACGATCGTCACGACCAACCTCTTCGGCGACATCATCACGGACCTCGGCGCCGCGCTGCAGGGCGGGATGGGCATCGCCGCGTCCGGGAACATCCACCCGGGCAAGGTGTCGATGTTCGAGCCGATCCACGGCTCGGCCCCGAAGTACGCGGGGAAGAACGCCGCGAACCCGATCGCCACGGTGGCCGCCATCGCGATGATGCTCGACTACCTCGGCGAGGCGAAGGCCGGCGCCGCCATCGACGCCGCGATCCGCACGCTCCTCACGTCCGGGAAGGTGAAGAGCCTCTCGGCCGGCGTCCACCGCACCGACGAGATCGGCGACTGGGTGGTCGAGGAGATCCGCCGCTCGCGCGGCTGATCGCACGCCGTTGCTCGCGATCGGAGACGACAACCCGCGCCGGAAGGCGCCCGTCATCACGCTGCTGCTGATCGCCGCGAACGTGTTCGTCTACGCGTTCGTCCAGCCGCACGAGCCCGGGGCCGCGCAGGACTTCGTGTTCCGGTGGGGGTTCGACCCCGAGCAGCCGTGGTCCGCGCGCGTGCTCACGTCGATGTTCATGCACGGCGGGCTCTTCCACCTGCTCTCGAACATGTGGGTGCTCTGGCTCGTCGGCGACAACGTCGAGGAGAAGTTCGGGAGGTTCCGGTACCTCTTCCTCTACCTGCTCGCGGGCGCCGCGGCGGCGTGGACGTTCGGGTGGCTCTCGGTCCGCGAGGGTCCGAACGCCGAGTTCCTCGAGAAGTACGGCATCCCCTACGTCCCCGCGGTCGGCGCGTCCGGCGCGATCTACGGCGCGATGGGGATGTACGTGGTGCTCTTCCCGTGGGCGCGGTTCAGGACGCTCTTCTGGTTCACCGTGATCCCGATCCCCGCGTTCGTCTACCTCGGCCTCCTGATCGCGATCGACGTGTGGCACACGGTGTCCACGATGGGCCCCTCCGCCGGCGGCGTGGCGAAGGCGGCGCACGCGGGCGGCGCGGTGTTCGGGATCCTCGCGGCGCTCGTGCTGAAGCGCGCCGTCGGCGGCGGAGGCGAGGGCGACGCCTGGGACGTCGCGGTCGGGTTCGCATCGACGAAGCGCCGCGACGGCCCGTCGGCGCCGCGCGCGCGCCGCGCCGACGACCTCGCCACGCCCGGCGGACTCGGCCGGGAGATCGCCGCGGACGACGACCCGGACCTCCCTCCGGACCCGGAGACGGAGCAGCGCCGGGCCCGCGGAGCGCTGGCGGCGCAGATCGGCGAACTCGCCCGGAGCGGCCGCGCGCGGCAGGCCATCGACCTGTACGAGGCGTGGCTCGCCGCGGGCGCGACGCCGCCGCTCGACCCCGAGGTCGTCATCGGCGTCGCGCACGAGTTCTACAACCAGGGCCTGCCGAAGAAGGCGATCGAGGCCTACGCGCGCTACCTCGAGGCCGACCGCAACGGTCCGCACGCTCCCGAGGCCGCGCTCCGGCTGGGCGTCCTCTACGCGAAGGTCCGGAACGACACCGAGGCGGCGATCGAGTGGTTCGAGGAGGCCGCCGAGACGCACGGCGACCCGCGGATGCGGGAGTACGCGAAGTCGGAGCTCAGGCGGCTCGGCGCGAGGTAGGGCGTCGTCCCGAAACAAGTGACACACTTGGCCGCGATGCAGCGAGCCGGCTGCAAGGCGGGCGAGCGGCGCCAACTCGACGGAGAGAGTTGCGGCGCGAGCCCAACGCAGCAAACGGCCGTTGCATCGCGGCAGCTTGCTGGCGCGCGGCTTGCGCGTCCGGACCGTTCGATCCGAACGAACGGACCGCCGCAAGCCGCGTGACGAAGTGTGTCAGTTGTTTCGGGACGACGCCGAACGTCAGTCGAGCGCGGCCTGGATCTTGTCGAGATTCCGGAACGCCGACTGCAGGGCGTTGAACCGCTCTTCGATGCTCCCCTTGGAATCGAACGCCGCATTGATCGCGGACTCGGCGGCAGTCAGCCGTGCCTCCAGAACGGGATTCCCCGTGACGTTCTCGTCCTGCCCGAGGAGGTTCGCTTCGAGATCGGCGTCGTCCGCCAGTCCGAAGATCACGTTGTCGAACTCGTCGTCTGCGCTCCCGCCGAAGAGCGAGTCGAACGCGCTGCCCATCGCCTTGCGGACCTTCTCCATGTCGCCGACGCACTTCCGGCGGGAGCGGGACTGGCCGGAGAACGCCTTCTCGGTGATCTTGTTGATCTTCTTGATGGCCTTCTTCTGAGCCGAGGTCCGGGCCTCCGCGGGAACCGTGACGACCGTCCCCAGGATGTTGTCGAACTCCTGGCTCTGGAGGCTCTGGAGCGCGGTCGCGCTCCGGGGAGCGGCCGCGAGGAGCGCCGCGGCGGCGACGACGAGCATGCGGGTGCGGATCGACATCGGAGACCTCCCTTGAAGCGCGGGTCTGCGGTCCCGCACCGGACTCGGACCCATGAAATCTGCCACGCGGGCGGGGGCCCCCGCAACAGGGAACGTCTACGGCCGGAGCCCCGGCGGGAGCCCCTGCGGGAACTCCGCCGCGATCAGGTCGCGCACGTACTCGACGCGGTTCGCGGGCTTGGGGTGGGTGGACAGGAACTCCGGGGGTCCGCCGGCCGACGCGGCGTCGAGGATTCGCATCACGCCCTCCATCGCCCGCGGGTCCCATCCGGCCCGCGCGACGAGGCGCACGCCCCAGCCGTCGGACTCGAGTTCGTCCTCGCGGCCGTACTTCATCTGGACGAGCCCGGCGATCTGCTGCGCCGCCCGCGCCGCGTCGTGGCTCCCGCCCGCAACGCCCGCCGCGCCCGCGAGCCCCTGCAGCAGCCCCGCCTTCGCCATGCGCTTCCCGCCGTGGCGCTCGATCACGTGGCCGATCTCGTGGCCGAGCACGCCGGCGAGCTGGCCCTCCGTCTCGAACTTCGCGTACAGCGCCCGGGTGATGAACACCTGCCCGCCGGGCAGCGCGAAGGCGTTGATCGTGCGGTCGTCGCGGAGGAGGTGGAAGTCGAACTTCCACGGGATCGAACCTCCGCGCTCCGCCGCCACGGCGCGCGCCGCGTCGAGCAGCTTCCGCCCGACGGCCGTGACGTGCGCCTGCGCCTTCGCGTCGGGGTCCTTCCCTCCGTGCTGCGCCGCGAGCTCGGGCATCGCCTGGAGGCCGATCGCGATCTCCTCCTCGACCGTCCACCCGACCCGTTCCTTCTCGCCGGTGAACGGGTTCACCGACCCCTTGAACAGGTAGCTCCCGGCGGCGAACAGCGCGATCACGAGCGCGAGTACGAGGCGGACCTTCGCGGAGCCGCGGCGTCGGGTGGGGGCAGCGCGCATGCGAGGCATTCTGCACGAACCGCCGGCGGGAGGGAGTGGTTCGCGCGTGGCCGGCTGGCGCGATGCGCTCGACTCCGGTAGCATCGCGGCGTGACCGACAGCATCCGGCTCCCGAAGCCGCTCCTCGCCGAGGTGGACCGCCGTGCCCGCCGGCGGCGCGTGAGCAGGAAGGCGTGGATCATCGACGTGCTCCGCCGCGAGGTGGGCGCCGGATCCGCGTGGCTTCCCGGTTTCTTCGAGACGTTCGCCCGCCCGGACGCCGGAGTCTCCCGCGACGTCGAGCGCATGCTCGCGACGATCCGTAGCGCCCGGCGAAGCAAGCCCTCGCCCGCCCTGTGAAGTACGTCCTCGACACCAACGCCGTTTCCGCGTTGATGCGGGGAGAACCCAACACCATCGCTCGAATCCGTGCCGCGGCGCCCGATGAGCTCGGAGTGCCGCACGTCGTGCTTGCGGAGATCGAGTTCGGCATCCGACGTCTCCCGCGGTCTCGCCGCCGTCGCGAACTCGAACATCGCCTGGACCTCGTCAAGCACCAGTTCGCCCGTCCATCGTGGACCGACGACGTTGCGGCGCGGTTCGGCGAGTTCAAGGCGAAGCTCGAGCGCCAAGGCGTGCCGATCGAGGACATGGATCTCCTGATCGCCGCGCACGCGTCCGTTCTCGACGCCGTGCTCGTCACGTCCAACACACGTCACTTCAGTCGGATCGCCGGGTTGAAGGTGGAGGACTGGACGCAGCCGGCGTGAGCCGCGTTGCTCGTCGGAGGAGGACCCTCACGAGCGTCCCGCGCGACAAGGTCAGTGGATCTGCACCCACGCGCATCCATCGACGGCTCGCACGCCGTGAGCGAGGGGGAGCGGGCTGCCGTCGGCGTGGAAGCCGGCCAGCGCCGCGGCCGGATGCGGAGGGTTCGCAGCGTCGTAGCGACCGGAGTCGTTCGCGAAGATCGAACCGTCGGGCGTGACGACGAACGTGCGCTGCGCTGCGTCGTCGCGGACCAGCGGCCATGCGTAGCAGATCCACCAGCGCTCCGCGTCGTCGGGCGGGACGATCCCGGCCGGGAAGCCGCCCCCCGGGGAGTTCGTCCACGGGCACACCGCCTCGCGCGAAGAAGGAGTGCGGAACCGGTACCTGGAGCGGGTGACCGTTCCGTCGGCGGCGACGCGGCGGAAGATGCCCGTCAGGAGCGGCGTGATCGGAGGGCTCGGTCCGCCGCGGGCGGAGACGGCGCCGGACAGCTCGCCGAACGTCCCGTACTCCCCCACGCCGTCGCCGTCCGCGTCCGCGCGGAGTCCTTCCCGGAACGACCCCTGCGCGCTGTGGATCCCGCAAAGCGAGCAGATCGCCGAATCCTCCCAACTGCCGCTGCAGCGGACCCGAGGCCACTGGAACATCGCCACGCCGCCTGCGACGGCGACCAAGACCGTCGGGACGAGCGCCTTCCGCCTGTGCCGCCGCCAGACGACGCTCCACGCCGTGCCGCGTCGGTGCGGAGCGGGAGGTGCGGGAGCATCGTGGGAGGACACAACCCATGAATCGGCCGAGGCGGGACCGGGAGTGTCGCCGAGCCTGCGCGGCCGGGATCCGCGACTTCTCCCCGCAGCCCCCTCGCGGCCGGGGCGGGCGAGCGGTAGGATCGGGGGAATCGATTCCGGGACCGTCCCGGAAGTCCCTCCCGGTGGGGCCCGCGCGGGCCTCGGGCGATCTCAGAGGCAGGCTCCCATGTCCGATCCGTTCGCTGGCCGAACCGTGTCCCTCACGCCGGGGAAGCGCGTCCTGTTCCTGACGAAGGACCCGGACCTGATCCGCCGCCAGCTCTCGGGCGAGCTCGATCTCCGCATGGACGACGTCCGTGCGGAGGACCTCCTCGACGACATCAACACCGACGCGATGACCCCCGCGTGGGTCTGCTTCGACTGGGATCCCGCGGTCATCGCGAAGAACGCGTACGCCGGGCTCATCGTGGACGGGAAGCGGCTCTTCCCCGAGCGCGCGCTGATGGACGGGAACTTCGAGGTGATCGTCTCCGGGCTGCGCAAGGGCGTCGGCAGTTCCCGCGAGACGGCGGCGCAGTGCGAGAAGTGGTCGGGGATCCGGATCGCGATCGCGGCGTCGTTCGCGCCGATCCACGCGAGGAACAATCTGAACCTCGGCACGCTGATGGGGGACCACGCGATGCTCTCGCGCCTCCAGCGCGGCGAGCAGGTGCCGCTGGCCGAGTTCGCGCAGGGCTACGACGACATCACGAAGCTCGTGATCGCGTGCGGCGGGCTCTTCCCGTTCAGCAAGCAGCTCGCCGAGGGCCGCGTGAAGCTGCCGAAGGTGGACACGCCGCCGCGCCCGATGACGCTGGCGGAGAAGATCCTCGCGTCGAAGCTGGTGGACCCGTCGGTGAAGCACGTGAAGCCCGGCGACCCGGTCGTCGTGCGCGTGGACGGCGGATACAGCCACGAGTTCACCACGGCGCAGGTGCACGCCTTCCTCGAAGAGGAGCACGGGAAGTCCTACGCGGTGAAGAACCCGCAGAAGTTCGCGGTGTTCGAGGACCACCTCATCTACGCGGACTCGGTCGTGCGCATGCGGCCGTTCATGGGGAAGATCGAGACGCTCCGGACGATGCAGCGCCAGTTCCAGACGCACACGGGCGTGCTCTCCTTCGCCGCGAAGGACGGGATCTCGCCGGGCATCTGCCACCAGGTGGCGCGCGAGCGGATCGTCGATCCGGGCGACTTCATCCAGGCGACGGACAGCCACACCTGCATGGGCGGCTGCAACAACGCGCTCACGTGGGGCGTCGGCGCGACGGAGTACGCGGGGCTGGTCCACGCGGGGTTCACGATCGTCGAGGTGCCGGAGTCGATCCGCTTCGAGCTCCGCGGGAAGCTGCGTCCGGGCGTCACCGCGAAGGACGTGATGCTCTTCATCCTCGCCAACCATGCGCGGCGGGAGGAGACGCTCAACCGCGTCATGGAGTTCGGCGGGCCGGGGCTCGCGACGCTGTCGATGGACGAGCGCGGGACGCTCACCAACATGGCGACCGAGTGCACGGCGCGGTCGGGCATCTGCGAGGCCGACGAGGCGACGTTCCGCTGGATCGCGGAGCGGAGGAAGGGCGCCGACGTCGCGTCGCTGCGGAAGCTCGCGGTGTCGCCGGACGCGGGAGCGACCTACCACGGCGGCGTCCACGTGATCGACCTCGCGTCGATCGAGCCGATGGTGGCCCACCCCGGGAACCCCGACAAGGGCATCCCCTCCGACCCGACGAACGGCGCGCTGATCCGCGAGATCGGCGACGTGCGGATCGACATCGCGTACGGCGGCTCGTGCACGGCGGGGAAGGAGGACGACCTCGACATGTACGCGTCGGTCATGCGCGACGCCCTCGACGCCGGCCGCCGCGTCGCTCCGCACGTGAGGTTCTTCATCCAGTTCGGGAGCGAGAGCGTCGCGGCGTACGCGAAGTCGCGCGGCTATCTCGAAGTCTTCGAGAAGACGGGCGTGACCGTGATCCCGCCCGGCTGCGGCGCGTGCATCGGCTGCGGGCCCGGCGTGAGCGACACGGCCGACCAGGTCACGGTCTCCGCCATCAACCGCAACTACAAGGGCCGCTCCGGCCCCGGGATGCTCTGGCTCGCGTCGCCGCTGACCGTGGCCGCATCCGCCGTGGCGGGGAAGATCTCCGCCTTCGCGCCGGGCATGTTCCGCGAGCCCGTCCGAGCCTGAGGACATCCGGCGGGGTTGACAATCGCCCATCTGATGGGCGATAATCGCCCACGACATGGGCGATTGTCCTTCCCCCCTGGCGCGGACGCTGAGCCCGGCCCTGGCGGACCGCCTCCGCCGGATGCCGGTCGTCGTCGTCACGGGCGCCCGGCAGACGGGGAAGTCCACGCTCGTCCGCGCGCTGCCCGAGGCGCCCCCGCGCAGATACGAGAACCTCGACTCGCTCGGCACCCTCGACCGGGCGCGGAACGCGCCGGAGTCGCTCGTCGGGGGAGCGGACAGGGTCACGTTCGACGAGATCCAGCGCGCTCCCGATCTGCTCCTCGCGATCAAGGAGTCGGTCGATGCATCGCGGAAGCCCGGGCGCTTCCTGCTCACCGGGTCCGCCAACCTCCTGCTGCTGCCCGCCGTGGGGGAGTCGCTTGCCGGTCGAGCCGCGCACCTCGTCCTTCGACCGCTCACGGAGCGCGAGAAGCGGCGGGAGCCGGAGAGCGCGCCGTGGGGCGCGCTGCTCGGCGCAGGTTCCGCCGACGAAGCCCTCGCGTGCGTCGGGCGGTGCCGGGATCTCGACTGGAAGCGCGCGGCCCTCGCGGGCGGGCTGCCTCCGGCCGCACTGGCGGATGACATCGACGACCGCATCGTGTGGTTCGACGGCTACGTGGACACGTACCTGCACCGCGACCTGCGCGACGTCGCGCGCGTGGACGACGTCGCCGCGTTCGGCCGCCTGCTGCGCCTCGCGGCGCTCCGGACCGGCGGGCTGCTCAACGTCACGGACCTCGCGCGCGACGCCGCGGTGCCGCGCACGTCGGCGCAGCGGTGGACGTCGATCCTCGCGGCGACGCACATGGTCACGCTTCTGCAGCCGTTCGGCGAGTCGCGGGCGCGCCGGCTCATCAAGTCCCCGAAGCTCTACTCGATGGACACGGGACTCTCGCTCCACGCATGCGGCGTGACCGATCCCGCCGGGATCGACGCGCTGCCGAACGCGGGAGCGTGGCTCGAGAACCTGGTCCTCAACGACGTGCTCGCGTGGCGCGACACGCAGATCCGCCGGCCGGAGGTGACCTTCCGCCGCACCGCGTCGGGCGAGGAGGTGGATTTCGTCCTCGAGAGCGGCCGTCGGCTGCTGCCGATCGAAGTCAGGGGCGCGGACTCGGTCCGCGTGGCGGACGCGAAGGCCGTGGACGCGTTCTGCGCGGAGTTCGGCGCGCGGGCGCCGTTCGGGATCGTCGCCTACAGCGGCCGCGCGCCGCACCGTCTCACGTCGCGGACGGTCGCGCTGCCGCTCGGCGCACTGCTTTGAGGCGTTGTCCCGAAACAAGTGACTCACCTGGCAACGGTGCGGCGAGCCGGCTGCAAGGCGGGCGAGCGGCGCCAACTCGACGGAGGGCGTTGCGGCGCGAGCCCGACGCAGCAGCCGGGCAGTTCACGGGATCGTCCGCTGCACTGCGGCAGCTTGCCGGCGCGCGGCTTGCGGGTCCGGACCGCTGGATCCGCACGAACGGACCGCCGCAAGTCGCGTGACGAGGTGTTTCCGTCGCTTCGGGACGACGCCCGATCACCGCAGCTTCGCGAAGAAGGCGTCGAGGCGGTCCATGGCCTTGTCGATGTCCTGCATCGAGCAGGTGTAGGACAGGCGGACGTGCGCGTCGCTGCCGAAGGGCTGGCCGGGCACGACGGTGACGAGCGCCTCCTCGAGGATCGCCTCCGCCATCGCGATGCTGCCGGAGAGGCCCGGGCGGCGGCCGTAGTACGAGTCCACGCGCGGGAAGGCGTAGAACGCGCCCTGCGGAACGGTCAGGTGGACCCCGGGGATCGCGCGCAGGCGCCGGACCATGTGGTCGCGGCGCGTCTCGAACTCGCGGCACATCGCCTCGATCGCGGTCTGGTCGCCGGTGAGCGCCTCGAGCGCCGCGTGCTGGGCGACGGAGCAGGTGTTGCTCGTGGACTGGCCCTGGAGCGTCGAGATCGCCTCGGCCACGTCGGCCGGCGCCGCGGCCCAGCCGACGCGCCAGCCCGTCATCGAGAACGTCTTGCTCACGCCGGACACGGTGATCGTGCGCGCCGGGGCCTTCGGGTGGACCGACGCGAACGGCGCCGTCTTCGCGCCGCCGTAGACCAGGCGCTCGTAGATCTCGTCGGAGAGGACCCAGAGGTCCCGCTCCTCCGCGACTTCGGCGAGCGCGCGCATCTCGTCGGGCGAGTGGACGACGCCGGTCGGGTTCGAGACGCCGTTGAAGATCACGAGGCGAGCCGCGGACTCGGCCGCCGACGCGGCGCGGAGCACGTCGGGCGTCAGCTTGAAGCCCCGCTCCTCCGTGCACGCGACGGGCACCGGCCGCCCGCCGGCCGCGAGCACCATGTCGCCGTAGCTCAGCCAGGACGGCTGCGGGACGAGCACCGGGTCGCCGTCGTTGACCACGGCCTGGATCGCCTGGAAGAGCGCGTGCTTCGCGCCGGTCGTCACCACGACCTGCCCGGGCGCGTACGTCACGCCCTGCTTCGCGTAGGCCGCGCAGACGGCCTTCCTCAGGTCGAGGATGCCCGGCGTCTCGGTGTACTTCGTGTGCCCGGCGTCCATCGCGCGCGCCGCGGCGCGCCGGATGTTCTCCGGCGTCGGGAAGTCGGGCTCCCCGGCGCCCAGGGACACGATGTCCTTCCCCTGGGCCTTCAGCGCCTTCGTCTTCGCGATCAGCGCGAAGGTGAGCGAAGGCGTGAGTCGTCGCACGCGGTCGCTGATCCGCATCGGCGGAAGGTACCGACCGCCCCGCGGGCTCCGCGTGTTTTCCCGCGCGAGTCCTGGACTTGCCGGAGCGATCCGGTGGGATCCTCCGCGTGAGGTCGGTGCGCACCCCTCCGGCGAGGTCGGGCTCCGTGCGGCGCGTGGCGCTGTTCGGCGCGGCGTTGCTGCTGCTCGTGACGGCCGCGCTGTGGCTCGTCTGGACGTCCGCCGGGAGCGGGCCCGGAACGTCCCGGCGCCTCGATGCGCTCGTCCCGGCCGACGTCGAGGCCGCGGTGCGGGTGGACGGCCCCGATTGCGCGTCGAGCCCGCTCCTCCGGTGGCTCCGCTCCGCCGACGCGGCAGAACCGCTCCGCGAGGCCCTCGGCTGGGAGGGGCTCCTCGCGGCGATCGCGCAGGTCGACGAGTCGATCCGCGCCGCCACCGGCGGGAAGCTCACGCTGGAGGCGGACGTCGCTCCTGGAGAGGTCGTCGTGGCCGTCCGCCGGGGCGGCGTGCTCGCGCTCTCCCGCGTGTCGGCCGCGGCGCGGATCGGCGACGCGCTCCTCCGCCCGGATCCCGCGGCCCTCGCGGCGCAGGGGATCGACGCCGACGGCACGCTGCTCCGCGTGCGCGGCGCCGATCTGTGGCTCGCACGGAGCGGCGACGTGCTGGTCGCGGCGACGGAGCGGTCCCTCGCCGACGACGCGCTCGCCCTGGATGCGGGGCGCGGCGACGCGCTCTCCGCCCGGCCGGGATTCGACGACGCTCTGGCACTCGGCGGTCCCGCCGCCGGCCGCGCGTTCGTGTGGGCCGACGCCGCGTCCTTGGGCTCGCGGCTTCGCGGCGGCGCGCAGGGGATGCGTGAATCCGACGCATGGTTCGCGCTGTGGGAGGCGGCGGGCGCGACGCTCCGCGGCACGATCGATCTCCGGAGCGCCGACTCGTGCTCCGCGGACTTCGCCGTGTGCGGCGCGGCGCTCCCGCCGGCTCTCGCGCCGCTCCGCGGGGCCGGAGTCCCGGACGCGACGGTCACCGCAGCGCTCGCGGCGCCGTTCGTCGTCCCGTCGGAGACGTTCGCGTGGGGCGGACTCCCGATGTCCGCGAAGGACGCCGTCCTGCTCCTCCTCCGCGCGCTGCCGCCGGAGCACGTCCGCGTGCTCACCGACGAGCTCTCCGCGAAGGGCGAGACGCTCGAGTCCGCCGCGGCGCGGATCGCCTCGCCGCTCGCCGACGGCATCGGGTTCGCGGTGGCGCGCGTCGCGGAGGCGGACCGCGTGGACGACGGCGGCGAGCCGGGATCCGTGCGGCGGATTCCCGCGACGACGATCGTGTTCGCGGTTCGCGACGGACGCCGCGCCGACGAGGCGCTCGCCACGGTGAAGAGCCTCGGCGCGTCGCTCGTGGACGTCGATCCCGCGGAACTCGACGTTCCCGGGCGTTCGGTCCGTCTCCACGTGGCGGACCGCTCGGGGTTCCTCGGACAGTGGGAGCTTCTCCGCCCTGCGGTGCTCACGTCGCCCGGCCGGCTCGTGTTCACGACGCACGAAGGGCACCTGCGCCGCGCCCTCCGCGCGCGGACGGCGGAGGCGGGTTCCACGGGCGGCGCGTCGATGCGCCTCTCGCTGCCGCTCCTTCGCCGTCAGCTCGACGACGAGGGCTGGAACCACGCGCAGTCGGTCTGCGTCCACGACTGGGGCGCCGAGCGGCGCGCGTTCGAGGCCGAGGTCCGCGCGGCGGAGACGTTGTCCCCGGGCGAACTCGCCGACCGGGCCGACCGCGAGATCCGGAACCGCATGAGGGTCCGCCGCGAGCGCGAACTCCCGCTCGCCTGCGAGGACTTCCGCGACCGGTGGCGATGGCTCGCCCCGCTCGGCGGCGCGTCGATCGACCTTTCGCTCGTGCCGCGCGGCGCGGAGTACCGGCTGCGCGTGACGCTCGCGAAGTGATCCGGAGCGATCAGACCTTCTTCAGGTCCACGCGGCGGGCGGTCGTCTTCACGACGAGGTACACGCCCGGCTTCTCCGCCGCGTCCTCGCTCTGCGGTCCCTTCCAGCGCCAGGCCTTGAGGCCCACCTTGAACTTCGCGTCGCTCCCGGGCACCACCGAGACCTCGGCACCGCTGTCGCGCACGATCACGAAACGGTAGCGCTGCTCGGGGGCGTCCACGGGCCCGAACCACGTGAACGTGCCGTCGGTCGCGGGGAGCGCGGCGTCGGCCTTCTCGGCGCGGCGGACGAGGAAGTCGCTGGACTGGACGCGGTTGGGCTGGGGCATGCCCTCAATCCTTCACTTTCGCCGCGGAAAGTGAAGGATTGACGTCCGTCCCCGCATGCGCGTCGCCGGAATCCAGTGCGATCTCGTCTGGGAGGATCCGGCGGAGAACCGCCGGCGCCTCCGGCCCCGCGTGGAACACGCGGCGGCCCGCGGCGCGTCGCTGATCGCGCTGCCCGAGATGTGGCCGACGGGCTTCTCGATGGACGCCGACCGCATCGCCGAACCCGAGGGCGGCGAGAGCGAGCGGTGGATGCTCGACACGGCCCGCGCGGTGCGCGCCGCGGTGTGCGGGAGCGTCGCGCAGCGGGCCTCCGGCGGGGGGCGTCCGCGGAACGTGTTCCTCGTGGCCACGCCCGCGGGCGACGTCCATCGCTACGCGAAGATCCACCCGTTCACGTTCGGGGGCGAGTCGCAGCACTACGACGCGGGCGATGCGGCGGTGACCGTGGACGTGGGCGGCGTGCGCGTGACGCCGCTCGTCTGCTACGACCTCCGCTTCCCGGAACTGTTCGCCGCGCTCGCGCCGCGGACCGATCTCTTCGTCGTCGTCGCCAACTGGCCGGTCGCTCGCGTGGCCCACTTCACGAAGCTGCTCGAGGCCCGCGCGATCGAGACGCAGGCGTCCGTGCTCGGCGTGAACCGCGTCGGCTCGGGCGGCGGCCTCGACTACTCCGGCGGTTCGCGCCTCGTGTCGCCGCTCGGCGTGCTGATCGACGGCGGCGGCGCGCCGTGCGGCACGGAGCGCGAGGTCTCGGGCGACGTGACCGCCGCCGAGGTCGCGGCCGTCCGCGCGAAGTTCCCGTTCCTCGCCGACCGCCGCCCCGACGTCTATCGCCGCCTCCGCGGCGACTGATACATTCGCCCCGAACCGCATGGCCCACGAACACCCCTGCTCCGGAAATCTCGCGCACGAAGGGACGATCCTCCGGAACGTCCGCGTGGCCGCGGACTGCGTTCGGCTCGAGATCTCGTGCCCCGGCGTCGCCGCCGCGGTGAAGGCCGGTCAGTTCGTGATGCTCCGCGCGCGGCAGGGGGCGGACCCCTTCCTCTCCCGCGCGTTCAGCGTGTGCGACCTGCTCTTCGGAAACGGCGAGGGCGCGCCGCCGACGGGATTCACGGTGCTCATCCTCGTCGTGGGGGTCGGCACCGCGGCGCTCGCCGAGCGGCAGCCGGGCGAGAAGATCGGGATCCTCGGGCCGCTCGGCCACCCGTACGGCCTCGGGACTCCGGACGAGACGATGATCTTCGTCGCGGGCGGGATCGGCGCCGCGCCGTTCGCGATCACCACGCGCATGCTCCGGCGACGGAGCGCGTCGCAGCGGATCGTCTACCTGGTCGGCGGACGCGACGCGGACCACGTGTACCTCGCCGACGAACTCGCCGCCGCCGGCTGCGCGGTGGAAGTCGCGACCGACGACGGGAGCCGCGGGCGGAAAGGGTACGTCACCGACCTGCTCGTCCCGCACCTCGAACGCGCCGCCTCCGCGCCGGTGCGCGTCCTCTCGTGCGGGCCGAACCCGATGTTCAAGGCGCTCCACCGCACGGTGGCCGCTGCGCGCGCGCGCGGACTCCGCTTCGAGTGCCAGGTGTCCACCGAGGAGACGATGCCCTGCGGCTTCGGCGCGTGCGCGGGCTGCGTCGTCCCCGTCGCGACCGACGTGACCCCGGAGACGCCCGACGGCTACCGCTGGGCGAAGAGCTGCGTCGAGGGCCCCGTCTTCCCCGTGGAGGTGATCCGGTGGGACCTGGTGCGTTCGACCCACTGACGGAGATCCTCTCCGAGCTCACGAGCGTCGCGGAGAAGGTGGACCGCGCGCAGATGGAGCGCCTCCTCGACGCCATGCGCGGCGCGAAGCGGCTCTTCGTGGCCGGGATCGGCCGGAGCGGCCTCATGGCCCGCGGCCTCGCGATGCGGCTCATGCACCTGCAGTTCGAGGTGTACGTCGTCGGCGAGACCACCACGCCGTCGATCGGCAAGGGCGACCTCCTCCTCCTCTGCTCCCGCTACGGCAAGTCGCGCACGCTCCACGCCTACGTCGAGAAGGCGCACGAGGCCGGCGCATCCGTCGCCCTCGTCACGATGACGAAGAAGAGCAGCCTCGCCCGCCGCGTGGACCTCGTCTTCACGATCCCGATCGCCGAGGGCGGCCGCAGCCGCCAGCCCCTCGGCACCATCTTCGAGCAGAGCCTCCTCGTCGCCTGCGACGCCCTCGTCCTCCTCGCCATGCGCCGCCTCGGCATCACCGAGGCCGACATGGCGAAGCAGCATGCGCAGTTGGAGTGAACTGGAGGGGGACTGCTGTGTGTGGCGCCCCGCTCACCACCGTCGCACGACCTCCACGACCGGCACCTCCCAGCGGTCGCAGCGGACTCGGTCCTGGAAGTCCTCGTGCGTCGTCTCGCGGTCGCGGACGACCATCGCGAGGATGCGCGCTTCGGAGCCGGCGGCGTCGGACCAGCGGTCGCGGCCGAGTCGGGAGAGCGCGCAGAGGGCGCCGCCGCGCAGGTCGGCGATGACGGGGGAGCCCTGCGCGCCGAGGCGGGCTGCATCGCCCGTGGCGACCGTGCGGAGCCGCGCGTGCGTCTCGTGGTCCCCGGGGAGCGAGCCCGCCCAGCCCAGGTCCACGTCTTCGAGCGACAGGAGTTCGTACGAGACGCGCAGGTGCGCGGCGTCGCCCGGAAGCGCACGGACCGGTTCACGCACGAGCCGCCACGAGGGGTCTCCGGCGTCCAGTTCGGCGAGGAACGGGTTCGCCATGTCGTCGCGGCGGACGAGGTGCAGCGTGCGCCGCGCGCGCGTCATCGCCACGTAGACCACGCGGCGCTCCTCGGCGGCGATCGCTTCCGGCGGCCGCTCGTCGCGCGAGCCGCCGGGCGGACGTCCGCCGCCGTCCAGCACGAAGACGTGATCGAACTCGAGCCCCTTCGCGCCGTGCACGGTGCCGAGGAAGAGCCCCTCGCCGACCATGTGGCCGCGCCGCTCCTCGGCGATCAGTTCGCGGAGATGCGCGGCGAAGGCCGACGCAGGGAGCGTCGGTTCCGTGAGGTCGGCGTCCGGATGCTCCTCGAGCCACTCGGCAACGGCGCGGTGGAGCACGCCGAGCCACGGGTTCGCGCCGGGGCCGTTCTCGAGCCCGCACACGCGGCGGAGCGCCGCTCCGTCCATCGGTTCCGACGCCCGCGCGTCGAGCGCGCGGAGGGTCGCGTCGATCTCGCGCACGCGGTCCACCGGCAGGCCCTTCCCGGCGGGGAGCCGGCGCCGCACGGCGACGCGCTGCTCCTCGAACCACGAGCGGAACGCGTGGAGGCTCGCGTTCGTCCGCCCGAGCACCGCCATGTCGGCCGTGTGCGCGCCGCGATCCTCCAGCCGCCGGATCTCGTAGGCCACGGCGCGGAGTTCCGACGCCGCGTCGGCGCACGGATGGACCTGCACGCGCCCGCGGGACTCGCGGTCGATGCGGCCGAACTCGCCCCCGCGTCCCTCGGCGCGTCGCGCCCGCGACGGACGGATCGGGTGCGACGCCTTCTCGCGGAGCTTGTTCGGCGCGATCAGCGCGTTCGCGGCGTCCACGATGTGCGGCGTGGAGCGGTAGTTGTCCACGAGGAACTCCACGTTCGCCTCGTAGTCGTCACGGAACCGACTCAGCCATCGCGCGTCGGCGCCGCGCCATCCGTAGATGTTCTGGTCGTCGTCGCCGACAGCCATGAGGACCGCCGGATTCTCCCGGGCGCCCGAGCTCCCGCGACGACCCGCGACCGCGGAGATCAGCTCGTACTGCGCCTCGTCCACGTCCTGGTACTCGTCCACGAGTACATGGCGGTAGCCCGCGAGGAGCCGCTCCCGAAGCGCGTCGATGTCGGTCGCGATCGCCGCTCCTTCGCCGCGGAGCAGCGCGACCGCGCGCACGATCGCCTCGTCCACTGTCCGCTCGTCGCCGGGCCCGCCGACCGTGCGCGGATCGGTGCCGGTGATCCGGAGCGCGAGCGAGTGGAACGTGGTGACGAGCACGCCGCGCGCCGCCCCGCCCGCGAGCTCGCGCAGCCGCACGCGAAGTTCGTGCGCGGCGCTCCGGTTGAAGCAGAGGACCAGGAGCGACTCCGGCGCGACGCGCTCGACCAGGAGCAGGAAGGCCGCGCGGTGCACGATCACCCGCGTCTTCCCCGATCCCGGTCCGGCGAGGACCAGCGTGTGGCGGTCGGGCGACGACGTGACGATCCGCCGCTGCGCCGGGTCCCCGGCCTCCTCGACGACGCGGCGCCACGACTCGGCCGACGTCGGGCGGCGCAGATCCTCCTCGCGCCCGGCGAACCAGGTCGAGAGGAACTCCTCGCGCGGCGCGCGGAAGTAGTCGGCGACGAACGCCCGCGCCCGCTGCGGCAGGTCGGCCTGGAGCTTCGCCCACTCGGCGATGACGTGGATCTGCACGGTGCGCTCGCGGTAGTGCTCGGCGAGCTCGGCGTAGTCGCGGTTCTCGTAGGTCCTTCCGTGCGCGGCGGGCCGGAGGGCGAGTCCCATCGCCTGGCGGAACACGGCCAGCCCCTTCTGGAGCGTGATCGCGCCCGCTTCGTGGAGCCACAGAAGCCCGCGCTCGACCGCCGCGTCGGCGTCCACGAGCCGTTCCCTGTGGTCCGCCTCGACCGCTGACGCGACATCGCCCATCCCGAACGCCACGAGCACTTCGCCGCGCGCGCCCTCCGGCGCCTTCGAGAGAACCGCGCGGAGCGCCGAGCCCGCGACCGCGCGCCGCTTCGCGGCCGTCTCGGCAAGCGCGTCCCACGAGCGCAGCAGCCGCATCCGCCACGCGTCCGCGCCGGCGTGGCGGAGTTCGATGCTCCCGCGCCCGTTCCCGCTGTTCCGCCCGTCCTCCGCGAGCGCATGGAGGGAGCGACGGAACGTGTCGGGCGAGGCATGGACTCCCCGGGCGGCGAAGTCCGCGTTGACAAGGCGGAGGTCGATGCGGGCCCAGTCGCGGTCGCCGTCGGCGTCCGATGCCGGTCCGAGGTCCGGGGCATGCTCGCGCAGCCGTGCGATGAACTCCCCGTCGAGCGCAGCGAGCGCTTCGAACCGCGAGCGCGAGTCGTCGGCCGTCGCGACGCGCACGAACGCCGTCATCGAGAGCCCCTCGTCCACGAGACCCTGGAGCGTCATGTCGCGGAGGATGCGGAGGAGCCGCGCGGCGGGGGACTTCCGCGGGTTGCCCGCGTCGTCGGGGTACTCGCGGATCCCCGCCTCGGCCGCAAGCTCGTCCATGTCGAGCCCCTGCCGCGGATCGGCGTGGAAGAGCGCGCGGAGGACCGCCACCCATGCCTCGCGCGTCCGGACGCTGAGCCCGAGCTTCGCGATCCGCGCCGCCGCCTCGTCCATGTCCTTGACGAGCGGCCGACCCTGGAAGACCCGCGTGTGATTCTCGTCGCGGGAGAGGAAGTCCGCGCGCTCGAGCCACGACACCGCCGTGTGGACCTTCGTCTTCGCGTCGCGGTCGCCCGCGTCGAACGACACGTCGGTGCGCTGGTCCGCCAGCAGTTCGGCGGCGGTGACGACGACCGGCTGATCGCCGCGCATACGTCGCCGCACGGCGGCGAGCACCTGGGCGATGTCCTTCCGCCCGAGCTGCGAGTCCGCCGCGAGGCCGAACTGGGTCTCGGCGTCCTGCGCCTCGAAGAGGAGGAGCGCCCGCGACGGGAGCCCGTCCCGCCCGGCGCGCCCGGCCTCCTGAAGGTAGTTCTCCAGCGACCCGGGGATGTCGCCGTGGATCACCGCGCGCACGTCCGGCTGGTCGATCCCCATACCGAACGCGTTCGTCGCGCAGACCACGCGCACCGCGCCCGACTTGAACGCGTCCTGCACCTCGCGCTTGACGGGCGGCTCGAGCCCCGCGTGGAATGCGCGCGCGGCCCATCCCCGCTTCGCGAGCTCCGCCGCGTAGTGCTCCGTGCGCCGCCGCGTCGCGAGGTACACGATCGCGCGCCCGCCGCCGATCCGGGCGCGGAGCTCGGCGTCGATCGCATCCGCGCGGCCGGCTTCCGGCACCCGCCGCGCCTCGAACGCGATGTTCGCGCGCTCGGGCGGCACTTCGACCACGCGGAGCTCCTGCCCGGTGGCGTCGCGGAAGTACCGCAGGATCTCGTCGCGCACGTCGCGCCGGGCCGTCGCGGTGAAGCACGCGACCGGGGCCACCGGCACTCCCTCCGCCGCCGCGAACTCCCGGATGAACCTTCCGGCGTAGACGTAGTCCGTGCGGAAGTCGTGGCCCCACTTGGCGAGGCAGTGCGCCTCGTCGAACACCCATGCCGCGATCTCGCGCGACCGGGCCGCGTTTCGGAACGACCGGTTCCGAAGCTGCTCAGGCGACACGTAGAGCAGCGCCACGTCGCCCGCCTGCACGTCGGCGAGCACCTTCCCGCGCTCGGGAGGCGTGAGGAGCCCGTTCAGCGCGGCGGCGGCCTTCGATCCCGTGCGGCGCTCGAAGCCGTCCACCTGGTCCTTCATCAGCGCCTGGAGCGGCGAGAGCACGACCGTGAGCGCGCCGGTGCGCTCATGCCGCGCGAACGCCGGGATCTGGTAGCAGACGGACTTCCCGAAGCTGGTCGGCAGGATCGCGAGATGGGGTGCGCCGCGCATCCCGAGTCCCACGATCTCGCGCTGCACCTCGCGGCCGTCGTCGGCCCGGCGGAACTCCGTGAGCCCGAATCGCGGGAGCCACGCCGCGCCGTCGTGCGCGGTCGGGCAGCGGGGGCAGAGCGGATCGCCGCAGGGCGCGTCGCGGAGCGCACGGACGAGGGTGTGCCACGCCGGGAACGCCGTGCGTACCCATCGCGGCGAGACCGACGACGTTTCGGCGACCGACAGCCACGCCGCCGCATACGCGACCGCAGGCCGCGCAGACGGAACGGCGAGCGCCGCGGCGACGGAATCGATGGCCTGCCGGCACACGCGTCCGGCGAACCGCCGCGCGAACGCATCGACCGCTTCGGCGTCGCTCTGCGCCCGTGCCCCGCATCGGGCAAGCTCGTCGGCGGCGGCGCCGCAGCCGGGGCCGGCCATCGCGGCGCGCTCGATCGCGACGAGTTCCGGGTCCTCCACCGCGATCCTCGCCAGCTCGCGCCGCTCGTCGTCGAGGAGCCGCCGAGCGAGCGTCGCGTCCCGGACCGGGTCGTTCTTCGCGTCGCTGACCAGCTTGTAGTCCTTCACGAGCTTGTGGTACGGCTTCGCCGGAAAGGCCAGCGGCGACAGCAACAGCGTGTCGATCGCGGGCAGCGCGAGGAGCGGCGAGCGAGGTCGCACCGACTCGATCCACGGCAGGTCGTGCCGCACGATGTTGTGCCCCGCCACGGCTCCCGCCCCAGCGGCGAACGCCTCGAGCTCCGCGATCGCGCGCTCCGCCCCGTCTCCCGGCCGCCGCCGCCACGCCCGCTCCCCGCGCACCGCCCCCGCGTCCGCCAGCGCGCCGCCCTCCGCCACCTCGAAGTCGAGGCATACGACGTCTTCCCGGCCAACGTCGTCCTGCGCGACGTCTTCCCGCGCACCGATCGGCCCATCCGGGTCCATGCGGACACGACGATAGCTCATCACCCGCCCGATCCCGCCGCATGCGCACCGGGGGCCCCCTTGACAGGCACCCCGCCGATCCCGCAAGCTCCCGGCATGTGGATGGAACGACCCGGGGGTGGAGATGGGGACGCCGAGGAAGCCTGCTGATCGGCCGAGGATCCCGCGGGCCGAACGGCCAGCGTCCGTCGCGTCGGACACCCGCGAGCGGAGTGCGCCGGAACCGGCATGCGACTCCGAAGCCTGACGGTCGGCGCGTGGCTCGCCGCGCTCGACGCGTCGAAGCGTGCGCACCGGGTCTCTGCGCCGCCCTCGCCCCTCGATGACCTGTTCCTCCACCTTCGAGTCGCCGCGAGCACTCACGATCGGTTGCAGCGATGCACTCCGGACGACATCGCGGAGATCGCCCTGGAGACAGCCGAGAATCTCCTCTTCGACTCGCACCGGTCCCTCCGCGAAGCGCCGCCCGACGAGCCGCTCGCCCGTGCGTTGGCCCGGGCCATCGACTGGACTGTTCGGGTGCGCCGACGCGCGGCGCGGAGGTTTCGGAGGGTCCTCGCCGCGGCGGCCGATCAGGAGCGTGCGAGGCAGCCGTGCGCGGAGGCCGGCCCTGCGGGGGAGGCGGAGTCCGATCCGCTGCACGCCGACCGATGCGGGTCCCTCGTGGCGCAACTTCGGCGCACGCTGACTCCGCACGAGTTCCGCGTGATCTCCGCGCTCGCCCGCTACAGAACGCACTCCGCGACTGCGAAGGCGCTCGGCATCTCGCGCGGGGCCGTGGCCGGCGCGTTGCATTCGGCCTCGCATCGCGCCGCGCACCTCGCGCCCGTCCGCCCGTCCGCCCGTCCGCCCGTCCGCCCGTCCGCCCGTCCGCCCGAGTGAGGAAGATCACGATTCTCGCGAATCGTCGTAACCCTGCACTCCAAATGACGATCGAACTCCGGCACGCGGCCTGACCCCTCGGATCCGCCAAGCAGATTGCGCCCATAGGGGTAGAGGGACCTCCTCCGCCGCCGGTCCGGCGCATGCGGAGCGTTCCTCGGGGAGACGCACATGGCGGGGACGAGTCACGGAACGCGCGGACACGGCGGGCCCGGAGCCGGAGGCCGCGACGGCAGAGCCTCGCGGACGAGAGTCCCCGATCCCGGCGAGGCCGGCCGCGCGGAAGGCCGTGCCCAATGGGCCCTAGCGGCGGCGATCGGGGCCGCAGGCCTCGCGGCGGCCTGTCTCGTGATGCTCGCCCGCGCCGAGGCTGCGACCGACAAGGCCAAGGCCGCGAAGGCGCGCTGCGAAGCGTCGGCCGGCGAACTCGGCCGCGGCGCCGCGCTCGAGGAGCTCCGCGCCGCGGGCGACTCCGAGTCGCGGAAGGCCATCGAGGAGCTCGCCGACAGCACGGACGACCGCATCGCCGCGCAGGCCATCGCCACGCTCGGCCGCTCGGACCACTCCGGCGCGCGGACGAAGCTCAAGTCGATCGCCGCCGACACAGCGCGGAGCGACGCCGCCCGCTGCACCGCGCTGACCGCCTGGCTCCGGCTCGAGAAGAAGGACGGCCGGACATGGTCCGACGTCTCCGGTGACGTTTCGAACTGGGCCACGAAAGGCTCGCGCCTCGAGCAGACGGCCGACGCGATGAAGTCGGCCGTCTTCGGCGTCACGACCGGAGGGGGGAAGTAGCCATGCAGAAGCACGACACGCGTCGTTCCGAGCCCCGCCGCGGCGCCCCGAACCTCCTCCTCACGGTCACGGCGCTCCTCGCCTCCGCCACCGCCGCGTGGGCCTCCGACACCGACGGCGACGGCCTCTCCGACGCCGACGAGAACGCGATATGGGGCACGGACCCGAACGACACCGACACCGACGACGACGGGTGGTCCGATTACCGCGAGGCGATCGAGGAGGGGACGAGCGCGGTCGTCGGCGACTTCGACGGCGACGGCACGGCCGACGGCACGGACACGAACCCCTTCCTCTACAACGGCTCCTCGACCCACGACGGCGGCTCCGCGGCGACCCACTCGGGCCGCTACCAGGGGAACTACGCCAACTGGGCCGGGACGAGCGCGCAGGACGGGGCCGGCGTCTACGTCCACAACGGCGTCCACGTCCACAGCCTCTCGGTGGCCGGCGCGCAGGGCGTCGGCATGGGCTTCTCGGTGGACATCGGCTTCCTCTCCGCGGCGGCCTACGACGGCTACTTCGGGAAAGGCACTCACTCGATCTTCGACATGAAGATCACGCCCGCGTCGGGCGGCGACATGTGGGTCACGATGGAGGACGGCGCCGAGAAGCTCTTCACGTGGAACTCGGGGACGAGCACATTCACGTCGCCGGCGGGGTGCCTCTGCATCCTGACGAAGATCGACAGCAGCAACTACGAGCGGCACTTCCCGACGGGGAGCCTCTGCGGCGGGTCGACGAACGTCTACCACTTCACCGACGGGAAGCTCGTCTGGTACCGCGACGTGCACCAGAACCAGGTCACCTTCGCCCGCGACGGAAGCGGCCACCCGACCTCGGTCACCGACACCCGCGGCGAGGTCTGGACCGTGACGACGTGGTCCGGCACGAGCCGCATCAAGCAGGTGACGACCCCCGACAGCGCCAACTGGGACTTCGAGTACAACCCGCAGGGCCAGCTCTACCGCGTGAAGGGCCCGGCCACCACGAGCTTCCCGAGCGGCATCACGCACGAGTTCCGCTACGTGAACGGCGCCTCGGCGTCGGCGCTCAACAGCAACCTCGCGACCGTGATCGACGGCCGGGGGATCGCGTGGCTTCGGAACGCCTACGACAGCTCGGACCGCGTGCGGAAGCAGTGGCTCGGCGCGATCTCGGCCGGGTACGAGTTCGATTACGCCAACGTCGGGAGCGGCGAGACGTCGATCCTCGACCCCGTGGGGAACCAGCGGGTGTGGTCGTTCAACACGACGTCCCTCGTCAAGACGAGCCTCGTCGAGAAGACGAACCGCAACGTGCGGTCGGGCGAGGGCGACTACACGACCTCGTGGACCCACGACAGCGACGGCTACATGACCGGCGTGACGCTTCCGCGGGGCAACGGCACGAAGCTGACGCTCTCCTCGATGAAGCAGGTGACCGAGTCGCGGCAGAAGGAGTCGATGGCAGCGTCGGACAGCTCGGCCGACCGCGTGACGACGTACACGTACGAGGATGAGTCGAAGTACTACGCGCTCGCGAGCATGACGACGCCGGACGGGAAGACCACCTCCTACACGAACAACACGAAGGGTCAGCCGACCGCGGTCACGCACCCGACCGTCACGAACGTGACCCCGAACGTCACGGTCACCGAGTCGATGGCCTACAACTCAGACGGCACCCTCGACACGCGGACCGACGGCGAGGGGAAGGTCACGAAGTACGAGTACTGGACCGCGGGCGCCCGGAAGGGGCGCGTCAAGAAGGTCATCGTGGACCAGGGCGGGCTCAACCTGACGACCGAGTACGACTACGAGCCCTGGGGCGACGTGAAGAGCGTGAAGGACCCGAACGGCAACACCACGCTCCACACCGTCGAGCGCTACGGGAACGTGACGAAGGTCGAGGCGCCGTCCTCGCTCGGCTACGTGACCGAGTTCGAGCACAACGAGAACCTCGACGTCACGAAGCGGCGCGTCAAGAACATCGACTACGACGGGACGGCGCTCACCTCGCCCGCGTGGTGGGAAACGACGACCACCTACAACGAGATGGACAAGCCGCTCATGATCCGCGAGGACGTGACGAGCTCGACCCAGCGGACGACGCAGGTCTACTACGATGCGAACTGGGCGGCGGAGAAGGTCACCCGAGGCGACCGCGAGACGCGCACGGTCTACGACGAGCGCGGGCTCGTGTACAAGGTCGAGCGCGAGGCCGGGAGCGGCGGCACCGATCAGGTCGCGACCCGCGACTACGACGGCAACCGCAACGTCGTCACGTCGGTCAACGCCCGCGGGAAGACGTCCACGGCCGAGTACGACCTCTTCGACCAGCGCACGAAGGCGGTCAACGCGCTCGGCCACTACGCGACGACCACCTACGACGTCATGGGACGCGCAACGGAGCGGAAGGCCTACGAGGAGGCCGGGACCACGGACGTGCTCCTTGCGCACTCGAAGACCACCTACGACGAGATGGGCCGCGCGTGGAAAGAGGAGGCCGGCCTGATCGGAAGCTCCTCGACCACCTGGCTCGCGAGTACGGTCGCCTTCGACAAGCGCTCGCTCGTCGTGTCCTCGAAGGACCGGCGCAGCAACGAGACCACCGTCGAGTACGACGCCGCGGGCCGGCGGACCAAGGCGACGGACCCGCTCGGGAACTTCACCGAGTGGACCTACGACGCGAACGGCAACGTCACCAAGGTGAAGGAGACGGAGAAGATCCCCGGGTCGTCCGGGACCGAGGCGTTCGAGACGGAGTTCACCTACGACGTCATCAACCGCCAGACCAAGCGGACCGAGATCGACCGGACCGACTCCTCCAACAAGAAGATCACCGAGTGGAAGCGCGACTCCCGCGGCGTGCTCCGGAAGACGATCGACCCGAAGGGCAACGAGGTCGAGTACGTGGCCGACGGCCTCGGGCGGACGCTCGAGAAGCGGGAGGACATGGGCTCGTCCCAGACGATCGTGACCAAGTGGGCCT